>JAZTZC010000064.1:0-6810 GCA_045637265.1 Eubacteriales bacterium | reverse complement strand
TCTATCTGGAAGCGTCTGCCGATGCGGACGATTTTGGTGTCTGGAACTGCGGCAAACCAACCGATGTCCGCGCCGACCGTTATGAGGGTGAGGAGCTTTGGTTCTACGCCGACTATCCGAACACCGCAGAAACTCGAGAGATCACCGTCAAGATCGGTATTTCCTACATCAATGCCGAAGGCGCATACGACAACTTCCTGCGGGAGGCTGACGGAATTTCTTTTGATGAGATGCGTGAAAATTGCAAAACCGCATGGGACGAGGCACTGTCCGTGATCTCCTGCGAGGGTGCGGATGAGGAAACAATGACCATCTTCTACACCACGATGTACCATACGCTCCTTGACCCGCGCGTCTTCTCCGATGCCAACGGCAATTACCGCTCCGCCGAGGGCGATATCAAAAACGACGACCGCTTCAAAATGCGTACGGTCTTTTCCGGCTGGGACGTCTTCCGCAGCGAATTTCCGCTTCTGACGATCCTGCGTCCCGATGCGGTCAACGACATGATCAATGCGCTGATCGATATCGCAAAGTACAAAAACCACACGTTCCCGCGCTGGGAGCTTCTCGGACACGAAACAGGCTGCATGCTCGGCGACCCCGGTGTCGTTGTAACGGTCGATGCATACCGCAAAGGCATCCGAAACTACGATGTCGATGCGGCATACAAAATATGCAAACGCGGTGCACAGTCGCCCGATTCCCGCCGCTCGGGTGCCGCCGACATGAACCGATACGGCTATGTCGTGGACAACATTTCCCAAACCCTGGAAAACTGCTTTGACGATCACTGTACGGCTGTATTTGCACGGGAGCTTGGTGATACCGAAACAGCGGCAGAATTTGACCGCCGCGCGCAAAGCTGGAAGAACATCTTCGATCCCGAAACAAAATGGATGCGCCGCCGCGATGCAGACGGTAACTTCGCAGAATGGCGCGGGGAATATGACGACGATGGCTGTACCGAGTCCAATATCTTCCAGCAGTCGTGGTTTGTCCCGCACGATGTCCGGGGGCTTATGGATGCGATGGGCCATGAGCTGTTTGTCGAGCGTCTGGAACGCCTGATGGCAGAATCCGACCTCGGTGCCATGTGGAACGAGGCGTACAACCATCCAAACGAGCCGTGTCACAACCTCGTGCACATGTTCACCGATGCAGGACATCCCGAGCGCACGCAGTATTGGGTACGCCGCATCCAGCGCGAGTCCTACAACACCACGGAATACGGCTTCTGCGGCAATGAAGACGTCGGTCAGATGTCCGCGTGGTATGTATTGACTGCCATCGGCATCCACATGGTCGCGCCTTGCTCCAATATCTTCTACGTCAACACTCCGCTCTTTACCCGCGCCGAGATTACCCTTGACCGCACCTATCACCGCCGCCGCATCGCCGATACGCTCACGATGGTCTGCGACCGTGATCCCGACAAATACCCCTATATCCGCGGCATTTTGGTCAACGGCACACCGATCGACCGTGCATGGCTGACATGGGAGGAGATTTCCGACGGCGGTGAGATCCGCTTCCTGCTTTCTGATGTTCCCGATTCTGCATTTGCCAAGCAGCTGCCGTCAGGAATGGTCTGACAGTACGGTCTGAATTCCAAATTCTCAAATCCAACATCAAGAGGTACTCCTATGAATTCCCAGATATTCAATTACATTGTCCGCCCATCGATTGTCAGAGCGGATGCGGAAACCACCGTTGCCATTCACCCTCTCGGTGAAAACGGTGCGTTCAAGCAGGGACTGACGTATACGGTCAGTATCCGTGCCGTGGATTCTGCCCACGCCTTTTACGATGCCCTTCCGACGGCAGTTTACGAGTGTACTCCCAATGAGATGGGTGACCTTATGTTCACCCATCTGTTCAAAGGGGAACAAAAGCACGTCATTCTGTTAAAGCGTCCTGACGAGGACATGTGCTCTCCCTATTATGAGATCAACAACCATCGCGGCAGATTCGGTGAAAACGCCTCTGTTGCGCTTGCCGTCTACTCGCTTGCGGATGACCTGTACGGCTTGCGCTGCTACAAGGGCGAAGTTCACTGTCACACCTATGAATCGGACGGTATTCAGGATGCCGTGCACACAGTCGCCAATTATCGCTCTGCAGGCTATGACTTTATGGCGATCACCGACCATTTTACATCGTATGCATCCGAAAAAGCGATGCGTGTCTTTGGAAATGCCCCTGTATCTATGACACTGATGCTCGGCGAGGAGGTTCATGTTCCGACAGAATCCATCCACATCGTCCATCTGGGCGGCAAATCCAGCATCAATGCATACTTCCGGGAACATCGCGAGGAGGCATACGCAGAGGTGGCGAACATCGAAGCGGAACTCCATCTGCCCGCGGATATCAATGCAAACGATTATGCATGGCGTATCTTCATTGCGCGCAAAGCAAAGGAATTCGGCGGACTCTCGTTCTTAACGCACCCGTTCTGGGTCTGGAGCAACGTCTACTTTATGGCAGTTCCCGCCACCAAGCAGCTGCTGCGGGAAGCGATTCATGACGCACTGGATTTGCGGGACGACGACATGGAAGCGGCAGTCGCACTTTGGGCGGATCTTCGCGCGGAGGGTATTCGTATTCCGATCGTTGGCTCCACCGATTCCCATCGCACCAATCCCGATAATCCCAATTTGGCGGCAAAAGGCGGCTATACGCTCGTCTTTGCACCTGACCGCTCTGTTGATTCGCTCTTTGCCGCCATCCGCGACGAACGCTCTCTTTGCGTATCGACCAAGAGCGATGAATTTGTCTACGGCTCCCACCGCCTGGTCAAGCTGGCACGTTTTTTACTCGACCATTACTACCCGATGTACAAAAAGCTCTGCTGGGGTCAAGGCCCGGTCATGTCCGAGTTTCCTGTCAACGGAACACCGGATGAGGAACTTGTGAACCTGCTCGCAGCACTGAACAAGCGCTCCGAACAGTTCGCAAAGGAGTTCTTCGGATATTGATCCGATCATCCAGGTTTTCAAACACAATCCCTTTCAAATACAATACACCGGATACCGCAACCATACAGGTCGGTATCCGGTGTAATTTTTATCATGATAGGGGGGTCAAATTCAATCATCAAAGGTTTGTCAATACCCGAGTACCCATCCGGGCAGCCATGTCAGCACCGATTGTACATATCCGCGATCAACAACTGCGCCGGACAGCACAGGATAGAACATGACAAACAGCACCGCTGCCCCGATCAATAGTCCGGGCATCAGATATTTACACGTTTTTTTGTACGATGACAGATCCTCCAACACAGAAACAAGTGCCAATATGACAAACGGAACGCTTGCAAAAAAGTGATAAATAAACGTCGACCGCGCAATCAATGCCCACGGCAGATACTGCGACGCAAAGCCAATCAGAATGAATCCGTCCGCTCGGGTCTTGTGCCGCTTACACAGCAGAAGAAGCATACACAGCGCACCGCACCACCAGACAACGGGATTGCCCATTGCGACAATCGAGGAGCAAAGTCCCTCGGCGGCAAGCGATTTGGCACCGTAATACCACATCGGACGAAGCATGAGCGGCCAGGTATACCATGGCGACTGGAAGGTATGCACGGAATCGAGTCCTCCGTGATAGGTCAGCATATAAATCTGATTGTCCCAGAAAATCTTCCATGCAGGTGTCGCGGGATTGGCAAGATAATACGGCAGATAGGACAGAAAATAGATCACAAACGGAACCACACCGAAAAAGAGTACACACCACAAACAGGTGCGCACCACACCGTTGTGTGTGGTCGGATCGCTCATCCGATGGCGTCTGACCGTACCGATGACAAACAGTACCGCAAGACCGAGTGCGGCATATACACAAATCCATTTCACCGAAATGCCAAGTCCCAAGATGACACCGCAGAGTGCAAGAAGTCCAAGGGCACGGCGATATGGCAGCGTTTCGGGGGTACTGTTATAATAACGGTACATCAGCGTGTACATGGACAGAATCAGAAGCACAGCAGGCGCATCGATCAGCGCAATCCGTGTCTGCGTAAAATGCATGAAATCGAGTGCCAGAAATGCTGCTGCCGCAAGTGCGGGACGTTCACGACCCCAAAGCCGCTTTGCAAGCACATAGATCACAGGAATCATCGCAATGCCGCACAGGCATCCCGCCATACGCCAGCCGAGCGGATGCATACCGAAGATCGCAATCCCGAGCGCAATCAACAGCTTCCCAAGCGGAGGATGCGAGATCTCATACGGAGATAATCCCTGCAGATGCTCATAAGCCGTTCTCACATGATATATTTCGTCAAAATAGATGCCGTTTTGATAGGTTGCCATCGTCGGCCCAAGCGTTTGTTCATCAAACAGCGCATCACCTTCGGACAGTACCGGGACAACTGTGCGCTCTGCCGACAGAAAACCGGCTTCATATACCTCCGCCTGCGCATCCCCGCCGATTGAGACACAGATCAGCTGTGCCGTACAGTCAAGCGGAATTTCCTCCCATGCGTAAATGGCGTCACAAACCTGCCGTGTCACCTCGACCCAGTTTTCCCCGCTCTCGTCGGGAATATAGACCGTCACACCGCAGGTACCGAGTCCTTTATAGAGCATGAGCGCATCGAGAGTCTGCGGCGTCTCAAATGCTGCGTAGGAAATGCATTGCCGCACCTCGCCGTTTCCCATATCGGGCTGTGTCACCGGTGCTGTGCCGTCACCAAGGTTGACAAATGCCAGAACGGTATACACAAGTATCATCAGCCACAGAACCGCCTGTGCACGGGTCAATCGCCAGTTATTTTGCTTCCGTTTCAGTTCCGGCACCTCCTTTTTCTGGTTATACGTTCATTGAGACGCAGAATCGTTTCTCTTTTGATCGTCTCTCGTCCGTTTTGCAACGATATATCGCGGGCGCCGTTTGACCTCAGTATAGATTCTGCCGATATATTCACCGACCACACCGAGGCTGATGAGCTGAACGCCCGACACAAAGCAAAGCACGCACAGTGTTGATGACCAGCCCCACACGGTATTGCCAAAGAAATACTGAATCAATGTCCACACAATACCGATAAAGCTAAGCAGAGATACCAGACATCCGAGCGCCGAGATGATACGAAGCGGACGCACGGAAAAGCCTGTCACGGCATCCAAGGCAAGCGAGAACATCCGACCGGGTGAATACCGACTTTTTCCGCCAAGCCGTTTTCCGCGCGCATAGGTTACATACGCACTTTCAAATCCGATGAGCGGAACAATCCCACGCAGATACAGGTCTGTCTCATCAAATTCCGCAAGAGCCTCCGCGACCCGCGCAGTAATCAAACGAAAATCGGCATGGTCGTAGACGGTTTCCGCGCCGAGCATCCGCAAAATACGATAAAAGAGATGTGCAGAGGTGCGCTTTGCACAGGAATCCGTACGCCGGGAGTTTCTGACACCGTAAACAATGTCAGCACCTCCCCGGTACTTCTCCAGCATCTGTCCGATCACCGAAATATCATCCTGTCCGTCACAGTCCGCCGTTACGATGCAGTTACAGCGTCCGCATACCTCCATGATGCCTGCATACAATGCCCGCTGATGACCACAGTTGCGGCTGAGGCTGATCGCTTCACAGAGATCGTTGTCAGCGCACCACCGCGACAGAAGCGCCCATGTTCCGTCCGTAGAGCCATCATTGACAAACAGGATTCTGCTGTCGGGCGAGATCGTTTCCTGTGCAATCAGATCCCGCATCACCTCGTCAAACCGCGGTAATGTCAGCGGCAGAACGTCAGCCTCATTATAACACGGAACTACCAAAAACAGGATCGGACTTCCCATGATACGCACCTCCTCATTTCCATTGATACTGATATTATACAACAAAATCATTCGGATTTCAATAGAAACTTCACATTTCTGCGCGGTTTGGCAAAATTCCAACCAAAGGCATCGGGGCGGTCTCCATTGGAAACCGCCCCGACCGGGTATTTCATTTTGCTGGCGATATCAGAATCTCCGCCTGCTTATTCTTCTTCAAAGAATCTGGAAAGGATCGTCACACTTTCGGCTCTGCTTGCGTCACCTCTCGGGTTCAGTTTGCCGTCATTGCCGATGATCAGACCGGAACCGACAGCCCAACGCATGCCTTCCACAGCGTAATCCGAAACAGATGCCGCATCAGTAAAGTTTGCAAGGTCTGCCGCAGTCTCTGCAGCATCAAGCTCGCCGCGGTATACAGCAGTTCTGTGCATAATCACTGCGATCTGTTCACGCGTGATGACATCATCGGGTCCAAACGTGCCATCGGTATAACCCATGACAATACCGTTCTCCGCCGCCCATGCAATCGCATCGGTATAATACATACCATCCGCAACATCGGCAAACGCGACCTTCTGCTGTGCCGCAGGACAACCCTCTGCACGCCACAGGAACGTGACGAGCATCGCACGGGTCAACGATACATGCGGGCTGAACGTATTTTCAGAGGTACCGCTTGTAATGTCGTTGATGCATGCCCATGCAACATAGGGATAGAACCAGTCATCTTCGGATACATCGATAAACGGATTCTCCCAGATGCACTTGAAGGTGACCTCAACCGTGAGATTTTCAGCAACTGCCTGGATGGTAATCACTTCTTCCGCACCGAAGTCCTTGCCGTTGATCTTAACTGATTCGACGGCATAATATTTGTCGGGCTTGGATGTGATCGTCAGCGTCATACCGGCATACAGAACCTGATTCGATACGGAAACCGTACCGTTTTCGGTATGGTATTGTACGCTGAAGAGTCCAGACCTACGCCATTTTGCATAAATCGCAGTTTCGCCTG
>JAZTZC010000063.1:0-1696 GCA_045637265.1 Eubacteriales bacterium | reverse complement strand
GGTCGTCCATTCATCCATGGAGACGGCACCCTGTGCGCGGTAAAAGTCGATGGACGGTTCGTTCCAGTCAAGACAAGCCCATTCCAGTCGACCGCAGCCCTCGGATACGGCGATTTTCGCAAGCGACTTCAAAAGCGTTTTGCCGATGCCCCGGCCGCGGTATTCTTCCAGCACGAACAGATCTTCAAGATAAATGCCTGCACGTCCGAGCCATGTGGAAAAATTATAGAAAAACAGCGCAAAGCCGACGGCATGCTCGCCATCCATGGCAAGGAGGACACGTCCGATCTTTTTTTCAAACAGCCATTCGCGGTATAATTCGGGCGTGGCGACGACCGCATCCTCCATATGTTCATATGCTGCAAGTGCGCGGACAAGGGATAAAATAACGGGAATGTCGTTCTGTTCTGCAAAACGGTAGGTAATCATGGTCGTTGAGCCTTTCTGTCAGAGGTTATTGTGTGATGGTGATACTGTTTTCCGTGCAGATCACGCGGATGTCGCCGTCTGCAGTCAGAAAAGTTTTGGTATCAAGTGCGTTCAAATAAGAGAGGGTTTCGGGGTCGGGCGGATTTTTATCGGAGCAGGTGATGATCGCGTTTGCGGGCGCACATGCGGAAAGAAATGCATCGATGCCGTCATTGTAAACGCCGTGATGCGGAACCTTGAGCAGGGCGGTTTTGGTGATCCCCGCCGCTGACAGCTCGGAGATCAGCTCCTCCTGCCGCAGCTGTTCTGCATCACCTGCCAGATACAGAATCTGTGTGCCGTGCGTGACAGTAATGACGAGCGAGGCGTTGTTATCCTGCTTTTTTGCGTAGACATCCTGCTTCGGTACGGAGACGGAAAACAGCGTTTTACCGAGCGTGAACTGCGTATCCTCTGTCAGAACCTGTGTCGGATATGAGCCGTCCGAAAACAGCGCGGTCATTGCCTCATACGGCGTGCCGGAGCCGACATAATCGGGCATGAGAATGTGTGCGGCGGGAATCTCCGACAGAAGTGCGGGTAATCCGCCGATATGGTCTTTGTCGAAGTGAGTCAGGATGAGATAATCGAGCGTATCGACACCGGCGGCACGGAGTTTTTCCGTGATCTCGGGCGCGTCATCGGCTTCTCCTGTGTCGATCAGGACAGAAAACGGGGTTCCGTCATCGCCTGATCCGCGGATAAATACAGCATCCGCTTTCCCGATTTTATAAAAATCGAGTGTCAGTGTATCGGTGTTCTGTGTCTGACAACCGCAAAGGACGGTGACAAGGAGAAGAAGCAAGGACAGGAAAAGTGTGTAATATGCAGTGGTGTGCCGTTTCATTTGCGAAAAACCTCCCATTTATGAGATTTTTTTAATATTATACAACGGAAGTATTGCCGTCCTGCGGTCATTGTGTAAAAAATATGTGAAATTTTTGATGGAAAAACGGAAATTCCTCTTGCAAGATGCGACGGATTACGCTATAATATTATTTAATTAAAACTGTTTATGAGTCCGATACGAAGGAGAACATTATGAAACACGAACTTCCGAAGATTCAGAACACGCCCGTGATACCGATCGATCATTTTCCGACACGGATGCAGTGCTTTATTTTCAGGAACTGGGAGATGATTGAGCCGCGTGTGCTTGGCGAGGTACTCTGCTGTGATGCAGACACCGTGACCTCACTTGCCGCGGAAATGGAAGTCGGATCGTAGC
>JAZTZC010000062.1:0-3072 GCA_045637265.1 Eubacteriales bacterium | reverse complement strand
TGACCACTCTGGAAAGCGGCAATGAGGGGACATAGGGATCGGCATGTGCGATTTCGATATAAGGAGGAAGATCATCAAATGTAATGGTGTCTTTGTTTGCAAGAGGATTGTCCCGACTCATAATCAGCACATATGAGAATTCCGCAATCATCTCGTATGTAAGCCCTTTTTCTTCAAGCATGGTCTTGAAATACTTATCGTAGTTTTCGGCATATCGAATGATACCAAGCTTGTAGTCGTTATTGATGACATTGTTGATGGTTCGTTGGGAATTGGTTTCTTTGTAGAATATTTCTGCAGGATCTTCACTGATACACTTGGAAAATTCGGCAAAAGCATCGGAAATATAACAAGCCCGCGGAACGGAAATGGAGAATTTCTGTTTTTTCGGAGCACCGTGTTTATACATCATCTCAACATCATCAATCTGTTTGAGGATGCTTTTGGCATAGCGGATAAATTCTTCACCTTCCGGTGTCAATACCATGCCCTTGGAGCTTCTGTTGAAGATGATGATGCCAAGGTCTGCTTCCAGTTCTTTGATAGAGCGGCTGATATTCGGTTGAGCAATAATCAGCGTTTCAGCTGCTTTGTTGAGTGAGCCGAGTTTTGCAACTTCTACGGCATATTTCATGTGGAGAATATTCATGTTTGCACCACCCTTTCATCGCTGAACTATTATATCATAAAAATATGAATAAGTCAATGAAAAGCAACCTTTCTATATATTATCTTGATTTTTAGCGCAATTTATGATATAATGAACGAAATAAAACACATCATTTCTGATGATGTATTCTTTGAGGAAAGAGACAACACCTATGAAATTTGATAGAGTCATCGCCATTCGAAATACAAAAACCATATATCGTGACGGAAATCGTTGCATCAAGTGTTTTCACGATGCATATTCCAAAGAAGAGGTTCTGAGCGAAGCCCTGAATCAGACATGCATGGAAACAACGGAGCTGCATGTTCCCGAAGTGTTTGAGGTTTCCAAAATCAATGGGAAATGGTCTATCGTTATGGAATTCATCCGCGGAAAAACGATGGAGCAATATATGTTGGAAAATCCGAAGCGAATGCAGATATATCTCGAACAAGTCGTCGATCTGCAAATGCAGTTGGGCGATCAGAAGGTATCGATGCTGCCGTTACAAAAAACGCGGATATTGAAAAACATTGCGCGTTTTGTAACCGATCCGATGCTTCTTGCATCTTACCAAGTTAAGTTGGATGCATTATCCAAAGATGCACATGTGTGTCACGGTAATTTGGAGCCGTCCAATATCATCATAGCAGATGATGGAACGCCGTATCTGCTGGACTGGATGTATGCATCCAGCGGCAGTATCGCCGCAGATGCAGGACCAACATTTCTGTCCGTTCAGCTTCGGCATCATCAGGAAATCGCAGAGATGTACCTGCACACATTTTGTCAAAAAATGAAAATAGATATAGCACTTGTTCGGGAATGGATCCCGCTTGTCGCCGCTTCACGTCTTGCCGCTGCGAATTTTGATGCGCGTGAGTATTATAAAGCATTGTCATTCGATACCGATTTCTGAATACTGCTGAAATGAACTTGAAAAATCCGAAAATTCGGTGTATAATATCAAAAAGAGTGCATCATGAGCAACGAAAGGAACCACACTATGAATTTTACTGAAATTGCAGAAAACAGACAGTCCTGCCGCGCGTATAACCCCGACCGTGCGGTAGAGCAGGAAAAGCTTGATCGCATCCTTGCATCCGCACGGCTTTCTCCCTCCGCCTGCAACGGTCAGCCATATCAGATCACCGTGTGCAGAGGAGACGCCGCGAAGAAGGTCGCTCTGGCAACACAAGGCATGGGCATGAACAAGTTTGCCGTCGATGCGCCCGTGATGCTGGTTCTGTCCGAAATGCCGTATGTCGCGACTGCGGCGCTCGGTGCCAAGGTCAAGAAAAACGATTACCGCTCGATCGATATCGGTATTGCCGCGGCATATATTACAGCAGAAGCGACGGCACAGGGACTCGGCACTTGTATCCTCGGATGGCTGGACGACGCCAAAATCCGCGATATCTGCGGCATGGAGGGAACGGTCCGTCTGGTGATTACGCTCGGTTACGCAAAGGAAGACGACAAGCTTCGCCCAAAGAAACGCCGTGACATGGACGAGCTTGTAAAAACTGTGGAATAACGGAGGAGAACTCCATGTTTGATTTTCACGGAAAGGTTGCGGTTGTTACAGGCGGCGCACGCGGAATCGGAAAATGCATCTGCGAAATGTTCCGCGCATCTGGTGCTGTCGTCTGTGTGATCGATCTTCTCGACAATGACTATTTTACGGTGATCTTGCCGACAAAAAGACATTGGAAGCCTTTGCTGCAAAGGTGATTGCGGACTTCGGACATGTCGATTATCTGATCAACAACGCCGCACCGAAGATGTGCGGGATTGACAGCGGCAGTTATGAGGATTTTGAATACGCATGGAAGGTCGGTGTGACAGCGCCGTTTTATCTTTCAAAGCTGTTTGCGCCGTACTTTGCCGAGGGTGCCGCCATTGTCAATATCTCCTCGTCGCGCGACCGTATGAGTCAGCCGCAGACCGAGAGCTATACCGCGGCAAAGGGTGGTATTTCAGCGCTGACCCATGCGCTTGCCATCAGTTTTGCAGGACGGGTACGCGTCAATTCTGTTTCTCCCGGCTGGATTGACAACCAATATACCGTATATGAAGGTCCCGATGCTGTCCAGCAGCCAACGGGAAGAGTCGGTAATCCGCCGGATATCGCCAATATGGTACTTTATCTTTGTTCCGATATGGCAGGCTTCATTACAGGTGAGAATATCTGTATCGACGGCGGCATGACGCATCAGATGATCTATCACGGTGATCACGGGTGGCATCTCGATGCATGACACGTTTGACAGATATCGGTTGTATGAACTGCTTCGCACCGTCCCGCGCGGGCGTGTTGTGACGTACAAAACGCTTGCCTCCATGCTTGGTAATCCCGCGTGGGCTCGTGCGGTCGGCAATGCCCTGCACAACAATCCCGACGGTGACAGATATCCATGCTA
>JAZTZC010000061.1:0-1845 GCA_045637265.1 Eubacteriales bacterium | reverse complement strand
CACCGGCTTTGTGCAGTTCATACGCGGTCAGACGTGCGCCCTGCAACAGCGGTCTTGTTTCATCGGCAAAGACACGGAAGTTGTAGCCACGCTCATGACCGAGATAAATCGGTGCGGTTGCGGTACCGTACTTTGCGGCGGCAAGACGACCAGCGTTGCAGTGGGTCAGAATACCGTCACCGGGTTTGACGAGGGTAAGTCCGTATTCGCCGATAGCGCGGCAGACACGGATGTCCTCTGCTTTGATTTCCTCACATTCCGCGCGGAGCAGGGTGAGAATGGCGGTATTGTTCTGCGTTCTGTTGGCAAGATAGACACGCTCCATGCGGTCCAGCGCCCAGAACAGATTGACAGCAGTCGGACGGGACGATGCCATGTAGGCTTTGTCTGTCTTGAGTGCATCGGTCAGCACGTCGGGCGTGATCGCGGGATCTTTTTTGATGTGTTCCTTTGCGGCAAGATAATATGCCATGCCTGCTGTAATGCCGATGGCGGGTGCGCCGCGGACACAGAGTCGGTAGATTGCATCGTGGATTTCGGGCTGGGTATGCAGATGCATGATCTCGCATTTACCCGGCAGTTGGGTCTGGTCAAGAATGACGATGGCGGAGTCGCCGTCGTCGAGATATACGGTTTCGAGGGAGGAGAAGGCGGACATAGGTGGTTACTCCTTTCCTTTGGTGGTTCTTATATTATTGCGCACAACGTAACGCTGTGGCGCGGACCTGTGGTTTGCGGATATGGTATAAAGAGGATGCCTTGGATGACATCCTCTTTTATTTATAAACTTACTTTACGAGATTCTTGACATCGTCTACGCAACGCTGAATGAATGCATCAACGGACATCATACCTTCGTCGCCGTTCTTTCTGGAACGGACAGCAAGCTGACCTTCGTTCATTTCGTTGTCACCGATGACGAGCATATAGGGAACCTTGTCAAGCTGTGCTTCGCGGATCTTACGGCCGATGGTTTCGTTTCTGTCATCGACTTCGATACGCAGACCGGCACATTCCATCTTGCGCTTCAGATCGTAGCAGTAATCGATGTGCTCGTTGCCGATGGGCAGAATCTTGACCTGCGTGGGTGCTAAGAACATCGGGAGTGCACCTGCGTACTTTTCGATGAGCAGGGCAAGGGTACGCTCGTAGCAGCCGAGGGAGGTTCTGTGGATGATATACGGTGTCTTCATCGTGTTGTCGGAGTCAACGTATTCCATACCGAACTTCTTTGCAAGGAGCATATCGATCTGGATGGTGATGAGCGTATCTTCCTTGCCGAAGACATTGCGGATCTGGATATCGAGCTTCGGACCGTAGAAGGCAGCTTCGTCGATACCGATCTTATAGTCGATGTTGTTGGCATCGAGCAGTTCCTTCATGATGCCCTGTGCTTCGTCCCACTGTTCGGGCGTGCCTTCGTACTTGTCGGTACGGTTGGGATCCCACTGGGAGAAGCGGAAGGAGCAATCCTCCCAAAGACCTACGGTCTCAAGGCAATACTTTGCAAGCTCGAGACAGCCGCCGAATTCCTCAGCCAGCTGATCGGGACGCAGCACAAGGTGACCCTCGGAAATGGTGAACTGACGAACACGGATCAAGCCGTGCATCTCACCGGAGTCCTCATTTCTGAACAGCGTAGAGGTCTCGCCCAAACGCATGGGCAGGTCGCGGTAGGAACGCTTTTTGTTCAGGAATACCTGATACTGGAAGGGGCAGGTCATGGGACGGAGGGCGAAGCACTCTTTGGTTTCATCGTAGGGATCGCCCAGAATGAACATGGCGTCCAGATAATGATCCCAGTGTCCCGAGATCTTATACAGATCTCTCTTTGCCATCAGAGGG
>JAZTZC010000060.1:0-1985 GCA_045637265.1 Eubacteriales bacterium | reverse complement strand
GTGTCGGCAGGCACACACACATCCATCTGTACCGTTCTGCGGAAGTTCTCTATTTCAAATCGCAGGAATGGCGGTTTCCGGATCCCTGTTATACATGGTGTGAGCAGTACCGCAAAAATTCAGTGGGGTATCGCGGCAGTTTCCGTGAAACCTTTGTCATCGGCGACGAATTTTTCATTGTGATTCCGAACAGGACCTATGAAATTGAAGCGGCCTATCATGTCAACTATTTTACTTACGACGGAGTGATTACCCAATGAAACGAACAGTTCTGGCCTTTTGGATGCTTGTGACGGTGTGCATCCTGCTGATCGGGTGCGGAAATGGAAACAACGGAGGAAATGATATGCTATCACCGATCTTGTTTGAAAATATTCCTGTGTGTGATGATATCGACCGCTTCATCGCAGAAGTGGATCATGCCGACGGTTCTCATAATAATGAAGCACATGATGTCGGTGTGATCATCTCGCCTTATTTCCGGGTGCGGCTGAATGATGTCGAGATCCCCTGTTATGCGGTCCGTACCGGCATCGGTGCGCATTCCTTCGTCATGCTGGATGCCGCATCCGAAGCATTTCCGGCATCGCTGACCGTCCTTTGCGAAACGGATGGGAAAGACGTCACCGTTCTGCCGACAACACACGGTATCACACCGACTGTGACCGACGGCGGTGTCACGGCATCGATTCCCGGAGAGGGGATCTATACCTTTGTCATCGGCGACAATAAACGGCAGGCGCTGACGGTGTTTGTGCGCGGCTATGAGCCGTTTTCAGCGCCGGACGGCTGGGACGTTGTGAACATCGCAC
The DNA here is from genome assembly GCA_045637265.1 of Eubacteriales bacterium. GTDB lineage: Bacteria > Bacillota > Clostridia > Oscillospirales > CAG-272 > RGIG3925. Next base: position 1,173 of record JAZTZC010000060.1, on the reverse strand, counting down.
CCGGCGTCCACGACGAAAAGATCTGTTTCACAAAAGAAAATCAGGTGCTGTATTTTGAGCGCGGTGTACACGAGCTGAAGTATAACATCGATTTCTGGGACAATACAGAGGTATATCTGGAACCCGGCGCATATATTTATGCCGTCATGCCGGATGATGGGGAAACACCGTGGATGGAATCCGACTGGACCGGAAATACCCGCTGGCATGCACTGTTCCAGGGAGATGATGTCAGCAACGCGCGCATTCGAGGCCGCGGTATCATCGATCTTTCCCGCCTCGACTGGCATGCGCGTTCCGCTGTGCGGTTTGACTCCTCCGACCATATTTCCGTTGAGGGCGTTACCGTCAACAACTGTCCCGAATGGTCGGTATACTTCACGCAGTGCGAGGATATCACCGTGGAGGAGGTGCTCCTGTTCGGTTACCGCCAGAACAGCGACGGGATCTGTATGACGGACTGCCGCAATGCGCTGACGAAGAACTGCTTTGCGCGCTCGGGTGATGACCTGTTCGAGGTCAAATCCATGTATGGGGACTGCAAAATCCCGATTGAAAACATCCGCTTTGAAGGCTGTCAGGCGTGGCCGGATAAGGCGAGAGGTCTCGGTATTATCGCGGAAAGCCAGCGCGATATGCGTGATATCCGATTCACAGACTGCTCCGTCGGATTTGCAAGCGCGGAATGGATGGATGCGCTTGGCGGTGTGGTCGTTTACCTGACCGGAAAAGCGCATGTGGATGATGTGCATTTTGAAAATCTGGAAATTTATCACAGCACAAAATATCCGATCAATGTCACGCTGGAGGAAGGTTCGACGGCGGTGATTGAAAACGTGTATTTCAGAAACGTCGATATCCGCGGCGGAAAACCTGTGCGCATTGCGAACAATTCTGCAGACGGCGAGATCCGTGCGCTCTGGTTTGACGGCTGTATGCGCAACGGCAATGCGATCACCGATGACAATAAGCTTTCGGTGAAACTGACCGATGTTGACCGCAGCGTCGTTCACATCAATGAGAAGGCAGAATAAGAAAGGAAATCGCTATGATTCGACTGAAATCACCGGACAACGGAGCATGTCTGAATCTGCAGACGGCGGCGCAGACCTTCTTTGCGCAGAACAGCCGCAAATATGCAGCTCCCGATTTTGATTGGCGCAGTCTGATACA
>JAZTZC010000059.1:0-18745 GCA_045637265.1 Eubacteriales bacterium | reverse complement strand
TGGCCTCCGACTTGATCACTTCACAGATCAGTGCAGCAGTGTCACCGCCGATGACCAGAGCTGCCAGATATCCGAAGAAGGTCAGACCGCCAACGAACAGTGTGAGCATGATGCCGTAACCGAAAACGATCTTCAGCTTTTCAGCAATCTTTTTCATAATTTCTTTCATCGAAGTCATCGACATGTTTTTCACACCCTCCTTACAGTCCGAGAATCGGCAGCCAACCCATCAGGACAACAACTTCCATGATAAACTGTCCTGCAACCCAGAACATATTGTTTTTAAATGTTTTTCCAAAATCTGATTCAGCCATTGACATACCTGCATACATCCCCAGTCCCAATGGGGGTGTAATGCCGCACATTACGCCGCAGATGCAGGGCAGCATAGCGGTTGCAAGAACGGGATCGACACCAACGGAGGCAAAGGTACTGATGAACACAGGACCAAAGATAACCACCAAAGAGGAGCCCGGAATGACCATACCAAGGAAGCAGGTCAACAGACAAATGAATGTAACAAGACCGAACTTGTTAAAGTTTATGTTAAGAATAAATGCTTCCATCTCAGGAGCAACATTTAAATCTCCGAACAACGCCCCAATCATATAACCGATAACACATACTCCGATTGCAGGGGATATTGATTTAACGCCTTTAGCGAACATGAGAGCGATTTTGTGAGGAGTTACGAGCTTTTTATCCTTTGTAATTAAGCAAGAGAAGATTGTAGCAATACCAGGAATGAAGAGAAGTAAACTGTTGGACATATATTTGGAACCGGTCGCTCCCAGACGAGCTGTAAAGAAGGTGTCCTTGAACAGGTAATCCAGCACGAAGGGGAGCAGAATGATGACGGGTAGCAGAAGTCCCTGCCAACCGGTTTTCAGAGATTCACGGAAGCTCGGAAGATCTTCCGTGGTCATGGGCTTAACCTTGTAATACTTGCAGAAAGTAAACAAGGTAAGAATGCGTTGTAAGATGAACCAGAGGGAAATGCCCCACAGTACGATCCAGAACTGACCGGTGGTCATATTGCTGGTGGGATATAATGCAGTGAACGCACCCAGAGCTGCAACAATGTTGGAAGAAGGGGGAATCATGTTGCCCATGTAGCTGGAATTGCTTTCAACATTAGCTGCCAATTCTGCAGGGAATCCGGACTTTTTCATAGCGGGAATTGTGATTGCGCCGGTTGCCATGACGTTGCCGGGGCCGCTGCCGGAAAGAGCACCCATGAATGCAGATGCAATGATGGAAACATAACCTGCACCTCCGGGGATCCGGCCGAGAATGGAAAGAATGATAGCAATGCAGCTGTCGATGATTTTCGTTTTTGTCAAAATAATCGACATTGCGACGAATGCGGTCATAGAGTAAAGAAGGGATGTTGACAGTGCTTTGTCAATGTAGTTTCCCAAATTGCTCCATGTACCAGTGACTGTGAGCAGAACTGCCAGACTGATCAGTACGGCTTCATAGACAGGTCTTTTCAACAGCATGAACCAGATCACAACGACGCCGAGCAGAATGCCAAGATAGAGAAACGCTGATGGCATTGGTTTGTACCTCCTTAGAAAAAACGATTGAATTGATTATCTATGTTAAACGCTTATAACGCGTGGAGATGCAGTAGAAGGATGAAATCAAGTATAGAGATGGATTTGATTATGAGATACATAATCAAAAACCTATACAATGGGTGAAAAATAACCAGCTATTACCAGTCAATTTTTTTTATGCCATCGATCAGATCACGGGCAGCTTGGGACAGATACCGATCCTTTCGCCACATTGCAACGACCTTTCGTTTCGGAAGCTGCTGAGTGAAGGAGTAGAAATGTACTTCATTCTCGTTGCAGAACCGCTCGATTCCAGTCGGAACTAAAGCTACACCGACACCGGCACATACCATAGCAATCTGTGCTTCAAGACTCTTAACGACAGCGGCTGTATGAATGCTGAGCTTGTGCTCCAGACAAAGGCTATTCAGTGCTTTCTGCATAACTTGTGATTCGGTGATCATGACGAAAGACAAATCATTTAGCTGATTAGCATCGATCGCAGGATACTTTCGATCGAGAAGAGTTGTAGAAGCGATTGGGACGACAGAAGCAGGAACGGCTAAAACCAGTTCTTCTTCTGCAATTGACTCATAAGCGAAAAGTTGATCATCTACTGGAAACATTGTCAGGCAGAAATCGAAATCACCATGTTCGCAGCCGTCAATCAGTTCGTTTGTTTCCAACTCATCAATAATCAAAAACATTCCGGGATAGATGTCATGGAAATACTTCGCTATTGTCGGCATCATCGATGCACTGCGGAATGGGGAAGTACCAATTCTCAAGGTACCAGCCTTGTGCTTAGCAATGTCCTGAAATTTAGCGTTCATCTGCTGTTCCAGATCAAGGATCTGTTTGCCAGATTCCAGATACACTCGTCCGGCATCGGTAAGTCTGACATCACCGTTGATTCGGTCGAAGAGGGAAAGCCCGATTTCTTTCTCAATCTTCTTAATGTATTGAGATAAGGAGGGTTGCGTGATGTTTAAAGCTTCTGCTGCTTTTGAGAAAGAGCCTTCTCTTGAAAGCACGAGTACATATTCAAGCTGTTTTGTGTTCACTGGCTCACCTCTATGCGGCATTATCAGATGCCTATAATTTATATAGTCAAAACATTATAACAGAATGTTTTTGTTTTGTCAAGTAGTTAGAGGAAAGTTTTGCGAAAAGTTGAAAAGATGATACATCAGCACAAGCGGTACTTATGGTGTGATCTTCCATATCATCCGGTTCAACTCCGGAGGTGCTGACAATACTGATTTCCACGGCAGTAACTACAATATAACAACAATACAGACCCCATAGCACAACACCCCAAAATAATCAACAATGTGAGGTGCAAACAATTGCTTACCCTGATCCCATACATATTGGCAATTGAGAATGAGGATGATCGAACATTTATCGCAGTGTTATATGAAACATATGCAATCGATATGAAGCGCTACGCTCGCTCAATTGTTGGAGAGCGGTTTGCCGAGGATGCACTGCATAACGCCTTTCAAAATCTGATTCTCCATATAGATCAGTTGAAATCAACGACTATTGAGAAACGGCGCTTCTTCCTTTTTACGGCTGTCCGCTGGTGTGCATTGGATATTTTGCGCAAAGAGGAGAATCCTTCCAATTGTTTAGATGTTGATGAGTATGCGCAGATATTGATTGATGATGAACTGAATGTTGTTGAAAAAATCCTTTCGAATGAAGGATATGAATCCTTAAAATCTTGTATCCGAAATTTGAGCGATACCTACGGAGAAGTGTTGGAGATGAAGTTTTTGTTTCATATGAAGGAACGGGAAATTGCGCAAGTATTGGGTCTGCATGAGAAAAATGTTAATGCCCGTATTTTTAGAGGTAAAAAGGAACTCAAGAAAATGATACTGGAGAATAGCAGATATGATCAATAAAAAGGTAGATGAAGCGATATTTGATGTTCTTCTCGAGCAAGCATTTTCAGATGTGATTGAGGATGATATCAAGAAACTGCAAGAGGAAACGGCACCTTGCACGATTTCTGCTGAGACGGAACAGAGAATCAAGAAACTGATTACGCAGACAGGAAAAGCTGAAAAGAGAATGCGTACGAAGGTTATTGTACGCGCAGCATCAATTGTACTCGTTGTCCTGCTGAATGTGAGCTTGATTGGACTTTTTATGGTTCCGTCGGTTAATGCAGAAGTCAAGAATGTGTTTGCTGATTTGTTTGATAAGTATGTGTCATATGAAAACAAAGAGCAGGACTCATATGTTGTAACTACCAGTGAATATGAGATCGGATATGTTCCAAAGAATTTTGAACTAATTACATATGATGATTACCAGATTCGTTTTCGTGAAACGCATGGTAGTAATGGATATATCATAATAAATATTTCAGATGAAGATTTTGGTCATATGAGTTTGGATGTTGAACATTCGTTAACAGAAATAATAAAGATCAATGATGTAGATGCATCGATGAATAAATTCAATGAGGAATATTTGATTTTTTGGTTTGATGGCTGCCACTTCATATCAATAAACACGAATTTGGACGAAGAAGAACTTATAAGAATCGCAATTAATATCAAAAAAATTCAATAAAATGCAGTAAATCGTCGAGACTTGTCGTTATATAGATACTGGAAGATAATTCCAGAATCTATATTTGGAGGTCTTTATATGAAGATCAAAAGGCTTATATCCGTTATATTACTTGTTGTCATGGCACTATCGTTGACTGTCTATGCGGCTCACCCACGGTGGATTAACACAATGTCCGTCGTTATGGATAATGCCTACGACAACGGAGATGCAAAATTGCGGATCTCCATCAATGCATTGTCAACTGTTGACAAAATCGACAACGTGGACATTCGATTCTATCGTGTGGCAACGACTGGGACAGAAACACTGGTTGCTTCGTGGAATGATTTGTCAGTTAATGATTTTTGCTTCCATTGGACAATGACGGTGCCTGGTGTACACAAATATCACACATACCGTCTCGAATTCAACGCAGATGTCCACCGCAACGGTGTTGTTGAAACCATTAGCGATGCCAAAACCTCTGTGTATAATTACAGCATATCATGAGAGAATTAACTGAAACAGAAAAAGAGACGATATACTTATCGCTGCTGCATCTCGGTGTTATCAACTGGACCAAAGCCAGCACGCGAATGGAACTGGCAATGCGTTATGTGGTGCAGCATAAAGATATATCTAAAATGCAGGTTCTTGAAATGTATGCCGATGTCGCAAAAATGGAGCACTGTAAATGGAAAGCCATTGAACGATCGCTGCGATATGCACTCAATTCCATGTGGAAAAACTACGGACTTGAATGTTCACAGTTGCTCTTTCATTCAGCGACTCTGGTGAAAAGACCACAGATGTCCCGGTTCTTGTATCTGTACAAACAGGAATTTGAAAACGGCAATATTCAGCAGTGGAATGAATCCATTGCAACGCCGCTCGATTTTGATGTAGTAGCGAAACATGATGACGATGTTTCTGCTTGATCTGAAATTACTGTCAAGAGAATGGTGAGTTCAGTAATTCTCTGGCAGTAACGGGGTGATAGTATCGTCGCCGCAACGGTCAGAGGGACTCTGAATTTTGTACAATTAAGTATGTTGAAGAAACGCAGGGAGCGATCATGATTTGATCGCTCCCTGCGTTTGTGTATTTGAGTTGCATTGGAACTACTTTGGGAACTGAAATGAAAGAACCACTTGAATATGAATGAAATAGAATCAATATCGGAAGATCGGCACCATTATATTGAAGTGAACCCCAAAGTATAGACAAAAATTAAATATTAAATTGAAAGCGAATGAGTACGGTATTGCACCGGACTCATTCCTTTTAGTTTCAAGGAAATTCTCTCGTTGTTGTAGTAATGAATGTAATCTACCAATTTCTCAATGAATCCCCTAGGGGATTCAAATTTTTCGCCGTAATACATTTCAACTTTCAACCTGCCAAAGAAGTTTTCCATGATTCCATTATCCATACAGTTTCCTTTTCTGGACATGCTTTGCGAAATGTTGTGCTCGGCAAGGAGGCGTTGGTATTCTGCATGTTGATACTGCCAGCCTTGATCAGAGTGAAACATAGGACGAGCATCGGCAGGAAGTTTTTCAAACAACCCGTTCAGCATATCTCTAATTTGCTGCAAGTTAGGACTTGTCGAAATTGAGTATGAAATAATTTCACGGTTAAACATATCGAGTACGGGCGAAAGATAGACCTTCTCGTCACCGATCTTAAATTCTGTAACATCAGTAGTGAGTTTTTCAAACGGCTTGTCTGCATGAAAATCTCTATGCAGCAGATTATCTGCGACTTTACCAACCTCACCTTTGTAAGAGTGGTACTTGCCGTTTTTGCTCTGTTTTTGAATATGGCGCGCAAAGCTGAACAGCATGGCCGCTGAAGTTGAACACTCTCGTCGCACGAAACTGAACAGTGCCGACGCACGAAATGAACAGTTAAAGAATCTGCGGTAAAATATTGTTACACGCGCGAGCGTGAATACAATGAAGGAGGTCATACATCATGACCAATTACCGCGAGATTCTGAGGCTGAGTAGTCTCGGACTCAACAACACCCAAATCGCACAGAGTTGTGCATGCTCCCGAACCACCGTCATACAGACGCTGCGTTTGGCGCAAGAGAAAGGCCTGTCTTACCCACTGCCTGAAGGAATATCCGACAAACAGATCGCTGAAATTCTGTACCCATCGGTACAGGAACATCGGACTTACAAAATGCCGGACTATGAATACGTCCATAAGGAAATGCAGAAAAGCGGCGTAACGCTGAATCTGTTATGGTTGGAATACTGTGAGGTGTGTCGGACAAACGGAGATATCCCGTATCAGCTGACACAATTCAAGAAGTATTATCGTGATTTCACCGCAAAGACCAATGCCACCATGCATCTGAACCACAAGCCCGGAGAGGTTCTTCAGGTAGACTGGGCAGGCGACACCGCGACGGTAATTGATACGGATACGGGTGAGGTTATCTCTGCGTATGTCTTTGTTGCCACCTTACCGTACAGTGGATACGCCTATGTGGAAGCATTCTTCTCCATGGATCATGAATGCTGGACTGCAGCCCATGTCAACGCGTTCAAATATTTCGGCGGTGTTACACGCATCCTTCAATGCGACAATCTCAAAACGGGTGTCATTACGCACGGGTGAAGTGAAATCACGCTGAATAAAGCATACAACGACCTCGCCGAGCATTACGGCACCGCAATCCTTCCATGCCGTGTGCGTTCTCCTAAGGATAAAGCTATGGTGGAGGGCACCGTCGGTGTAGTCAGTAATTTCATTCTGGCAGCGCTTCGTAACAGACGTTTCCTGTCCTTGGCAGAGTTGAACGAAGCCATTGCGGAACGACTGTATGAGTTTAACCACAAGCCGTTCCAAAAGAAGGACGGCAGCCGTGCTCTTTCCTTTGAAGAGGAGAAATCTTTTCTTCTTCCGTTGCCGCCGCGACCGTTTGAGTTAGCCACTTGGAAAATTGCTACGGTTGCGCCAAGCTATGCACCTCCAAAAGTGTCTAACTTTTGGGGTGCATATCATATTCATCAATACGGCAGCTGCTGTACTACCTGACGGGCGGTCGCTGTGAATTGTTTGATGATAACCGACTGATATTCCGGATCTTTATGAGAAACATACAGCGTTCTTGTACCAGCACCTCTGACACGGTACAGCGCAACATCCTCCTGATACAGATGCGTTTTGAACATCGTGTCGGTCACAAAGCAAACGCTGTTTCCGGAAGCGGCAAGACGGAAGGATGTACTGAGCTGGTCCAGCTGATAGCTGATCTTCGGAATAAAGCTGCACGCATCAAATGCCGCCATGGCATGCTTGTACATACTGTTGCCCCGCTTCAGAAGAATGAATTTTTCATCGGAGAACCACGAGAGGTCAATTTCGGGGAGATCAGCGGCTGTTGTCGTTCCGTGATAGATATCGGCGGCGCTGACGCAGTATGCTTTTGTTTGTGCATAACTGTCACAGGTCATGGGAACCGCGAGCAAAATGGTTTCTGCAGTAAGCTCTTTGAATTGGAACTGTCCGTCTGTGGAGTCAAAGCTGTCGATGATGACATCGATTCTGTCATCGCGGAGCATTTTTACCAATTCCATGGAAGACGTTTCCGATATGGAAATGTCAATACCGGGATATGCTTGCGCAAATGTATTCACAATGACCGGTAAAATATAGGAGCAGACATAATTTGTTCCGCCGATACGGATATTACCTGACTTCAGTGCATGGATGTTTTCAATATTCTCGGCAAAGCTGCGCTCGATTTCCATCATTTTTTCTGCACACGCCAGATACGCATACCCGATTTTAGTCGGTGTCCAATCCTTTGTGCGTCTCTCAAAAAGCGGCATCCCGATCATCTTTTCAATATGCTTAATCGCCGCACTCAGGCAGGGCTGTGTCACAAACAGCTTTTCTGCCGCCGTTGTGAGGTTCTTTTCTTTGTATACCATATAGATATATTCTTTTTTTTCAAACATAATCGCCGCACCTCTCACAATCCATTCACAAAATACTTCTGTATCATGGCTGCTATAAAATTTATTTATAGCAGCCATGAAAAATAACAATTTGATTATATCATAAAAATGTGGTATAATCAAGGGTATGAGGTGAAAATTTTGGGTTTTGTGGAAATTATACTGTTTATTTGTCCGATGCTGTTTTTGGCGGGAATGATTGACGGTATATCGGGCGGCGGCGGAATTATTTCCCTACCGACATACTTCATTGCCGGGCTTCCCATGAATGCTGCATACGGCTGCAACAAATTGCAGAGTTTTCTTGGGACAAGTGCATCGCTTGCAAAATATGCAAAATGTGGGCTGGTAGACTGGAAACCTGCTCTGATCGCCTGCTGCGGCGCAATTCTTGGTGCCAATGGATCAACGTATGTGATGATGCATCTGGACGAAGGTATCAAAACATGGATTATCATCGGTGCGATGTGTTTCATCATAACGCTGATGTTTTTGACATGCAAACTGCATTTTGCCGACAGCGGGATTCAAAAATTACCATGCAATAAAAAGCATGCTGTGCAGTGTATCGGACTTGGTCTGCTTCTCGGAATGTATGACGGATTTTTCGGACCGGGATGCGGTACCGTTGCGTTGATGCTGTTTTCGGTGATTTTCAAATACGATATGCACGTTGCCGTTGGAAACGGTAAGATCATCATTGTGGTATCGAATCTGATTTCTCTGATCAGCTACATTCGTTCCGGGGATGTACTTTATGCGGTGGCACTGCCGGCATCGGCTGCCAATATCATCGGAAGCTATATCGGAGCATCTCTTGCTGTTAAAAAAGGAAAAAAACTGGTGTATCGGATGCTGATTTTGGTGACAGTCATCCTATTGATACAGACACTTTTGAAATTGATATGAAGAATTGGAGTGAATAGCTTGAAAAATACTTTTTCAAGCGGGTTTTGTGGCTTTCTCCACCGTAGCGGCGGCGATTATGCGACGCAAAACCAGCCCCAATTCCCCAAGAAAGGAAGGCTTTCGACAAGCGAAAGTCATGGTTATTGTTATGAATCAGAAACGGATCGAAGATTACGGCATCAAAATCGGCACGCTTCCGCGCGGACCGCTAAATAAGATCACAGATGTCAGTGGTGTCCGTGTCGGTCACAGCACGATCCAATCGGAGCTTTACCAAACCGGCTGCACCGTCATTCTGCCGTCGGAGCAAAATGTTTTTACACATAAACTGGTTGCGGCATCGTTTGTCCACAACGGCTACGGCAAGACCTGCGGCACGGTCCAGATCGATGAACTCGGTACGCTTGAAACCCCGATTGCGCTGACCAATACGCTCAATGTCGGGCTTGTTGCGGATGCACTGGTCGAATATACCGTAAACCGCTGTCGGGAAGAAGGCGTTCGTGCCACCAGCGTCAATCCTGTGGTCGGTGAGTGCAACGATGCGTCTCTGAATACGATCATTGACCGTCCGGTCAAAAAACAGCACGTCATGGAGGCAATTGCTTCCGCCGAAGCTGACTTTGCAGAAGGCAACGTCGGTGCAGGAACGGGAACAGGATGCTACGGATTTAAGGGCGGCATCGGCTCCGCGTCGCGCACGGTGACAATCAACGGAGAAACCTATACCGTCGGGATTCTCGTACAGTCCAATTACGGTGCAACACGGGATCTTCGACTGAACGGACAGCCTCTGGATGATGAAATTCTCGCACAGGTCAATGGTACGGAATGTGATAAAGGTTCAATCATTGTTGTGCTTGCTACGGATGTACCGTTGAGTGCACGCCAGATGAAGCGTGTTGTCCGGCGTTGTTCCGTCGGTATTGCCAGACTCGGCTCCTACATCGGACATGGAAGCGGCGAAGTCTTTCTCGGTTTCTCAACGGCGAATGTCATCGCGCCGGAGAGTGAGATGATGACCATCCGCTGTATCAGTGAAAACGTCATTGACCGTGTGTTCCGCGCGGTCGGTGAGGCAACGGAGGAAGCCATTCTCAACTCGATGGTGTGTGCATCTGCGGTAAAGGATCTTGCCGGCAACTCAGTACACAGTCTCGCGGAATATTTACACGCGACAAACTCCAAAACTCAAGCATAAGAAACGAAAAGAAAAAAGATATATTGAGAGGATTTCAACATGAAAATCAAACAGATTACCGTTCTTTTACTGGCATCGCTTTTGTTTGCATCCTGCGCATCTGACGCAGACACCGCTGTCACAACGACCGCCGCAGAAGGAGAAACGACAGCGGCAGCGATAGAAACGATAGACCCCAATGACCGTTCGAACATCAAGGACAATCTGCCCGACAATCTCGATTTCGGCGGACGCACCTTCGCCATCTATGTCCATCCGGAAGCTGAAAAATATTCGATTGGCTCGGAAGACCATGTCGGTGACATTGTCAACGATGCCGTCGTTGCACGCAATATGGCGGTGGAAGAACGCCTGAATATTGTTCTGGAACCGGAATTGCAGACGGCATTTGACGGCAGCGTCATTTCAACGATGATTACCGCAGGCGATGGATCGTATGACCTGTTTACCGGATACCAGTATGAGCTGACAAAGCTTGTGACCGGCGGCGGTGTCTGTAACCTTTATGATCTTGAAAACATCGATTTTGATCAGCCGTGGTGGTGGGTCAACTATATGAGCGAGCTGGAACTGGGTGAGGACTCCCGCTTCTTTGCAGTGGGTGACTATTTCCTGACAGCCCTTTCCTATGCGCGTACCGTGTTCTACAACAAGGATCTGTATGCCGAATATTATGACAATGCCGATGGACTGTATGATATGGTTTTAGAGGGCAAATGGACGCTTGATCGGATGTCGCAGATCGCACGCGAGGTTTATATTGATTTGAACAACGACGGTAAAACGGATGAAAATGACCAGCTCGGTTATGCGACCTATCTGACGATGTCTTCCGTCGACCCGTTTGTTTACGGTACCGATATTACATTCAGCCGCCGTACCGATGACGGTCAGGTGGAACTGACGATGATGCACAATGAAGCGGTTGCACTGGCAGAAAAGCTGGTAGGCTTCTTCTGGCAGGCCGGCAGCATGTCGCAGTTTGCAAACGGCATGGAAAATGTAAACGTATTCAGCCGCGGAAAAACGATGTTCCTTGGCAATGCCATGCTGGCAACAGCCGAAGATCTGCGTGATATGGACAAAAACTTCGGTATGATTCCGTATCCGAAGTTTGATGAAGCACAGACCGAATACCGTTCTCTGGTTCACGACGGTGCGCCGATTGGCTTTGTCAACGGTTCCTCCGAGAATCTGGATATCGCAGGTACGGTACTGGAAGCACTCAATGCCGAAACCTACCGCGCGGTGACACCCGTATGGTATGAAACCGCACTGAAGATCAAGTATTCCCGTGACGATGCTTCCTCGCAGATGATCGATCTGATTCACGACAGCATTACCACCAACTTCATCTTTGCATACAACTATGCACTCGGTGATATCGGTATGGTTTACCGCGATCTGGTCACAAAAAATTCGACGGATTACGCTTCTTCTGTTGAAAAGCGTGAGGCACGTGCAGTAAAGCTGCTTGACCGTCTGTATCAGTCGTTCTCGGAAAACTCGTAACGCGGCAAAACACAAAGCAATACCCAATACCCATTTTCGTATACGGTATCGCATAAGAGAAACAATATCGGCTGTATACGCTTTGAGGTATATACAGTCGATATTTTTCATAGACAGGAAAGTGATCATAAATCAATGAAACATTTGAAACGATGGATAAGCATTCTCTGTGTCCTTATGACAGTAGTTCTGATATCCGCATGTACTGCCAAAAATCCCGACGGTGCGCAGAACAAAACAGACACCGCTGCAGAGTCGGTGAATGGATTGCAGTTGTATGAGGATGACGGTACGTTCCGTTACACAATCATCCGTTCACAGGATGCCGGTCAGAATATCATTGCCTGCTCATCGGATTTACTGGCAGAGATGCGCCGGACATTTACGTCCGATGTCCGCATCAACGATGACTTTATGGAGCGTACAGCCACAGAGGAAGAGGTTGCCCTTCGCTATGAAATTCTGATCGGCCGAACAAACCGCTCGGAAAGCGAAGAGGCGCTTGCATCACTGAGCGACGATGCTTATAGAATTACCGTTCGCGGCAATAAAATCATTATCGGAGGAAAAGGAGATCAGGGAACCATGGCAGCTGTACAGTATTTTACAAAACACTACCTGCAGGACGGAGAACCAATAACAGCGGACCTTGACATACAGGGAACATACGAGATGCATCCGCTCGATTATATTCTGGAGGACCACTCCGACGGGAATGTCAACCCGCGTCTTGTCGAGACGAAGTATCCGACAGAGGATGTGGTTGTAGCGGAGATTATCGTCACAGAGGATGGGTATGCGGTTGACAGCAGCGGACACGGCAACAGTACCGCCGGTATCCAGAAAGCACTGGACGACTGCGCACGGCACGGCGGCGGTACGGTCTACCTTCCTGCAGGAACCTATTCCATTTCCGGACAGATTCAGATTCCCGCCTTTGTCACCCTGCGCGGCGACTGGCAGGATCCGGATGCAGGCAACGACGGCTGCGGAACGGTCATCTTTGTTTGGGGTGACGGTGATGACGCTTATGCCGCAGACAAAGAGGTGACCACGGGTACCTTTATGCTCGGCGGATCGGGCGGTGTTGTCGGATTGACGGTTTATTATCCGGAACAGTCCTTGGACGCGGTCAAGCCGTATCCGTTTACCTTCTATACCGACGGTAAGGGCAACAACTACATGCTGTCGACGGTCAAAAATGTCACCGTCATCAACGGCTACCGCGGCATCGGTGCCTGCTGTCAGACAGGCGGCGGCGCACACGAGCAGCTGACGGTGGAGAACTTCAAGGGTACATTTCTTCATTGCGGTGCTGAGGTCTATAATCAGGCGGATGTCGGTACCTGGCAGAATGTTTCCATTGGCAATCGGTATTGGACCAAAGCATCAGGGGACGGTATTGTCAGTGTCGATGCCGAGGTTCTGCAACAGTACACAAAGAAGCATGCGGTCGGACTGAAGCTCGGAGATCTCGAATGGACTGAATTCGGTGCACTTCATATCAGCGACTGCAGCATCGGTATTGAAATCATGGTCGGCAAGCGGATTCAATTTGCGGGTTCGCTGTTTGATATTGCGATTCTCGGTTGTGAGAGGGGCATGGTAATCAATGAACTCGACCGCCGCTGGGGTATGGTGATTGCAAACAGTACGATTGAAAACGGCATTTACAATTACAGCTACAGAAACAACGAGGAAAGCATGCCCGGCATGGTCAAGCTGTGCAACGTCAAGACGAGTGGGGAACTGAAGGGGGAAATTCTCGAACAGGAAGCCTCGGAAATCGGCACACTGACCTTTGATTACAGTCGCAGTTATGTAAAACCCAACGCAGTTCTGTATACCGCAGACTTCGCTGACGGCGGGAATGAGGATGTCTCCTCTGCCCTGCAGGAACTTCTGAATTCTGCCGGGGAAACAGGCGGCGTCGTTTATCTGCCTGCCGGAACCTATCGGCTCGATCATCCGATCACTGTGCCGTCGGGCGTGGAGCTGCGCGGTTCTGCCGGTACTGCGACGCGTGAACAGGGCTGGATGAGCAAGGGAACACTTCTTTTGTCCTATTACGGGGATGACGCAGATGCCCATGCGGAGGATCAGGCATTGATCACGCTTGCAGGCGAACATAGCGGAATCAACGGTATCCGTATCATCTATCCCGAAAACGGACCGTATGACGCATCCTTGCATACCACCTACACGGTACGCGGTACGGCAAGAGGCGTATATCTGGTCAATTCGATGATCGCCGCATCGTCGCACGGTGTCGATTTCAGCGGCTGTGACGACCACTTTATCAAAAAGGTATCGACCTGCTGTTATGAAAATACGTTCCTTGTCGGCGGCAGAAACGGTGTGATTTCCGGTTGTCTGCAGAACGGTACCGTCCTTTGCAGAACGAACATCAAGCTTTTGCAGAACTGGATTGAGGAAGGGAATGTATTCCGCGACCTGTTTGATCCTATCACTCGTCGGAACAATCGCTATATCATCGCAGACGGTGCGGAGGGGCAGACTGTGTTTAACACCTTTGTTTATGGATGCGCCAATATGCTGGTGTGCCGCGATGCCTCGGTGCTTGCCGTGAATATCGGATCGGATAACATCGGAGACAAAACGCCGCAGCTTGTGATCGAGAGCGGTGAGATGACAGTCATCAACAGCATGCGCTACAACGGTGTGTCCTTCTCGCATGAGGCGGGACGTGCTGCACTATACAATCGGATTACGATTTGGGATAAGACGGAGCCGATCTATCTTGAAACGAAATAAAAGACGGTTGATCGATCAAAATAATTTTAATACATATTGAACGATCGTATTGATATTGTGAAAACAGCGTACTGCTGCAAGGAAGAAACGTCTTCTTTGCAAGGACAGTACGCTGTCTTTTTTAT
This sequence comes from Eubacteriales bacterium, assembly GCA_045637265.1. Taxonomy (GTDB): domain Bacteria; phylum Bacillota; class Clostridia; order Oscillospirales; family CAG-272; genus RGIG3925. Next base: position 4,113 of record JAZTZC010000059.1, on the reverse strand, counting down.
GGGAATTTTGTGTATAGGGATGCTATATTTACGAATAAAGAGGGAAATAGATATAAAGCGGCGTGCATCTGCCATTGACAAAGATTTCAAGAACCATTCTGTTTTCAGCTTCGACCGTATCGCCAGCTCTTATAATGAAATCAGCAGTGCCTTTACCGCTGGTATGCGGATTGAAGGCCTTGGTCATCAGCGTTCTCTTGCCTTCTACCGTAAATCCGTCGGGAAGAAGCCAGCGAAGCTGTACCGTGCGGGGCTCATCCTCAAAGAACTGTTTGGATTGAAGCTCAAGGTGGACGCCGATCTCGCCGCCCGCCTGAATTTCCGGCGCACGGTCCAGTGTCAGATTGGCATACATCATCACATTTTCTGCATAAACCGTATAGGGCTTCAGACTCTTTGCAACCTCTCCTGCTTTCTTTGCCAGTGCAAGAAGCTGATCGTAAACACCGTCTGTATCGGTTTCGTCACCGAATTCTACCGTGTAGCCGGGCAGCTGTTCTCCCGAATACATCCAGCTTGCGTGACGGATGGAATGTGCGCCAACAACAGTAGGTGCCAGCTTGACCACGCGTTCGGTCAACTCGGTGCAGGTTTTGGGGATGTTCTTGCCGTTATTGCCCTTTGCGATCGAAACGGTTACAATTTCGTCGCCAATGTACTCGCTCCAATCCTTCGGCACACGTGCGGTACCGTAAAGAATGCCCATCGTCGCGCCAACGGTGGCACCGGTACAGTCGGTATCGTCGCCGCAGTTGATCGCGGTAATCATGGATTTTTTGAAGTCACCTTCACCCCAGAGAAGACCGATGACCGCATAGGTCACATTGGAGGGAGCCTCAAACCAGCCGTCTCCGATGTCCGCATTCATTTTCTGTACCGCGTTTCTGACGTCTGACCATACCATGCCTTTTTCGTAACATGCAAGGACGAATTGGATGCTCTGCGCCATTCTGGAATATTCTGGAATTGCCGCAAGACCGATCTCGATACACTGTTTCAAATCGCTGACTGCGAATGCCGCCGACTGCATCGCTGCGACAAACGCCGCCGCAAAGGTGCCCTCGCCGGAGCCGTGATCTACCATTGCATCCTCCATGGCGTACTTTGCCGCCACATGTGGCATAGCGGGACAGACAGTTGCCCAGATCTCACTGCGGATCCATGCGCCGTTGGAGTGCTGCCAGTCGTTGTCATAGTCACCCGACATGGGAGGCGGAAGACCGCGCTTCATGTTCGCTTTGCAGATTCCGTATTCGTTCCAATGAGGAACGATAAAGGAGATCCAATGCTCGCCAAGCGTCGATGCATTTACGTTGAAGGCACCGCAGTTTTCCAGTGCGTAAAGCCAGATCAGCTGAAGATCAAGATCGTCGTTGGGCAGTACTTCCTTGGGTTTGGTGGCAAATCCGCTGATATCCAGAAGCTCGCGCTTTCCTTCATAGGGCGTTCCCATCGTGCCGCCGATGTTTTTGCCGACCCAGCAGGCATAGACCTTATCCTTATAGCTTTCATAATGAAGCTTCATTGTTATGACCGTACCTTTCTATCGATAAAATCCAGGATATTCGTTACGAAAACCGAGGGTGTCAGGATCAGACGATGTTGTCAATCGCCGGATCGTCCAGTCTGACACGGCGGCCTTCTGCAACGGAAACGTAGCAGGCAAGAACCATGCGAAGCGAATCGCGTGCTTCGTAAACCGAGCAGATCGGTCCGCGCTCACCCTTTAAGAATTGGGCGAACGGATACGCCTGCGCCTTGATGCGTTCACCGTGTGCAGGCGGGCTGGGAATATCGGAATTTGTCCAATCCGCATCTCCGTTTTTGTACCACTTAAGCCCTGTCAGACCTTCGGGACGCGGCTTGGATGCCGATACTGCATCACCGTAATACTGCGCGACAGAACCGTCTGCGCAATAAATTTCGGTGGTAATCTCCGCGGCAGATGCCATGAAATAACAGCTGATTTCGGCAATCATGCCGTTCGGATACTTGAACAGTGCGACACCGCCGTCGTTTTTGATATTGGTCATTGTGGACATTTCGCACATAACGCTTTCCGGAACGCCGAAAATCCAGTTGAGCATATCGATCGGATGCGCAGAGTCATCAGCGAAGATATCGCGGTTCAGCTCGGGCTGGGTGTGCCATGCCTTGTCGAAGCCTGCCCATGTGTGCGTGCTGAGCGAATGACGGCGGCGATAAAGGAATACCTTACCAAGCTCTTCCTCGTCGATGATTTTCTTCATGCGGATGTTCTGGTCGTCGACACGCATCTGATAACCGAGAGTGAAGGGGACGTTATACTTTTCGACTGCTGCAACCATACGATTCGCTTGTTCGAGGTTGAGCGCCATTGGCTTGTAGCAGATGATTGCCTTTCCTGCCGCCGCTGCTTTTTCTACCAGCTCACAGTGGTAAACTGTCTCGGAAGAAACGACGACCGCAGTGATTTCTTTATCACCGAGGATGTCATCAAGGGATTTTACGACGGTTCCGAGTGCCGCCGCGTTTTGATTGGCGCGTTCCGCATCATGGTCGTAGAGTCCGGCAATCTCAATGCCGAGGGAAGGGTCGTTTGACCATACCGCTCCGTAGGTCATGACATGACCGTGAGCAGAACCGAGGATACCTACTTTAACTGCCATTGTTGTAATCTCCTTTGTATCTTTATTTGGCGGACATGGCTGCTTGCGGCTGTCATGTCCATGGTTATTTTATGGATATTTGACTCATTTGCGTAGTGCAGCTGCTGTTCCCGTGCACCGCATCTTTTTACTACATTATAACGCATTATCGAAACAATGTCAATATATATCGGAACAATGTTGATTGGAATTGGGATTGTTGAATTATGTTGGCAATATTGTTGCAAATTATCGGTGCGTGTGATATAATGTATGAAAGATATTTATAATTGATTATATCGTTATACTTTGAATTTGTATGAATCGGTGAAATAGATGAAATAATATTGAATCATTATAGAAGGAGAACACCTATGAAACGACTTACCCTTGGTACACCGGAGAAGCTGGTGCCGTCCACATTCTGTCAGGGCTTCCATTATGAGGAAACAAACATTTCTTATCCTGTGGAACAACTGCATTTCAGACAGACAAAGCGCGGTTTTCTGATTGAGTTTCCGATCGAAGACGATGCGCAGATTTACGGTTTGGGTCTGCAGCTGAAGCAATTCAATCATCGCGGACGGAAGCTGAATCTGGTTGTCAATGCAGACCCGGTATCCTCCAACGGTCACAGCCATGCACCCGTTCCGTTTTTTGTCACGAACAAGGGCTACGGGATGTATTTCGATACAGCACGCTATATCGAGGTATATTGCGGTTATCAGAAAAATGACGGCAGTACGACCAAAACCAATCAAGTATCCGTGATCCATGACAATACGGATGAGCTCTATGCAGTACGACGGGTCGGCAGTGCGGTCATGAGTGTTTTGATTCCTGCCGCTCGAGGTGTAGATGTCTATATTATGGAGGGCGATACGATTACCGATATCGTCAGCCAGTATAATATGCTCTCCGGCGGCGGATGCGATGTCCCGGAATGGGGGCTCGGTGTCCTCTATCGCTGCAGCGCAAAATATACGGATGCGCAGGTCATGAACATGGCAGATTATTTCCGCGACCATGAGATTCCGCTCGATATCCTCGGTCTGGAACCCGGCTGGCAGACACATACCTATTCCTGCTCGTATCTCTGGAGTGATAAGTTCCCGAATCCCCAAAAGCTTGTTGAGGAACTTGGGACGCGCGGCATCCATGTCAATCTCTGGCAGCATGCATTCACGCATCCGACAGCACCGATCTATGAGGACATCCGACCGCACAGCGGCAATTATATGGTATGGGGCGGTGTTGTTCCTGATTTTGCCGATACGGATGCGAAGAAGATCTTTGCCGATTATCAGCGAAAAAATTTCGTTTCTCTCGGTATTGACGGATTCAAATTGGACGAATGTGATTCCAGCGACCACACCGGCAGCTGGAGCTTCCCGCTGACCGCAGAATTTCCATCAGGACTTGACGGAGAACAGTACCATGCGCTGTTCGGCACGTTGTATATGCAGACGGTTCTGCAAGCGGTTGA
>JAZTZC010000058.1:0-2694 GCA_045637265.1 Eubacteriales bacterium | reverse complement strand
GGTATCATTGAACGTAAATCCGTTTCACAGCCACTGCAGACCGGTATCAAGGCAATTGACGCTATGATTCCGATCGGCCGCGGACAGCGTGAACTTATCATCGGTGACAGACAGACCGGTAAGACGGTCATTGCCACCGATACCATTATCAACCAGCGCGGCAAGGATGTCATTTGTATCTATGTCGCGATCGGTCAGAAGAATTCGACCGTTGCACAGCTTGTCGAAACGCTGACAGAAAACGGTGCTATGGATTATACCATCGTCGTTTCTGCCACCGCATCCGAAATGGCGCCGATTCAGTATATCGCACCGTATTCCGGTGTTACCATGGCGGAATACTTCATGGATCAGGGCAAGGACGTTCTGATTGTTTATGACGATCTGTCCAAGCATGCGGTTGCGTACCGTGCACTGTCCCTTCTGATTCGCCGTCCTCCGGGTCGTGAAGCTTATCCCGGTGATGTCTTCTACCTGCACTCAAGACTTTTGGAACGTGCGGCAAAGATGTCCGACGAATACGGCGGAGGCTCGATCACCGCACTGCCGATCATCGAAACGCAGGCAGGTGACGTTTCCGCGTATATCCCCACCAACGTCATTTCCATCACCGACGGTCAGATCTTCCTTGAAACGGAACTGTTCCACTCCGGTGTCAGACCGGCGGTCAACCCCGGTATTTCTGTCTCCCGTGTCGGTGGTTCTGCACAAATCAAAGCCATGAAGAAGGTCTCCGGTCCTCTGAAGCTGCTGTACTCGCAGTACAGAGAACTGCAGTCCTTTGCACAGTTCGGCTCTGACCTTGACGCGGATACCAAGACCCGTCTGGAACAGGGCGCGCGTATCGTTGAAGTCCTCAAGCAGGATAGAAACGCGCCGCTGTCGGTTGAACTGCAAATCATCATCATCTATGCGGTTACCAATAATCTGCTTGCAGAGATTCCTGTTGCAGAGATTCGCCGTTTTGAAAGAGAACTGTTTGACCATATCCATACACTGCATCCCGAACTTATCGAGATGATTGGTGCGAAGAAGGCCATGGATGACGAGATGGAAGCAGAAATCAGAAATACTGTAAAGGCATTTGTCAATGTATTTCTCTGCAAACCTGCGGACAGCGAGGGATAAGAAATGGCCGGAGCAAATATGAAGGCCATCAAGAGCCGCATCAAGAGTGTTGAGAGCACGCGTCAGATTACCAAGGCGATGGAACTCGTCGCTTCTTCTAAACTGCGCCGTGCAAAACAGCAGGAAGAAGCGGTCAAGCCGTATTACAGCATGCTGCTCGATACCATCCGTGACATTGTCCGTGTCGGCTGTGAACGCCATCCGCTGATCAATGCCAAGCCCGATGTAACTGCGACATGTTATGTCGTTATCGCCGGCGACAGAGGTCTTGCGGGCGGTTACAACAATAACCTGTTCCGTCTTGTCCGTGAGCAGATCAAGGACGGTGACTGTGTCATTCCTGTCGGCAAAAAGAGTGTTGATTATTATTCGAAGCAATCGTATGATATTCTGTCCTCCGATTTTATGCCGGCGGCAGATGTCGGTATTGCGCAGTCGCATGAAATCGGCGCGATTGTCTGTCATGCATTCCGTTCTGGAAAGGTCGGACGGGTAGTCGTGGCGTATACCGAATTTGCGTCGATGCTGTCTCAGGTTCCCAAAACGCTGGAGCTGTTTCCTCTGGAACGTGATGTTCTGCGTGCGGAGCAGGCACCGAAAATGGGCAGGGAAGAGATGGAATCCGAAAAACCGAAACTGCTGCCTGATACCATTTATGAACCGTCTCCCGAGGCGGTGCTTGAAACGGTCATCCCGCAGTATGTATCCGGTATGATTTTCGGCGCGGTCTGTGAAGCAGCTGCATCGGAATTTGCGGCACGCAGAACTGCGATGAATGCCGCAAACAAGAACGCAGATGCAATGATCTCCGATCTGACACTGCGTTACAACCGTGCACGTCAGGCGATGATTACGCAGGAAATCACGGAAATCATTGCGGGCTCGGAAGCACTCTGATAAACACTGTGTAAAAATACAAGAGAAAATTACGATAAAAATTAAAAGGATTATAAAAATATGCAGGAGCGAAGCATAGGCAAGCTGATTCAGATCATCGGGCCGGTTCTTGACATCCGTTTTCCGGACGGTCATCTGCCCGACCTTCTGAATGCCATTGAAGTCAAAGACGGCGACCGTACCATCGTCTGCGAGGTTGCACAGCAGCTTGGTGACGACGTGGTGCGCTGTATCGCCATGAGTTCCACTGACGGTCTTGTCCGCGGCATGGAAGCTGTCGACACAGGAACCGGTATTACGGTGCCTGTCGGAGAGTGTACGCTCGGCAGAATCTTCAATCTGCTGGGTGAAGCCGTTGACAATCAGCCCGATCCCGTCGATCCCGAACGCTGGTGTATCCACCGCGATCCGCCGCCGTTTGAGGAACAGGAATCGAGAACCGAAATTCTCGAAACCGGTATCAAGGTCGTCGACCTGATCGCACCGTATGCAAAGGGCGGTAAGATCGGTCTGTTCGGCGGTGCCGGCGTTGGCAAGACCGTTCTGATCATGGAGCTGATCAACAACGTTGCCAAGCAGCACGGCGGTCTGTCCGTGTTTGCGGGCGTTGGCGAGCGTACCCGTGAAGGCAACGACCTGTACAACGAAATGAAGGAAAGCGGCGTTATC
>JAZTZC010000057.1:0-1842 GCA_045637265.1 Eubacteriales bacterium | reverse complement strand
CGTGCGCGTCGCGCGTCAGCTTGTCAAGCTCGTCGAGCAGAATCAGCGGATTGTTGACACCGGCCTCAGACATCGCATGAACAATACGACCGGGCATTGCACCGACATAAGTCTTTCTGTGACCGCGGATATCCGCCTCGTCACGCACGCCGCCAAGCGACACACGGACGTATTTTCTGTGCAGTGCACGAGCAATCGACGATGCAATCGAGGTCTTGCCGACACCGGGAGGACCGACCAGACACAGAATCTGGTTGCGGACATCGGGATTCATCTGACGGACAGCCAGATATTCGAGAATACGGTTCTTAACCTTTTCCATACCGTCGTGGTCGGCATCGAGAACCTTGCGCGCCGCCTTGATATCGACGCGATCCTTGGACTTTGCAACCCACGGATATTCAAGTGCCAGATCAAGATAATTGCGCAGAACATTGCCTTCTGCCGCACCGAACGGGGTCTTGGAGAGCCGCTTGAGCTCCTTCATGAGTTTGGCACGGATCTCAGGTGCCGCACCTTCCGTTGCCGCACGGATCTTCTCGGCATATTCGTTGATCTCATCGACATCATCGTCGTCGTAAAGACCGTCCTCATCGCCATCTTCATAACCGTACGGCGTATCCCCGCGCAGTTCTGCCTGAATGACCTTGAGCTGTTCGCGCAGGTAATAATTGCGCTGGTTCTGTTCCATCTGTGCGCGTACCTTGGCATGGATATCCTGCTCGGTACGCAGAATCTCCTCCTCACTTTCGAGAAGAACATTGACCAGCTCCAGACGCTTGACGGGATTGGCTTCCTCCAGCACCGCCTGCTTATCGGGGTACTTGACGAGAATATTGGACGCAATAAAGTCTGCAAGCAGTCCCGGCTCCTTGATGCCGCGCACGGTCATCAGAAGATCCTTGGACGCCTTGGGCAGATAATTGATCATCTTTTCCACAGCCTTGACCGTGTTCATGAGAAGCGCTTCGGAATGGATACCGCCGGCAGCATCGATATTGAGAATCCGGATAAAGCCCATTGCCGTGATATGGTCGGGGGAAATGACAAACGAGGTCACCTCCATACGCGCCGTACCGTCAACGAGCATTCGTGCTGTGCCGTCGGGTGTTTTGATCAGCTGCTTGATGCGGGAAACGGTACCGAAGCGGAACAGATCATTTTCGCCGGGATCATCGGGATGCATTTCGCGCTGGGTCACAAACAGGATCTCGGAATTGTTCTGTGCCGCCTGCTCGCACGCGCGAATCCATTTTTTATCCGTCACCTCAAAGGTGATCGGGATCATCGGAAAGACAACCACGCCGCGCAGAGGGACGCAGGGCATGGATTTCATTTCCAGTTTTTCTGTTGTAATTGCCATGTATACTCCTTTTGTATGTAAAACCGTATTGACGGGTTTGTGTGAAACCGTGATGTTTTCTGCGGGCAGAGTACCCCAGAATACATACAATATATTATAGCACATATTTTTGATTTTTTCTATATTCGCCGGGAAAATTCACAGATTCTTAACCGTTTTTTTGCAGTGCTATAAAAAATAAAAAAACAACAGACGCTGATCGGACTGCGGGCTGATATCATAAGATTGATATTTCCGTGCGATGCAAACTTCTGTTGGTTTCTTTCGGTGGAACCGATATTCTTTTGCTGGAGCGCTTTTTTTCGCGCTCTAATATTATACACGGAAATCGCGGATTTGTAAATATCCATTTTCAACAATTTTTCGGAATTTTTTTGGGCAAATCGTACGGATTGACAATTTACTTTTGTCCGATCGAAACATCTGCCGGAAAAAGCGAATTTCCCTCCGATTATGTCATCGCAGGGCATTGACGGATA
>JAZTZC010000056.1:0-11083 GCA_045637265.1 Eubacteriales bacterium | reverse complement strand
CGACAAGCGCACCCATATCGAGCGAGAACAGCCGACGATCCTTCAGATTGTCGGGAACGTCACCGCGAACGATGCGCTGTGCAAGTCCCTCTGCAATGGCAGTCTTACCGACACCGGGTTCACCGATCAGACACGGATTGTTCTTTGTCTTGCGGGACAGAATCTGAATCACGCCACGGATTTCGTCGTCGCGCCCGATGACAGGATCAAGCTTTTGTTCCCGTGCCATCTCAACGAGATCCTGACCGTATTTGAGCAGGACATCGTACGTTCCCTCGGGATTGTCGGTCGTCACGCGCTGATTGCCGCGGATGACCTGCAATGCCGCCATGACCGCGTTTTTCTCAACGCCTGCGGTTTTCAGAATTTGCGCTGTCGTTTTGTCGGGATGATTCAGAAGCGCCAGCAGAATATGCTCGACAGAGACATACTCATCTTTCATTTGATCGGCTTCTTTTTCAGCCGCGGAAAGAACCTTTTCAACCTCACGGGAAACGTAGATCTTATCCGCTTCCACGCCGCCGCCCGAGACCTTGGGAAGGCTGTCAATCGCGGATTTCAGCAGTGCGCGCAGGGTATCGGTCCGCACACCGGATTTGGTCAAGACGGAGGAAACCAGCTCCTCCGGGTTTTTGATGAGTGCGGACAGCAGGTGTACCTGTTCCATCTGCTGGTTGCCATGCTCGATGGTCAGGCTCTGCGCATTCTGCATTGCTTCTATACTTTTTTGTGTGAATTTCTGGATGTTCATATAGGTGGATTCTCCTTTCCCGGGGGTTTGGGTAATTTCATTTACAGTACAACTTCATGCTCCGACAGATAGGCGCGGTACATCCGCTCAATCTCGGCAGCCGCAGTGGACGGTGTATCCAAATGATAGAAAAAGCACTTGAGTGCGCGGTCAAACAGTGCGATATAAGCAGAGATCAGATCACCAAGCGTTTCCGAGGACAGCATATCGGCATCTGCCTGCTTGACCACCGTCGTCGGACGCAGTGTTCGTGTCATACGTCCATCCTCGGCGTGATAGAGCGTCTCGGGCAGATATGCCGATTCGATCTTCATCCATAAGCGGAAGAACTGGGTCAGATACAAAAGCAAGGTACTGTTTTGCGAACGCAGGGACACACGCAGCTCGCCGATCGTTTCCCCCGGTGTGCGGTACAACTCCACGGCATATCTGACCGACGGATTGTATTTATACGCAATCGCAGACCGAAGCGTCAAGGTCGAATCGGTCGGCTGCATCAATACCTGAAACGTATCTGCTGCCTGTAAAATCGACTCCATTCGGCGGAAGGTGTCCTGCATACGCTTTTCCGGCGTGACATAGGAAACATACTCCGCAAGGATCTGATTGATCATATTGGAGCGGTTGGTATTGTGTCGGTACGCAAGACGGTCAATCTGCGCAACCACGTCGTCAGAGAGCACAATGGAATATACGGATTTTTGCATCGGTTTCATTCCTTTCCTGTTCTATTCTTGTTTCTGGCATGATTATATCACGAAATCCATTTCTCGTCAATCGATTTATATAATCCTTAACACAAGTTTCACAAATTCGGAACAATTTATACAGATTTTGTATCTTCTTTTATGGATATAGACATGCGAAATCGAAAGATTTTCAAAAATTCATCGGATTGCTCTTGTAAATCGACGAAAAATATGATATGATGAAGACAAACAAAATCCACTTTCCAAATGGAGACAATATGGATACCTATCTGAAAAACCATCTTCTGCCCCATCCCGCACTGCAGCCGCAGGATGCCGTCAAATTCTGTTATCAGTCTGCCTTCGGCGGCGGCCATCTGATCACCGATCCGCTCCGTGCGGCAGAGTACCTCGCAAAGGAACGCGCATCGCTGACACCCTCTCCTGCCATCCCGCTGACAGAACCGCTTGGCGGCGGTCTGGTACGGCTGAACCTTGCGTCGTCCGATGCCGCTTCCCTCTCAAACGAAACGATTCTGCGGGTCTTTGCCGCAAGTGCAGAGCATGTTCTCTCCCGAGAGGACAACGACACACGGTTTTCCGAGCTTCTGACAGCATTGGAGCAGCTGACCGCCGATCATCAGGCGCCCTTCTCCGCCGAAGCGCTTGGTGCCTATCTGCACGAATATCGTGCACAGGGCTGTCCGATGGTATCGCATACAGAGGACTACCGTACCGCCTATGCACCGTCTTACCGCGTCATCGAAGAAAAATACATCCCGCTTCTGCCGCTGATTGACCGCATCGAAGCTTTGCTTGCGAAACATCAAACCCGCTCAACCGTCATTGCCATCGACGGTCATGCCGCATCGGGAAAAACAACCTGCGCAAAAATGCTTGCCGAGCTTTTTGACTGCAGCGTGTTTCACATGGACGACTTCTTTCTGCCGTTTGATAAGCGGACGGAAGAGCGACTTGCAGAGGCAGGCGGCAACGTCGATTACGAACGCTTTCATGCGGAGGTACTCACCCCGATTCTTGCCGGAAAACCCGTGACTTATGCTCCGTTTGACTGCTCGAGCGGTACCCTTTTACCGTCGGTCACCCTGGAGCCAAAACCGCTTGTGGTTGTAGAAGGCTCGTATTCCCATCATCCGTATTTCGGCAATGCCTACGATCTGCGTGTTGCACTTGACATTGCGGAGGCGAATCAGCGCGCACGGATTCTCGCACGGAACGGAGAGCGGATGCTTGCCATGTTTGTATCCCGCTGGATTCCGATGGAGCACCGTTACTTTGAAGCCTATTCCATTTTTGAACATGCCGATCTTGTTTTATGATCGACGATACAATATAAAGGAGAGCAACATGATTACACTCGATATTCTGAAATACGGAAAACGTCACTGTGTCACAACCTCGTGGGATGACGGACATGCAAACGACCGTCCGCTCATTGAACTGTTCAACAAGTACGGCATCAAGGGCACGTTTCATCTCAACTCCGGGCACTATGCGCGACCGGACAATGCCATCAAGGGAGAAGAGCTTCCTATCCTGTACGCAGGACACGAAATTGCATGCCACGGCGTCCGCCATGCATCGATGACTTACCTTGATCCGACAGCAATCTATCATGAAATTTTCGCCGACCGCATTGCACTTGAGAAGTACGCAGGCTACCCCATTCGCGGTCTTTCGTATGCCAACGGCAAGTATACCGAGGACAACCTTGCGCCGCTTGCCGCATGCGGTATCGTCTATTCCCGCACAACAAAAGATACCAAGCGCTATGAATTCCCGACCAACTTCTTGGAGTGGCATCCGACGACGCATCAACGGAACGCCATTCCCTGTGCCGAGGATTTCATGTGTGCCATCGACGGCTACTACAGCGGACCGAAGCTGCTGTATGTCTGGGGTCACAGCCATGAATTTGAGCGCATGGTCAAGTGGTCGGAGATCGAGCAGTTCTGCCAAACAGTCGCCGGAAACGAAAAAATCTGGTACGCCACCAACATCGAAATCTATGACTACATGCAGGCACAGCGCGCATTGATACTGTCCGCCGACCATACGATGGTTTACAATCCGTCCGCGATGGAGGTATGGTTCTCCTGTGACGGCGAAATCTGCTCGGTAAAACCGGGTGAGATGTGGAGAAAATAAGCGCAAAAACCCCGAAGACTCGTTTCTGAATCTTCGGGGTTTGATTTATATATATTAATGCTTTGTATATGCAGCACGCAGAGAATCGCGGTATTCCGTCGGGGTAACACCGGTCATACGGCGGAACCAGCGGCTGAAGTAGAACTCGGAAAGTCCGAGGTCTTCCGCCACATCGGAGGTTTCAATGGCAGATTCCAGCTGTGCGGCGGCGCGGGAAATGCGGAGCTGGTTGATGAAGTCACCGACGGTAATGCCCTCACATTTTTTGAAGACCTTTGCGCAGTAAACAGGATGCAGACCGACCTGATCGGCGAGGTCCTCGAGCTGAACACCCTCTCGGTAGTGCTCCAAAATGTAACGCTTCATCGCGCGGACGTAGTCATTGTCCGAATAACGGACGACAAAGTCCTCCATCTGAATGAGCAGCATCTGCAAAGCAGCAAGGCACTTCTTGCGCTGATCGGGAGAACCGGTGAGACAGACACGCTTCAGATAATCGACCGTATAAGAAACATCGGCATCGTCAATATATGTCAGCTTATGCGGATATGCAAAGATCATATCGCCCATCCGACCTTCTCTGCGCGGTGTATCGTCCCAGAAGCAGAGTGTCATATAGGCGGCAGGCTCGACTCCTTCCGGGCGGCAGAAGAGGACTCCCGGTGCGGCATACAAACAGTCGCCCGCTTTTGCGGTATAGGAAACACCGCCAATCAGACAGGTGACCGAGCCTTCAGTGACAAAGACCAGTTGATGCTCGGTCAGAAGCGTCGGCGCGATTTCCTCCACGCGGGAAAGCGGTGTATAAAGAAAGCTGCGCACGGACAACATCGGCAGAGCAATACGGCGGATATCGGTCAGAAAAGCAATCGTATCCTCATCCTGCGCATCGGGTTCCTCGGGGATATGTCGACCGGTTTCTAAAGTAAAATCCTCGTCTCCGAATAACTGCAGCTGTGTAATCTCTTCCATCATTTCCGACCATCCCCACCGATATGGGCAGGGTGTTCCTTTCCTGACATTTCTGTGTTTCTTCCAATATTATACCACATTTTTATAAAAACGTCAACTTTTTTTATAATTCTTTTCCGAATTTCGTGATAATTCGCATTTCAGAAGCACAACAAAAGAGGAAGACCGATACGATCTTCCTCTTGCTTTTTTTGAAATCAGATATTGACTTCGAGTGCCTGATGCAGTTCTGCGGACTTGAAGCAGCCTTCCATGACCAGAAGGACACGGCGGACTTCTTCGAGCTTGATGAGCTGCGGTTCAATGCCGTCAACAGCCTTGACCAGGTTGCGATAGAAATCATGAACGTCAGACTTCGGACGGTCGATTTTGTAGCTGTCCAGCGTGATTTCGTCACGGGGAGCCATGGTCTTGGTAATACCAGCCGCGGTCTGAACCGGAACAACTTCCTTTTCGTTCCAAGCCTTCAGCTTTGCAACCTGACAATTCTTCTGCCAGTCTTCGATGAACGCAGAGCCGTTCTTGCACTGCATATAGAAGCGCGGCATGTAGATGAAGTTGTAAGTACCGACTTCAACGGTTGCACGCTTGCCGGACTCAAAGGTCATCATCAGATGGAAGCCGTCATCGACCTCCTCGGTGGTGATGTTGGTGTTTTCGTTGTAAATGCGAACGATCTTTTCGTTCGGGATCAGCTGCAGCATCTGGTCGATCAGATGTACACCCCAGTCGAGGATCATACCGCCGCCGTAAGCCTTCTGTGCTCTCCAGTCGGACGGAATGCCACGAGAACCGTGGACGCGGGACTCGATGTTGATGGTGTCGCCGATTTCGCCGCTTGCGATGATGGACTTGATCGCGAGGAAGTCAACGTCCCATCTGCGGTTCTGGTGAACGGTGAACAGCTTGCCTGCCTTCTTAGCCGCCGCACACATGTCGTCGAAATCTTCGACAGCCAGTGCAACAGGCTTTTCACAGACAACATTCTTACCGGATTCCAGCGCACGGATAACGATATCCTTGTGAACATCGTTCGGTGTTGCGCAAACAACGATATCAATTTCATTGTCAGCCAGCACAGCCTCAAAGGAATCGTAAGTAAAGATGCCCTTGGACTTTGCCAGATCAACGCGCGCCTGCTTGATGTCATAGATACCGCGCAGGGTAACGACATCACTCTTCAGTGCATGGTCTGCGTGCCAGCCGCCCTGTCCGCCGTAGCCGACCACTACAAGATTTTTCTTCATAGGAATTTCTCCAAACAGTTATTTATATACTCGCAATGCAGCTTATGCCCACGCCATACCGGACGGCTTGGGATCGTACATCAGAATGGGCTTGAGGAAGTCAACAGCCTTCGTCAGACCTTCATCGATGGACATGAGGGAATCTTCGTGCTCAATGCTCATGACCTTGTCATAGCCGGTCAGGCGCAGAGCGGAAACGATTTCCTTCCAATAGGTTGCATCATTGCCGTAGCCGCAAGCACGGAAGACCCATGCACGGTTGAGCTCGTCACCGTAATGCTTGGTATCGAGAACACCGATCTTTGCGGTATTGATCTTATCGATCTTGGTATCCTTTGCATGGAAGTGGTAGATCGCACCCTGCAGATAGCGGATAGCCGCAACAGGTTCGATACCCTGCCAGATCAGGTGAGACGGGTCAAAGTTTGCGCCGATAACATCGCCGACAGCCGCTCTCATCTTCAGAAGGGTTTCGGGATTGTACACTGCAAAGCCGGGATGCATTTCGAATGCGATCTTGGTAACGCCGTGTGCCTTTGCAAACGCTGCGGTTTCCTTCCAATAAGGAATCAGAACTTCGTTCCACTGCCATTCGAGAATCGCGAGGAAATCTTCCGGCCACGGGCAGGTGACCCAGTTCGGATACTTTGCACCTTCATGGTCGCCGGGGCAGCCGGAGAAGGTAACGATGGTATCAACGCCGAGCTTTTCTGCGAGCAGAACAGCGTCAACGAAGTCGTCGTGGAATGCCTTTGCGATTGCCTTGTCCGGGTGAACGGCATTGCCGTGGCAGGACAGGCAGGAAATCTTCATATCATACTTTTCAAAGGTTGCCTTGAATTCTGCGAGAGCCGCATCGTCGTTCAAGAGAACCTTGGGATCACAATGAGCCTTGCCCGGGTAACCGCCGCAGCCGATTTCCGCCATGGTGACACCCATGCCGTGCAGGATGGACAGTGTTTCGTCAAGGGACTTGGACGCATAGAGGTTGGTAAGTACGCCGAGTTCCATAATGTTGCTCCTTTATCGTTTTTCCGTAAACATGAGACGGAGCATTGTGCCGCCTGATGGCAACACAATGCTGTCCCTTTCATTTTTGATTAGTTGAAGTAGTACGGCTTGCCAGTCTTTGCGGATTCGTAGATACCTTCAAGGATCTGAGTAACGACAAATGCCTGTTCAGCCTTTACGAAGGGTTCGGTATCGTTGATGATCGCATTGATCCAGAGTCTTGCTTCGCGACCTGCGGGATCTTCGTCTCCTGCGCCGTCGTAGAATGCAACACCGCCTGCGCTGAGGTCAGGCTTCAGGGTGTACTGTCTGCCCTTGCGGATACCGTTGATGCGGTCGCCGTCGAGCATGTCACCGCCTGCCTTGGTGCCGGCAACGGTCGTGATTGCTTCTCTGGGATCGAGCATGTTGATTGCCCAGGAAGCCTTCAGGTTGATGGTAGCACCGTCTTCCATGACGATGAAACCGAATGCGCAGTCTTCTGCGGTGTACTTTTCAGGATCCCACGGGCCCCAAGCGTTGCCCTGTTCGTCAGCGGGCAGATCGTTGAGCTTGTGGTAGGTGGTACCGACACAGTACTTCGGCTTGTAGTTGTTCATGGTCCAGAGGGTCAGGTCAAGTGCATGAGTACCGATGTCGATGAGGGGACCGCCGCCCTGTTCGTATTCGTTGATGAATACACCCCAGGTAGGAACGGCACGACGACGGATCGCGATTGCTTCTGCGTAGTAGATGTCACCGAACGTGCCCTGATCTGCTTCCTGCTTGAGGTACAGGGAGTCGGGTCTCTGACGGTTCTGGTAACCGATGGTGAGCTTCTTGTTGTTTGCCTTAGCAGCGTTGATCATCTTGAGCGCTTCTTCGGAGTTGATTGCCATCGGCTTTTCGCACATAACATGCTTGCCTGCGTTCAGCGCGTCAACAGTGATAAAGCTGTGTGCACGGTTGGGAGTCAGGACATGAACGACTTCGATGGTTTCGTCCTTGAGCAGTTCCTTGTAATCGGTATAAACCTTTGCGTCAGCGGTACCGTAGTCCTTTGCTGCCTTGATTGCTCTTTCCTCGATGAGGTCACAGAATGCAACCATTTCTGCCTGCGGAACCTTCTTCAGGGAGGGCATGTGCTTGCCGTTTGCAATACCGCCGCAGCCGATGATACCAATTCTTACTTTTCTTTCTGCCATTGTGAGTTTCCTCCATGTGAAAAAATTATTTCATATCCGATTTTATAATCCGAATATATATCATATATATAATACCTTATTTTTGAGAATTTTGCAATAGTTTTTTTGAATTTCTCAAAAATTTTTTCGTATTTTTTGTGAAAACTATAGTGAATCCAATCTTTTTTACCATTTATTCACAGTTTCGAAATGCTTTCTATATATAAAAACGACACCCGTTGATACTGCTTTCACAGAAGATAAGCCGATATTCGATCCTGGACTGCTCGCCATGGACTTCGGCGGCGAAATACAAAAACGCCCCGGTCATGATGACCGAGGCGAATTTTATGCTATTATGCAAGCACAGCAGGATTATTCAGCGTCAGCTGCTTCTTCCTTCTTTGCTTCTGCAGCAGGAGCTTCGTTGACAGCCTTTTCGTCTGCAACGAGCTTGATGATTGCCATTTCTGCGCAGTCACCACGGCGCGGGCCCATCTTGTAGATACGGGTGTAGCCGCCGTTTCTGTCAGCATATTCGGGAGCAATCTGATCAAACAGCTTCTTGACAACATCTTCCTTGGTGATGTATGCCAGAGCCGCACGTCTGGAAGCAAGCGTGTTCTTCTTGCCGAGCGTGATCATCTTTTCGGTCATGGATCTGACCTCTTTTGCTCTCGTCAGCGTGGTTTCAATCTGGCCGTTTTCCAGCAGATAGGTAACCATACCTCTGAGCATTGCATTTCTATGTGCAGTGGGTCTGCCAAGCTTTCTGGTTCCGGGCATGTTTTGGTTCCTCCTAACTAACACGCGGGGACAGGATGTTCCCTGTGTTTACTTTATTCGTCGTCCTTCTTCAGATCCAGGCCGAGGGAGTGAAGTTTCTGGACAACTTCTTCAAGAGACTTCTTACCGAGGTTTCTGACCTTAATCATATCTTCCTCAGTCTTGTTTGTCAAGTCTCCGACCGTATCAATGCCTGCGCGCTTCAGACAGTTGAAGCTGCGGACAGACATGTCAAGCTCCTCAATGGTCATCTCAAGGACCTTTTCTTTGATGGTTTCTTCGCGTTCAACCATGATCTCTGCCTTCTTTGCCTCATCAGAGAGGTCAATAAAGAGGTTGAGATGTTCGTTGAGTATCTTGGCTCCAAGCGATATTGCCTCTTTCGCGGAAATGGTTCCGTTTGTGAGCACTTCGAGCGTCAGCTTATCGTAGTCGGTTCTGGAACCGACACGGGTGTTTTCAACTGCATAGTTGACGTTATAAACAGGTGTGTAAATGGAATCGATATAGATCAGACCGGGGCAGAGCTGAGCTGCACCGAGCTGCTTGTTCTTTTCCTGAGACACATATCCGCGTCCGTGATCGAAGGTCAGCTCCATGTAGAAGCGGACATTTTCGTTGACGGTCGCAATATGATGGTTCGGGTTAAGAATTTCGATATCGCCATCCTGCTTGATATCGCCTGCACAGACATTGCAGGAACCGGTCATGTCAATGATGACAGTCTTGGGACCTTCGCTGTACAGCTTTGCAGTAATACCCTTGACATTGAGCACGATCTCACAGACATCTTCCTTAACACCGGGGATGGTGGAGATCTCATGGAGTACACCGTCGATCTTGATGGATACAACAGCGACACCGGGGAGAGAGCTGAGCAGTACACGGCGCAGGGAGTTGCCGAGCGTGGTACCGTAACCTCTTTCCAGCGGCTCAATGATAAACTTACCGGACGATCCGTCCTCGCTCAAGTTCACCGTGGTAATATTGGGCTTCTCGATTTCAATCATTTGTTACCCTCCTATTATACATTCAAAATCAGACCGGGATCTATCCCGCATCTGCGCAATAGGTCTCTTCTGTGCCGCAGCATCACCGCGAAATTCATGGGATTCGGACTCGAAGATCACGCAGCCCACGAAAATACATGGTGTGTTCGACCCGGCACAAACCGGGATGCCAAGTGATTACTTCGAGTAAAGTTCGACGATACGCTGTTCTTCGAACGGGAATTCGACGTCGTCTCTTGCAGGCTTTGCAACGATCTTTGCAGTAACATTGGTCTTGTCGAGTTCAATCCACTTGGGAGCGGTCTTGGATTCGAGAGCTTCAATGAGACCCTTGATCTTTGCAGAGGAGCGGCTTGCTTCCTTGACTGCGATAACGTCACCGACCTTCACGATAATGGAGGGGATAGTGACCTTCTTGCCGTTGAGGGTGAAGTGGCCATGGAGAACGAGCTGACGTGCGTCGTGGCGGTTCTCAGCCATACCCATCTTGTAGACAGCGTTGTCCAGACGGCTTTCAAGGATCGTCAGCAGGTTTTCACCAGCCTGACCTTCGGTCTTGTTAGCCTTTTCAAAGTAGGTTCTGAACTGCTTTTCCGGAACGCCGTAAATTCTCTTAGCCTTCTGCTTCTCACGAAGCTGCATGCCGTATTCCTTCAGTTTCTTGTTCTGCGCACCGTGCTGACCGGGAGCGGTATTGCGGCGGCTGATCGCACACTTATCGGATAAGCAGCGGTCACCCTTGAGGAACAGCTTGGTTCCTTCTCTGCGGCAGAGTTTGCATGCGGGACCTGTATATCTTGCCATAGTTGGTAGGCACCTCCTTTATTTTTCCGATGATTATACGCGTCTTCTCTTGGGGGGTCTGCATCCGTTGTGGGGGATGGGGGTAACGTCCTTGATCAGGCTGATTTCCAGACCGACGGACTGCAGTGCGCGAATTGCGGATTCACGTCCCGAACCCGGACCCTTGACATAAACTTCAACAGTCTTCATACCCTGATCCACAGCGATCTTAGCTGCGGTTTCAGCTGCCATCTGAGCAGCGTAGGGGGTAGACTTTCTGGAGCCCTTGTAGCCAAGTTCACCTGCAGATGCCCAGGAGACTGCGTTACCGTTCATATCGGTAATGGTAATGATCGTGTTGTTGAAGGTGGAACGGATATGAGCAGCGCCTTTTTCCACGTTTTTACGCTCGCGGCGCTTCTTGGTTGCCTTCTTGGCAGTAGCCTTTGCCATTGCTTTTGTCACTCCTATCTTAATTACTTCTTCTTGTTAGCGATCGTCT
>JAZTZC010000055.1:0-1942 GCA_045637265.1 Eubacteriales bacterium | reverse complement strand
GTTGCAGACCAACTTTTGTCTTCCTAAGACCGCTTGGCCTCCGACTTAGACAGGAACACGGACGGATACCCCGCCGCACGGATGGCATCCTCACATTCTGCAAGCAGCTCCGAGCCGATACCGCGTCCGCGATGGTCGGGATGGACGCACAGCATGAGAATGCGATCTTCGTAGTAGACAGCCGCACCGATCAGTATCTCGCCGTCAAACCGCGTCAGAATGTGGTTTTCCTCATGGGATAGGGTTCGGCGGACACTGTCCTCGGAACGGACAACACCGGGATAGCAGATACGGAATAATTTTGTGATTTGTTCGATCATGAGAATTACGCTCCTTTACTCATTTTTTTCATTATAGCATAAGCTGCGCTGATTTGCAAGAGGTTGTCCGCAATTACACCGGTTTTGAAAATTACGTAATTTTTGAAAAATTTCCCGTACCTACTTGAAAAATATGTGCAAGGATAGTATAATAGTATCAAATACAATTCTTATTTGGAAAGGATAAGATTATGAGCTTATGCAAAAAACTGACCGCAGACAATCTGCGCGTCGAAATCTATGACACAAGAGCAGCGATGGGCGATGCCGCAGGTGCTGCCGCTGCCGCTCATCTGCGTGCACTGCTTGCAGAAAAGGACGAGGTCAACGTCATCTTTGCCGCAGCCCCTTCGCAGAATGAGATGGTTGCCGCACTGATTGCTTCCCCCGACATCGACTGGAGCCGCGTCAATGCCTTCCATATGGACGAATACATCGGACTGTCCGCCGATGCTCCGCAGGGCTTTGGCAACTTCCTGAACAACTGCCTGTTTTCCAAGGTTCCCTTTAAGGCAGTCTACCGCATTGACTGCTCTGCAACGGATGCGGCGGCTGAATGTGCGCGTTATACCGAACTTCTGAAGGCATTCCCGACCGACCTTGTATGCCTTGGTATCGGTGAAAACGGTCACATCGCGTTCAATGATCCCGGCTTTGCGTTCTTTGATGACCCCGAGGTTGTCAAGGTTGTCAAGCTCGACGAGGTCTGCCGTATGCAGCAGGTTCACGACGGATGCTTTGCTTCGATTGATGAAGTTCCGACCCATGCGCTGACGCTGACTGTTCCGACCCTTGCCAACGCGCCGCACCTTGTATGTACTGTCCCCGCACCGACCAAGCGCAATGCGGTCAAGCTGACGGTTCTCGGTCCCATCACCGAGGATGTTCCCGCAACCGTTATGCGCAGACACGCCGACTGTGTCATGTTCTGTGACCGTGACAGCGGTGCTGATCTTCTGTAATCCATTTTCGTTTATATAAATAGAAAGGAATACCATCATGAAAAAATTAAGAGTTGCCATCATTGGCTACGGACGTTCCGGTCAGGACATCCACGGAAAATTCTTTGCATCCGAAAACAATGATAAGTACGAGGTTGCCATCGTCGTTGACGAACTCGAGTTCCGTCGTGAACAGGCAAAGGCGCGCCATGGCTGTGAGGTGTTTGCTGATTATCACGAAATTCTTGATCGTAAGGATATCGATCTCGTTGTCAATGCAACTTATTCCTATCAGCACTATCCTGTTGCGCTCGATTTCTTAAAGCACGGCTTCAACGTCGTTTCCGAAAAGCCTTTTGCGGTTCATGCCGATGACTGTCAGGCGCTGATTGATGCAGCTGCTGAAAACAATGTCATGCTCTGTGTCTTCCAGCAGTCTCACTTTACGCCTTACGCAACCCGCATCCGTGAAATTCTTGCATCCGGCGTTCTCGGACGTATCGCTATGATTAAGATCCAGTTCTCCGGCTGGGCACGCCGTTGGGACTGGCAGTGCTCCCAGCGCTTCGGCGGCGGCTGTCTGCGCAACACCGGCCCGCACCCGTTTGAACAGGCACTCGACCTGCTCGGCTCTGACGATATGCCGCAGATCGTTTCCCGTCTTGACATCATGAACAGCTA
>JAZTZC010000054.1:0-12849 GCA_045637265.1 Eubacteriales bacterium | reverse complement strand
TCTATGTCAACAAGCAGCTGTATGCACAGCACTACGAAGGCATTGAAGAAATGTATGACGAAGTTCTGGACGGCAAGTGGACCTTCGACCGTCTGTCCCAGATGTGTACGGATATGTATCAGGACCTCAACGGTGACGGCTCGTTCGATGAAGACGACCAGTACGGTATTGGTGTCATTACGGCAAACCTGACCGACCACTTTACTTATGCCGCAGGTATCCGCGCGACCACCCGTGACGCAGACAACATTCCCGTTCTGACGATGAACAATGAAAAGACCGTCACCCATACGCAGAAGCTGTACAGCCTCTATTACGAAAATCCCGGTGTTCGTGTCTTTACAGCTGACTATAACTCCCTTGATGTCCTGATGCCGAACAAGTTCAACGAAAATGAGCTTCTGTTCCTGCCCGGCTGGTTCTATACTGCGGAACTGCTCCGCAACAAGGAAGTTGACTACGCAGTCATTCCGTTCCCCAAGTACGATGAAAGCGAGCCGACCTATCTGTCTCTGGCGCACGATATTTCCGTTACCGCATGTCTGCCGACGACCTGTTCCAAGGTTGAGCAGGCAACCGCGATTATGGAAGAAATGGCATTCCTCGGTTATCGCGATGTCCTTCCTGCATACTATGAAGTTGCAATCAAGGTCAAGTACAACCGTGACTCCACCGATAAGGCCATCCAGATCCTCGATATCATCCATGACAACTGTACGACCGACTTTGCGTTTATCTACAACTACGCACTCGGCGGTGTCGGTCTGATCGAACGCGATCTGATCGGCGGTAAGAAGTCCGACTTCGCATCCATGTATGCAAAGAAGGAAAAGACCTACGAAAAGAAGCTTGCAGAGCTGATTGATGTCTTTACCTCGATTGAGTCTTAATCTGAATAACATCTACCGGGGTGCTGCGGTTTCGCGGTGCCCCGTTTTTCCATGGAACGCGTTGTTTTCCGTGGAAATCACAGGAGGCTTCCATGCTTTTGGAGGAACATGACAGACTTGCCTGCGCACAGAAACTGCTTGCGCTGCATCCCGATCCGATTCCGCGGTATATCATATATCGGGAGCTGCTCGGCTTTGACGGTACGCATCCGGACTGCCGTGCGGCATATGAGGCGGTTCTTTTGCATCCGCATGTTAAGAAGATTGCTGCGGCACAAAACGAACGCGGCTTCTGGGAACCGTTTCACGGGACAACCGAGGGGATGATCCGCCGTCTGTTGTCCTTTGGGCTTGACGGTACTCACCCGACACTTGCTGCAGTCCGTGACTATCTCATCCGGCTGCTGAAAGGCAGGGAATCCACAGGACAATATGAAAAGCAGGATCATCCGCACTGGTATAGTGAAATGTTTGAGCCGTTGATTGCAGCATCGATGCTGTCATTGCTTGTTCCCGAGCATCCGCTGGTTGACCGACACCGTGCTCTGTGGGTATCCTTTGCCGAGGAGATTTTCTCACATGGCGATTATGATGAAGACTATGACCGTGCGGTCAAGGCATCACACTTTGGTTATACCGTCAGTCGTCCGATTCCGCCGTTCAACTATTACTGTCTGCTTCTGACATCCCCCGTAAACGGTAAATTTTATCTGACGGAGAAGACCGACCGTGCGCTGGTCGATTTCTGCATGACAAAGCTGCCGTCGCTTGGATATGTCTACAATGAGCCGCCCGGAATTCCGATTCCGATCGATACCTGCCGCCGGGATTCCCGTGATTTCTGGCATTGGGTTCGCGCACTGTCGATCATAGCACCCTACAAGGGCTTTGAGGCCTTCGAAAACACGATCTGCGCGTTTCTTTTGTCCCAGCGCGATGAAAACGGACTCTGGACATTTCCGCGGAAGTTTGATTTTTCCTTGTCCGACCGATTTGCGGGAAAGCACAAAACCGTCGACTCCTCGCTGTTTGTTTTGCGGATGCTTGCCGGTCGGCGCGGATATTGAGTACAAATACTTTCTGCAAATACTTGATGTGTTCATAAATCGGGAGTATAATAAACATAATACAAATGCAATATGGGAGGAGTACCATGACAAACCGAAACGATTTTTACGTCAGTCCGCGTATTTCAAAGAAGGCATTGAACGCCTTTTTGTCTCATTTCAAAGCGGGTAGGGACGAGCTTCATACGCTGGAAATCTACGAACACGATGCACTTCTTGTCCGACTTGCACCGGCTCCGTATCACTGCACGGACAAGCGTGAGATTTATTCCCTGTCCAAGAGCTTCTGCTCCACCGCCATCGGTTTTTTAATCGATGAAGGCAAGCTGTCCGAGGATGACCGCATTATCGATCTGTTCCCCGACAAGTGCCCTGCGGTCATTTCCGAAAATCTTGCAAAGATGTGCGTCCGTCATGTGCTGTCGATGAATACCGGTCACGCGGCGTGTGTCATGCCGAAGATGATCGAGGTGGACGATGCCGCAAAGGCATTCCTTGCCCAGGAAGTGCCGTATGAACCCGGAACGCACTTTACCTACAACACAGGCGCGACCTGTCTTTTGTCCTGCATCGTTGAGAAGCTTTCCGGCATGAAGCTGCTTGATTTCCTGTCCTGGAAGCTGTTTATGCCGCTGGGCATTGAAGAAGTCCGCTGGAACCGTACCGCCGACGGAACGAACGAGGGCGGATGCGGTATCCATGTCAGCGCGGACGATATCGCAAAGCTCGGTCTGCTGTATCTGAACGGCGGCGTCTGGAACGGCAAGCGTCTTCTTTCCGAACATTGGGTCAAGACTGCGACCTCACCGATTTCCGATAACTCCTGCAACGGTACACCCGACTGGTGTGCGGGCTACGGCTATCAGTTCTGGGTCAACGCGCGCGAGGGCTTCCGCGGTGACGGCGCGTTCGGTCAGCTGTGTGTCGTGCTGCCGGAGCATGATATGGTCTTCGCTCTGCAGACGGAGCTTGGCAACATGCAGGCGGAAATGGACTGGCTGATGGAGTTGGCAAACCATATTCATGACGGCGACGGTGAACAGGTTCCCGTTCTGCTTCCCGATTACAGTGCTGCCTGTTCCGCACAGAAGACGACCGGTATGGAACATGTCTGGTACAAGCTTGATAACAACCCGATGGGATTTACCGGTATGACCATGGATTATGATACCGAGCGTGATGAAATACGCGTGGTGTTCTCCAACGGTGTCGATCAGTATGTCATTCGCGCAGGCGACGGCTTCTGGGCGGAAAGCACGGTCTATACCGCAACCCTCAAGCCCAAGCTCGTGGGACTCATGAACACCGATATTCCCGAACGCTGTCGGATGGCGGCGGCATTTGAAGCACACAACGGACAGCTGCTTCTGCGCGTCCGTTATCTCAACTGCCCGCACCGTATGGAAATTACAGTATCCGCTGATGGAGACGCGATTGCCGTTCACTTTGAGTCCTGGGGCAAGCTCCGTCCGGGGGCTTCGGACATCAAAGGTACCAAGTTATCATGAACAAATTCAAAGGCTATCTGATCTTATCCGACATTGACGGTACGATCACCAACGACCGCGGAGAGATTACAGAAGAAAATGCACAAGCAATCCGATACTTCCAGTCCGAGGGCGGTCTTGTCACCGTTTCTTCCGGACGGTATCCCGATTTTATTGATAAGTATGCAGAGCGGTTTGTGCCGAACACCTATGTCATCGGCATCAACGGCACGGTACTGTTTGATCCAGTGACGCGCAGACATCTGGTAGACAAACCGATCGACGACGGTATTCTGGATATTCTGCATATGATTATCCGCGACCGTGATGAAGTATTCCGCATCACCGCCAGTGCGCATGACCGTGAAATTCACATTCCTCGCGAGGATTTTGCACGCATTGATGAAGTGTTGGCGACTCTTGGCAAGCCGTGGCATCGGTTTATCATCGTACAGAAAGCGGATAAAACCGCCGGGGTGCTTGCGTATCTGAAAAATCTGTGCGGCGATCGGTATAATCTTGACCGCAGCTGGTCGGAGGGCATTGAAATTCATTCCAACGACTCGGGAAAAGGCGAATTGCTTCCCGATATGCTGGGATTGCTTGCGTCTGATGGCAATCCCATCCACACAACGGTCTGTGTCGGCGACTACGAAAATGACGTTTCGATGCTGACGCATGCCGATATTGCCTATGCCGTGGAAAATGCCATTGATGAGGTCAAGGCTGTCGCCGACCGCATTACGGTGCACCACAACGAGCATGCACTTGCGCACATCATTGCCGATCTGGAAAAAGATTTGGAACAAGTATAAAATACTATGGAATTTTCAAAAAAAACATGGAAGAACCTGTTTCTTCTGATAACGGCTGTACTGCTGATCGCCTTCGGGCTGCAGCATATCGATGCGATCGGATCCGGGGTGTCGGCGGTGTTGTCGATTTTCTCGCCGATCTTTCTCGGTATCTGTATCGCATTCATCGTCAATGTACCGATGCGTTCGCTGGAGCGGTTATGGGATCGGCTGTTTCGCAGGGAATTGTATGTAAGCGGTACGAAGAAAGGCAGGAGTCTCAAGCATCAGCTCAGTACGGCTCTGCGGCGTCCGCTCTGCATGATTCTCTCCTATCTTCTGATTGCAGGACTGTTGTTTGCGGTTGTCTTTATGCTGATTCCGCAGCTCGGTGCAGCATTCAACGACTTTGCTTCCATGCTGCCCGGCTATCTTGCCGATCTGGAAGCGCTGTGGGTCAAGGCTCAGACGCTCCTCGATGATTTCGGCTTTGTTCTGCCGGATTTTGCCATTGATATCAAGCGGCTCAATACAGACGGCATTTTCTCTACCGTAAAGAGCTTCTTTGCTGAATGGGGCTCACACATTCTCGATACCACGGTGTCGATCACGACCTCGGTGTTCTCGGGTGTGTTCAATGTGGTACTGGCGTTGGTATTCTCCATCTATATGCTTGCACAGAAGGAAATGCTGTGCGGACAGATCAAACGGATTCTGCGGGCGCTGTTCTCCGAAAAACGGGTGGTGACGCTGGTATCCTTTGCCGATCTTGTCAATAAAACCTTTACCAATTTCATCACGGGACAGCTGACGGAAGCGGTTATCATCGGTGTGCTCTGCGGCATCGGTATGGCAATCTTTCGGATGCCGTATGCATTTGTCGTTTCGGTCATCGTTGGTTTTACTGCGCTGATCCCTGTGTTCGGTGCATATGTCGGTACCGCTGTCGGGGCATTTCTGATCCTGCTTGCGGAACCTGTGAAGGCACTGTGGTTTGTTGTCTTTATTGTTGTACTCCAACAGCTGGAGGGCAACCTCATCTACCCGCGTGTCGTCGGTAAGTCGGTAGGACTTCCCGGTCTGCTTGTGCTGGCGGCGGTTACCGTCGGTTCCAGCGTCGGCGGGATCCTCGGTATGCTGCTCGCGGTTCCCGTCTGTTCGGTCATCTTTACCGTTTGTGCGCAGGCGGTCGATGCAAGACTTGCCAAAAAGGAATCCGCTGTTCCCTTATCACAGACTGCAGCGGAATGTGTCACAGAGACAGGAGAATCTTCCGTCATAGAGGAAAAGCCCGTATCTGTGAAATCCCCGCGAACCCCAAAGAAGAAAAAGAAAAAATAAATGTCAATAAATACCAAATCAGAAAGGATATACTCATGGATTTGAAAAATTTTTTACTTGACGTCAAGGAGCATGCCATCACGCATGGCTCTATCCCGTTCTGGAGCTGGAACGACAAGCTGGAGGAAGAAGAACTGCGCCGTCAGATTCGTCTGATGCACGACCTCGGCATGAACGGCTTCTTCATGCACGCGCGCGGCGGTCTTGAAACCGAATATCTCAGCGACGAGTGGTTTGACTGCATCGATGCCTGCGTTGATGAAGCACGCAAGCTCGGTATGGAAGCATGGTCTTACGACGAAAACGGCTGGCCCTCCGGTTTTGCGGGCGGTAAGCTGCTCGAGGACAAGAAAAACCATGCAACCTATCTCAAATACGAAAAGGTCGATACCTATCCTGCGACACTTGCAAACGTACTCGGCGTTTATACGCTCACCGACGGCAAGCTGACTCGTGTAACTGCCGCAGTTGACGGTATTTCCGAATACCATGTCATCATTCAGGCATGGGATGAATCGTATGTCGATACACTCGATCTGGAAATTACGAAAAAGTTCCTCGTTGAAACCCATGACGAATACAAGAAGCGCGGCAATCCCGACGATTTCGGTCACGCAATGCCCGGCTTCTTTACCGACGAGCCGCAGTATTACCGCTGGGGCACGGTCTGGAGTGACAAGATGCCCGCAGAGTTCAAGGCGGCTTACGGTTATGATGTATTTGATTATCTCCCTGCGCTGTTCATCGACTTTGACGGTGATCGTGAATTCCGTTATGACTACTGGAAGCTCTGCCACAAGCTGTTCATCAACCATTGGATCAAGCCGGTCTACGACTGGTGTGAGGAAAACGGATGTCGTCTGACCGGTCACGCGGTTGAGGAGACCTCTCTTGCAGGACAGATGATGTGTATCGGCGGTGTCATGCCGTTCTATGAATATGAGCACATTCCGGGCATTGACTACCTCGGCCGCGGTCTTGCTGCCGATATTTCGCCCAAGCAGCTCGGTTCCGCTTGTGCACAGCTTGGCAAGAAGAAGACGCTGTCCGAAATGTTCGGCTGCTGCGGCTGGGACGTCACACCGACCGAGCTGAAGCGCATTGCTGAACTGCAGTATGTCGGCGGTGTCAATATCATGTGCCAGCATCTGTACGCATACTCCATCCGCGGACAGAGAAAGCGCGACTATCCCGCCAACTATTCCGAGCATCTGCCGTGGCAGGAAAAGATGAAGGAGTTCAACAACTACTTCAATAACCTCGGTTACATGCTCTCCCTCGGTGAGGAATACGCAAACACCCTCGTCATCCATCCGATGCACGCGGCATATCTGACCTATAAGCGTCAGGGTGAATATCATTCGATCAAAGAGGTCGAGGATGCATTCTTTGCACTGTCGAACAAGCTCTCGCAGGCGCAGATTCCCTATCACTGGGGCGATGAATGCATGATGGCAAAGATGGGCGCGGTTGAAGGAAACAAGATCCGTGTCGGTCTGTGTACATATGACTATGTCATTGTTCCGTCCTTTGATACGATCGATGCAACGACCGTTGCGCTGCTGAAGGAATTCCTTGCAAACGGCGGTAAGGTTTGGTGCTCGGGCGTTCTGCCGACCAGAATTGAAGGCAAGAAGGCAGATCTTTCCTGGCTTTCCTCTACAACCACCTTTGAGGAAATCGCCGATGCGGCAGAAGTTAAGCTGAATGCTGCAAACCGCGAAGGCTTCCGCCAGATGATCCGCAATACCAACTCCGGTAAGCTCGTCTATGTCGTTAATCTCGGCAATGAGGCAGTCAATGGTGCGGCGATCACAGTGGAAGGTGTCAAGAACATGGTCGAGATTGACCTTGACACGCTGGAAGCAAAGCCTGTCTGCGGTAAGGCAGAGGACGATAAGTTCATCATTGGCGCGGACTTTGCTTATTCCGAGGCACATCTGTACATCGAAAGCGATGAAATTGCACCTGTTTGCGCATGCCAGCGCAAGACTGCGGATCCCACACCTATCAAGCTCGATGCACCGTATACCCTTGCCAAGCTTCCCGAAAACCAGTTGACCATCGACCATTTTGCCATCTCCTTTGACGGAGGCAAGACGTATTCCGAGCAGAGACCGCTGGAATGTATCCGCGACAGACTGCTCCGCGACAAGTATAAGGGCGCGGTCACGCTGAAGGCTGTCTTTACTGTGGATCTGCTGCCCGCAAGTCTGAACCTCGTAACCGAACCGCTTGCAGGTGCAACCTATACCGTCAACGGTCAGCCGATCACCGTCGGTGCTGACTGGTGGCTCGACCGCTCGTTCCGCACGACCGATATCCTGTCCTATGTCAAGACCGGCGAAAACGAAATCACCGTTTCCTTTGACTACTGGCAGCGCGATTATGTTTATTACGTCCTTTATGCCGGTGTCAGCGAATCGCTGCGCAACTGTCTCGTTTTTGATACCGAAATCGAATGCATGTATCTGACGGGCAATTTCGCGCTGAAGACAAACGATGCGTTTGAGGATTCTGTCAAGAGCAGCTGTATCTACAACGATACCTCCTTTGTTATCACAGCACAGGATCAGATTCCGTTTGACGCATCCAATGTTGTCAAGTGCGGCTACCCCTTCTTTGCTGGTACAATGAAGGTCAAGTCTGCCTATACCTACAAGGCAGGTATGCCGACGATGCTTTATGTCGACGGCAGATATGCCATTGCAGAGGTTTCCGTCAATGGCAAGGAAGCGGGCATGCTGATGTTCACCGACCGTATCGATCTGTCTGAATTCCTCTGTGAGGGTGAAAACAAGATCGAGATTGCGCTGACCAACTCCAACCGTAACCTGATGGGACCGCATCACGGACACGATCCGGAACCGTGGGGTGTCGGACCTGGTACGTTCTCGATGGAAAACGGTTGGGACGAAAACAATCAGTGCGGCGGATATGTCAACCGCTATTCCTTCGTCCGCTTCGGTATCAACGGCTGATCGGAGGCATTTGGATGGCGATCCGACTTTCGCAGATATCCGACCTTGACGGCATCAATTCCCTTTTGTATCAGGTCGCGATGGTTCACCACAACGGCAGACCCGATCTGTTCCGCGCAGGATGCAAAAAATACACCGATGAGGCGCTTTGTATCCTCATTGAAAAAGAACAGGATACCCGTCCGATCTTCGTTTACGAGGAGGACGGACGGGTACTCGGCTATGCGTTCTGTATGCTGATGGACTATTCCGACGAGCATGTGCTGGCGCCCATCAAGTCGCTCTACATCGACGATCTCTGTGTCGATGAGAACTGCCGCGGCAAGCACATCGGAACGAAGCTGTTTGACTTTGTAAAAGCCTACGCAAAGGACATCGGCTGTTACAATGTGACCCTGAACGTCTGGGCGTGCAATCCCGGTGCTTTGAAGTTTTATGAGAAGTGCGGTATGCAGGTGCAGAAGATGGGAATGGAGACTGTACTGTAATTCGCAGATAAATAAGACAAAAAAATCGCATCCGATGGGAGATGATCTCTCCTCGGATGCGTTCTTTTTCAATTAGAGAAGCTGAATACCGTTTTCGCGGCAGATCTTCATGTCCTCATCGCTCCATGCGGATGCCTGTACTTCACCGACGTGTGCCTTGCGAAGGAAGAACATGCACATACGGGACTGACCGATACCGCCGCCGACCGTGTAGGGCAGCTTGCCTTCCAGAAGGGCTTTCTGGAACGGAAGCTCTGCACGCTCGGAGCAGCCGCGGATGGCAAGCTGTTTGAGCAGTGTTTCTTCATCGACACGGATACCCATCGAGGACAGCTCCAGTGCGATGTCAAGAACGGGATAATAGACGATGATATCGCCGTTGAGAGACCAGTCGTCATAGTCGGGAGCACGACCGTCATGCGGCTCACCGGATTTCAGGACACCGCCGATCTGCATAATGAAGACGGCACCCTTTGCCTTTGCGATGTTGTATTCGCGTTCCTTGGGCGTACAGCCGGGGTACAGATCCTCCAGCTCCTGCGCCGTGATGAAGGTGATCTCCTCGGGCAGAATACAGTCGGAGAACGCATAGTCCTCTGCAATATAGCGCTCGGTATGGCGGATGGAGCGGTAAACGCGGCGAACCATGCTCTTGAGCGTGTCCACCGTGCGCTCATCCTTTGTGATGATGCGTTCCCAGTCCCACTGGTCGACAAAGACGGAATGGAGATTGTCGGTGTCCTCGTCGCGGCGGATGGCGTTCATGTCGGTATACAGACCCTCGCCGTGACGGAAGCCGTAATGACCGAGTGCCCAGCGCTTCCACTTCGCAAGCGACTGAACGACCTCAACCTCATAGGACAGTCCCTTGATGTCAAAGCTGACGGGACGTTCCGTGCCGCTCAGCGTGTCGTTCATACCGCTGCTGCGGTCGACGAACAGGGGCGCGGATACACGGGTCAGATTGAGCTGAATGGCAAGGTCACGTTCAAAAAAGTCCTTAACCTTTTTGATGGCGATTTCGGTCTGACGGATATCTAAAAGAGAGCGATAGCCCTCGGGTACTTTTACACTCATGATGAGACTCCTTCTGAAATACATTTCGGAATAAAATGATTATATTTTATTATATCATGCACCGCATAAAAATGCAAGATGAATCCGTGATTTTTTGCGATTTTCACACGTTTTTTCGATTTTGGAACGGGACAAAAAGAACGGACAGCCGAAAAAGAGGATTCGACTGTCCGCAGGATCCGTTTATGTTTTCCTGATATCAATCGGTTGCGATGGCGCGTGCATAATCTGCAATGATTTGTACTGCCTTTTCTGCGCCGAGTTTGGCGTTGTTCAGAACGAGGTCGTAGCTGTCTGCAGCACCCCAGCGCTTCTGGGTATAGAAGTTATAATACTTCGCGCGCTTTTTGTCTGCCTTGTTGATCATGTCGACAGCCGCTTTTTCGGTGCAGTTTTCCGCTTCCATAATACGGGAAACACGGAACGGCAGATCGGCACGGATGAAGACATTGAGAATCGGGGATGCATCCTTGAGAATGGAATCGGCACAGCGTCCGACAAAGACACAAGCGCCTTCCTTGGACTTTGCGCGGATCAGATCGGTCTGCGCGATAAAGAGCTTATCATTCAGCGGGAGATTCTGCTGCGGCTGATAGGTACTGCCCGGAATACTGCCTGCAGAAACGGCATAGAGAAAACTGTTGGTTGCGGTTTCGTCCACATGAGAGAAGACCTCGGCAGACATACCGCTTTTCTGTGCGGCGAGGATAATCAGTTCCTTGTCGTAACAGGGGATACCCAGCGTTTGCGCGAGAAGCCGTCCGATCTCATGTCCGCCGGAGCCGAACTGACGGCCGATGGTGATAATTGTATTCATAATGATGACCGTAACTTTCGTTTATCGAAAGCTTCCTTTCTTTGAATTCTGATGATTTCTGTTATAAGCCCGGTTTGGCAATGATGATCTCCGTGCCGTTATCCTGTGCTTTGCGAGCAAGCTCCGGCGGAAGATCGCGGTTTGTGATGATGGCGTCGATCTCTCCGATGTCAGCAAAGGTGTATGGAAGGCTCTTGTCGATCTTGGAGCTGTCCATCAGAAGCACGACCTTGCGTGCTTTTTTGATAATCAGCTGCTTGAATTCACATTCGGAGTAGTTGCCGCAGGTGAATCCGTTTTCCGCGGTCAGTCCGGACGGTGTCAGAAAGGCGATATCGATGTTGATATCTTCCATATAACGGATTGCCTGGGTGCCCGATACGGAGATGTTGTCACGGTTGATCATGCCGCCGACGATGTTGACGATCGGCATATTTTTCTTCAGCAGCTCCAGCGCAACATTCGGACCCGATGTGGTGATGGTCAGGCGTTCGTCATCGATGGCGTTGACCAGCTTCAGAATCGTGGTACCGGAATCGAGGAAGATGGATCTTCCCGGCTCGATCATTTCAGCGGCGCGCTGTGCAATGGCTTCCTTTGCCGCGGAATTGGCGTGCAGACGGAGATTGAAGGATTCTTCCAGAGATGTCGTGATGAACTTCATGGAACGTGCACCGCCGCGTACCTTGATGCATTCTCCCTGTGATTCAAAGTATTCAATATCACGGCGCAGTGTCATGCTTGACAATTCCGGAAAGCGTGCTGACAATTCTTTTAATGATACAAACGGTTGCTCAGAAAGCATGCCTTGAATGATTTCACGTCGTGTATTACCCATAGTTGGTCATAATCCCTTCTCAAATGATTTATATATTATATTATATCATGGATGAAACAAGATTGCAAGGACTTTTGAAATAATTTTGTGCATCTATGCTAATCTGTTTTTTGTCAGAGTCTGAGCGTGTGTTGCACTTTGATTTGTTAAAACATTACATCAGCACAAAATTTTGAAATTATATTGACAAATACATAAAAATATGATATTATATATAATAATATATCCTTCAAAAGGAGCATCGGAATGAAGACGAATCGCACTGCGTATCCGGAAAACTTCATGGTACGGCGCGTAGATCACAAACGCGGCGGTGCAGGGTCATGTCCGAATGTAAACTTGTCCGGCGGCAAGGCGGCAGGCGGTATCGGTGCGTCACAACGGTGATGGCATGCGTATGCGCGGCAGCGGCTGACCGGTGTTTTTTTATCCCACATCAATCATACCCATTCACAATACAGCGACAGTAAAGGAGAAAAACGATGGTAAACGAAAATGTATCCGAAAAATTCGTAAAGGAAGGTCTCACCTTTGACGACGTGCTTCTCATTCCCGCACGCTCTGAGATCGTTCCGAAGATGGTCACGCTCGGCACCCGCCTCACAAAGAAGATCACGCTGAATATTCCGATGATGAGCGCGGCAATGGACACCGTAACCGAATCCGCTATGGCGATCGCTATGGCACGTGAAGGCGGTATCGGTATCATCCACAAGAATATGCCCGTGGAACGCCAGGTTGAAGAAGTTATCCGCGTCAAGAGAAGCGAAAACGGCGTCATTACCGATCCGTTCTATCTTGCCGCTGACAACACCGTTGCGGAAGCAGATGCTCTGATGGCAAAGTACCGTATTTCCGGTGTTCCGATCTGCGATGAAAACAAGAAGCTCGTCGGTATCAGCACCAACCCGCATATGCGCTTCCTCACCGATTACAGCATGCTCATCGGCGATGTCATGAGCAAGGATAACCTCGTTACGGCTCCCGCAGGCACAGACCTTCTCAAGGCACGCGAAATTCTCGCACACCACAAGATCGAAAAGCTCCCGCTCGTTGATGAAAACGGCAT
>JAZTZC010000053.1:0-7372 GCA_045637265.1 Eubacteriales bacterium | reverse complement strand
TCGTCATATGCATAATAGGTGTCATCCTTTGCCGTGATCTCGTAAAGCGGTGTTTCCGCGATAAAGACCTTGCCCATTTTGATAAGAGAAGGCAGAAGGCGGTAGAACATCGTGAGGATCAGCGTACGGATCTGGAAACCGTCCTCGTCGGCATCGGTACAGATGATGATCTTTGACCATTTGAGGGCTTCAGGATCAAACGGAACCATGTCGGTTTTAACCTTCGTTTTGATTTCAACGCCGCATCCGATGACGCGGAGCAGATCGCAAATGATTTCACTCTTGAAGATCTTGTCATAGGTGCTCTTCAGACAGTTCAGTGTTTTGCCGCGGACAGCGATGATCGCCTGGTATTCGGCGGTGCGTCCGAGCTTGGTCGATGTCAGCGCGGAATCACCTTCTACGATGTAAAGCTCACGCAGATTCGGATCCTTGGAGCGGCATCCGACAAACTTCTCGATGCGATTGGTCATGTCCATCGTGCCGCCGAGCTTCTTTTTCAGATTGAGACGTGTCGATTCGGCACTTTCACGCGAACGCTTGTTGACGAGCACCTGACCTGCAATCTTGTCGGCATCGATGGGGTTTTCCGTAAAATAGATCTCCAGCTGCTGCTTGAGAAAATCGGTCAGCGCTTCGGCAATAAACGTGTTGTTGATCGCCTTTTTCGTCTGGTTTGCATACGATGTCTGTGTGGAGACCGAGTTGATGACGCAGAGCAGGGAATCCTCAACGTCCGTAAAGGTAATCTTTGCTTCGTTCTTGTTGTATTTGCCCGTCGCTTTCAGATACTTGTCAATGGCAAACGTGAACGCGGAACGGACTGCCTTGTCGGGAGAACCGCCGTGTTCGAGGAACGAGCCGTTGTGGTAGTATTCAAGTCCGTTTGCCGTATTGGTGAAACAGAAGGAGATTTCGGCTTTGAGTTTGTAATCGGGTTTGTCCGCACGGTCACGTCCCATTGTTTCGAGATTCCAAAGCTGGGGAGGAGTGATAGCACTTTCGGCGGAAAGCTCGGTGACATACTGCATGATGCCGTTTTCATAATAATACTCGGAGGCGTCAAACGTGCCGTCCTCATTTTCCCAGCGGAAGATGAACTTCGTTCCGGGATTGACGATCGATTGCTTTTTGAGCACGTTTTCCAGATGCTCGCGCGGCACTGCAATATCGGTGAAAACATCGAGGTCGGGCTTCCAGCGGGTGATCGTACCGGTTCTGCCGTTTTCCTTTTTGGTCGGCTCACGGAAGGAGAGCTCAGAAGCAGCTTCGCCCTTCGCAAATTCGATATGGTAGACCTTGCCGTTGTTGTAGGAGGTGACATGCATGTATTCGGAGGAATACTGCGTCGCGCATGCACCGAGACCGTTTAAACCGAGCGAATACTCGTATGCGGCACCGTCAGCGTTGTTGTCGTATTTACCGCCTGCATACAGCTCACAGTAGACCAGCTCCCAGTTGTAGCGTCCCTCGGCTTCGTTGTAATCGAGCGGAACACCACGACCGAAGTCCTCAACTTCAAAGGAGTGATCTTGGTATGCGGTGACAATGATTTCGTGACCGAAGCCTTCGCGCGCTTCGTCAACGGAGTTGGATAAAATTTCAAAAAAAGAGTGCTCGCAGCCTTCCAGTCCGTCAGAGCCGAAAATGACAGCGGGACGTTTTCTGACACGGTCCGCGCCCTTGAGAGACGAAATACTCTGGTTGCCGTACTGTGCTTGGGAGGTTTTCTTTGGCATGAATATCGGTTTCCTTTCAGGATAGTTACTATTATTATACCAAATATTTTGCCTTTTGAAAAGAGGGTATGGGGGCAAAACACGAAAATTTTTTGTAAACGATTTGGAAAATTTCGAAAATTGAGAAGAAAATCAAAAAAATCCGATGAAAAATTCAGGAAAAATCAAAAAAACACTTGATTATTTACGATTTATTTGTTATAATATAGACAGGATATTGTACACCGAGAAAACGTACCGCCATGCAAACGCCGTCTGTTTGCTTCGTCGGCTGCATGGAGCGGTGTGCACCCGTTAAATTTATGATAGGAGAATGGAAATATGATCTCTCGCAACATTACCATTAAGAACAGCGTAGGACTGCATGCAAGACCTGCAACCTTCTTCATTCAGAAGGCAAACTCCTATAAGAGTTCTATCTGGGTTGAAAAGGAAGACAGACGTGTCAATGCAAAGTCCCTCCTCGGTGTCCTGTCCCTCGGTATCACCAAGGATATGACCATCACCCTGATCGCTGACGGTGCGGACGAAGTTGAAGCACTCAACGGCATCGAAGATCTGGTTGTCAACGGTTTCAACGATTGATTCTGAACCGATTCGGTCATTGGCTTTACTTTCAATGAGATACATCGGAGAGCGGGTTATGCGCAGATCTGCCGGTAACGGTTGCAGCGCATACCGCTCTTTTTGTTTTTGATAAGGTGGTGTTTTCATGGAGCTCGAAATAGAATATATCCCGTCACCGGCGGCTCTGACCGCAGATGAAACCCGCCTTGCTCGCCTGCGCGAAAAAGCGAATCAGCTGCCGCTCTCACCCGGTGTTTATATCATGCGCGACAAGCACGACAAGGTTATCTATGTCGGCAAGTCCAAGGTGCTGAAAAATCGCGTCTCGCAGTATTTCCATGAACGCGCCGCGCACACCCCGAAAACCGCGCGCATGGTTTCCAATGTCGAGGATTTTGAATACATCCTCTGTGACTCGGAAATGGAAGCGCTGACGCTGGAAAACAGTCTCATCAAGCTGCACACCCCAAAATACAACATCCGTCTGAAGGACGATAAAAACTATCCCTACATCCGCGTGACGATGAACGATGCGTATCCGACGGTAACCATGGTGCGCAAACGGACGGCAGACGGTGCACGGTACTTCGGCCCGTATTCCAGCGCACAGGCGGTTGCTAAAATCCTTGTGACCATCCGCAAATCCTTCGGCATTGCCGCCTGCAAAAAATCGTTTCCGCGCGACATCGGGAAAACACGCCCGTGCATCTATGCGCACATCGGACAATGCGTCGCTCCGTGTACCGGCAAGGTTTCCTCGGAGCAGTATCGCGAGATTTTCCGCGATATCACATCAATGCTGCGCGGCTCCTTTGAAGACGTCAAGCGTTCTCTGACCGAAAAGATGGAAAACGCCGCAGAAAATCTGGAATTTGAAGCGGCGGCAATCTACCGTGACCGCATTGAAAGCCTGTCCAAGCTCTGGCAGAAGCAAAAGGTCGTTGCGTCCCCCGATGCAGAGCAGGATATCATCGGCATATACCGCGGTGATACGTGTGCCTGCATTGCGATCTTCTATGTCCGCAGCGGCTGTCTCATTGACTCCGAGCACTTCTGCTTTGGTGCTGACCAGATCATGGAGGACGAAAATCTTTCCGCGTTTCTGTCGGAGTTCTATACCATGCGCGAGTTTATTCCGCGCGAGGTTCTGCTCGGATTTGATCCGGGGGAGGAGGAGCTTTCCACACTTGCATCGTTCTTAACGGAAAAAGCGGGACGGAAGATCACGGTTCGGATTCCCGAGCGCGGTGACGGACGAAAGCTGTGCGAAATGGCATCCGACAATGCCGAACAGAACGCAAAGCAGTACCGCCACGAATCGGAACGCGACGCCAAAACGCTCATCAAGCTCGCATCGATGCTCGGACTGGAGGTTATTCCCGAGCGCATTGAAGCATACGATATCTCCAACCTCGGCTCAGAGCATATCACAGCCGGTATGATCGTCTGCGAAAACGGGAAATTTATCAAAAAGGATTACCGTACCTTCACGATCCGCGATACCGCCGGGGCACCCGATGACTATGCGTCGATGAAGGAAGCCCTGCGCCGACGGCTCGACCATATTCTCAATCCCACAGGCTCGGGATTTGGTGAAACACCGCCCGATCTGATTCTGCTCGACGGCGGCAAGGGACACGTTTCTACCGTACAGGAGCTGATGGACGAGCTGGGACTTGACATTCCCGTACTCGGCATGGTCAAGGACGAGTTCCACAAGACCCGTGCGCTGACCGATGGTGAGCATGAAATTAACATCGCGCGTGAGCAATCGGTGTTCGTTTATATCTATAAGATTCAGGAAGAGGTTCACCGCTATACCGTTTCCCGTATGATGGGTGCGAAGAACAAGACCTTAAAAACATCCTCTCTGGAAACGATCGACGGTATCGGTGCGGCAAAGGCAAAGGCTCTCCTTGCGCACTTTAAGTCACTTTCCGCTGTAAAAGCAGCATCAAAAGACGAATTATGCGAAGTCCCGGGGATTTCTCCCGCATTGGCGGATAAAATTATCGGGCATTTTCAAAAATAACAGTGGGGAATGTTGTCAACATCATCAAAACCATACAATGACATCATTTCCAAAAACAAGAAAGGACTCCTATGAGAATCATTACAGGTTCAGCACGCAATGTTACGCTGGAAACACTGGAAGGGGAAGCCACCCGTCCGACAGCGGAGCGCGTCAAAGAAGCGGTGTTCAGCGCACTGCAGTTTGAAATGGAAAATTCCCACTTTCTCGACCTGTTTTCCGGCTCGGGACAGATGGGGCTGGAAGCGGTTTCTCGCGGCGCGGCACTTGCTGTCATGGTCGATGCGTCGCCCGATGCGATCAATATCATCAAGGCAAACGCCAAGAAAACAAAGCTGTTCGACCGCTGCCGCATCGTTAATTACAAGTATCAGGATTATCTGAAAGGCTTTTCCAAGAACGGCGACCGCCCGTTTGATTTCATTTATATCGATCCGCCGTTTACCGAACGTATTCATGGCGAGGTCATGAAGCGTCTGGCAGTATCCGGTGCGGCTGACGAGCGTACAAAAATCCTCGTCGAATCAGAATCGCCCGACATCTTTGACGGTGACGATGCAGTATTTGAAAAATATGAAATTACCAAAACAGCAAAGTACGGACGCATTTATATTACCTATCTTCGCATGAAGTCTGCGGAGGTGACAGAATGAGCCATAATGTCCGCACCGCTGTGATTCCCGGCAGCTTTGACCCGATCACGATGGGACATCTCGATGTCATTGAGCGTGCTGCGGCGATGTTTGACCGCGTTTATGTCACAGCCTTTGCCAATGCCGACAAAAAGGGAAGCATGTTCACAGCTGACGAAAAGCTTCATATGCTTCGTCTGGCAACGGCACATCTGGACAATGTCAGCTGTTCCATTGAATCCGGTCTGACGGCGGTCTTTGCAAAAGAACACAATGCCGTGATCGTCAAAGGCATCCGCAACGGAACCGATCTTGATTATGAGATGACCATGTACGGCATCAACCGCGCGGTGGAAGGTGTTGACACACTTTTTATTCCGGCAAAGCAGGAATATATGCACATCAGCTCGACCTTCGTGCGCGAAATGCTGCGTTACGAGCATGACTTCACAGGACTTGTTCCTCCTACGGTACACAGATACCTCTGCGAGGAATGGATGAAATAACTACTTTTGAGCGAAAGGAAACATAGGTTATGGCACAACTGAGAATGGTCTGGAAAGACAAGGAACCCGCACCCGTCAAACTCAAAGAGGGATGCTATGTCATCGACCGCACCACCGACAAGTTCACAAAGGAACAGCTGGCTGACGGCTGGATCGATGCCTGCATTGAACTGACCGGCGGCACACCGTGGACACGTGAGCATTTCTATCAGGATATGTGGGACGATCCCGCTATCCCCGAAGACGGCATTTTTTTCGCGGTTACGCCCGAGGGACGCATCTTCTCGACGGCAACCGTTCAGGTGACTCCCGGTCATATCGGCAATCTTCACATGGTCGGTTCTTCGTCTGACGTAAGAGGTCTCGGCGGCGGACGTGCTGTCTGTACTGCGGTCGTTGAATATTTCAAAAAGCACGAAATCAAGCTCGCGTATCTGAACACCGACGATTTCAGAAAGCCTGCAATCAAGATTTATCTTGGTCTTGGCTACCGTCCGTATCTGTACGACGACGATATGGCAGAACGCTGGCACGCGCTGATGGACTACTACGGCATCGACGAGCTGGAAGCATATGACAAAGATCTGAATGATCTGACGATGTACTCAAAGACATTTACTGACCGATGAGAGCGCCGTTTCAGATTCTGGCGATTCCTTATAAAATCGTTGACGGTGAGCCGCTGTTCTGTGTTCTGCACCGCGCCGACCACGACCAATGGCAGTTCATTGCCGGTGGCGGAGAGGACGAGGAAACGCCGATACAGGCAGCAAAGCGTGAGATTTTCGAGGAGGGCGGCGTAACTGTCACGGATATTCTGCCGCTTGACTCCATCTGCTCCATTCCCGTTGAAATTTTCCCGAAACGCCGCGAATACGGATGGCGCGAGGATCTTTACGTCGTGCCGGAATACGCCTTTGCATTTCCGTGTGATGAACTTGTCCTGTCGCACGAGCATACTGAATGTGTCTGGCTTCCGTATGAGCGCGCAAGGGACGTGCTTCATTGGGATTCCAATAAAACCGCGCTTTATGAGCTTCATTGCCGTCTGATGGACGGAGCACATTAAACGGTTACATCAATAAAAAAATCGTCCCGCCAACCGTTGTTATCGTTTTGCGGGACAGTTTTTATGTTGGGGACTTACAGAATTTCAAATCCGAAGAAATCCTTTGTGTTGTTGAAGGAGATATCGCAGACCATCTGTGCCAGCGTATCGATGTCGAGCGGATATTCGCCGAGCTCGACCCATTCGCCGATGACGTCGCAGAGGATGCGGCGGAAATACTCATGGCGCG
Source organism: Eubacteriales bacterium (assembly GCA_045637265.1). Classification (GTDB taxonomy): domain Bacteria; phylum Bacillota; class Clostridia; order Oscillospirales; family CAG-272; genus RGIG3925. The sequence continues at coordinate 598 of JAZTZC010000053.1, read as the reverse complement.
GATAGGAGACAAACGAACGGGAGTCTGTCAGCATGCCGACGAAGTTTCCGAGGACAGACATGTTCGCAAGGGACTTGATCTGTGCACGCATACCGGACTTGTTGTCGTTGAACCACCAAGCGGAACCGTGCTGAACACGCGGCATACCGCCGGCATTTTCCTGGAATGCACCGATCAGCGCATCAATACCTGCATTGTCTGCGGGATTGATGGAATAGAGAATCGTGCGCGGCAGGATGTTGTTGCGGCGGAGCTCACCCATCAACTTTGCAAGCTCGGTGATCGTGGTGCCGCCGCCGATGATATCAAAGCCGGTATCAGGACCGAGCTTTTCAAACATCGTCGGGTTGACGTTGCGCAGAACACCGAAGTGCAGCTGCATGATCCAGCCGCGGCGGGTGTATTCCTCACCGAAGAAGTACATCATTTCGGTCTTGAAAATCTTCATTTCCTCAATGTTTGCACGCTGACCTGCAATGGCAGCCTTGAAAATTTCGTTTGCCTGACCTGTGTACTGCTCGGGTGCATACGGAACAAATTCGTCAAATCCATGGTCAGCGGTCTTACAGCCGAGTGCATCGAAGTAGTCAAGACGTGC
>JAZTZC010000052.1:0-2454 GCA_045637265.1 Eubacteriales bacterium | reverse complement strand
TGCAGAAATACAATATCCCCACCGCCGCCTATGCTGTCTTTACCGATTTGAAGGAAGCGCTGGACTATATTGAGGATGCTCCCATCCCCACCGTCATCAAGGCTGACGGTCTGGCACTGGGCAAGGGTGTCATCATCGCCCAGACCCGTCAGGAAGCAAAGAACGCTCTGCGTTCCATGCTGGAGGACAAGGTCTTCGGCGACAGCGGCAGCCGTGTCATCATCGAAGAGTTCCTCACCGGCCCCGAGGTGTCCCTTCTGTCCTTCACCGACGGCGAAACCGTGGTTCCCATGATCTCTTCCATGGACCACAAACGCGCGCTGGACGGCGACGAAGGTCTGAACACCGGCGGTATGGGTACCATCGCACCCAATCCCTACTACACAAAAGACATTGCGGATGTCTGCATGGAAACCATTTTCCTGCCGACTGTCAATGCAATGAACGCAGAAGGCAGAACCTTCAAGGGTTGTCTGTACTTCGGTCTGATGCTCACGCCGAACGGTCCCAAGGTCATCGAGTACAACTGCCGCTTCGGCGACCCCGAAACACAGGTTGTTCTTCCGCTGCTCAAGTCCGACCTTTACACCGTCATGCGTGCTGTCCACGACGGTACGCTTGCCGATGTGGATGTTACCTTCGGCGATGGCGCAGCTTGCTGTGTCGTCTGCGCATCCGACGGCTATCCCGGAAAGTACGAAACGGGATTTGCAATGACCCTGCCCGAAACCTCCGACACAGAAGCCGTTTACGTCGCAGGTGCAAAAATCAAGGACGGTGTTCTCGTTACCGGCGGCGGACGTGTTCTCGGTGCGGTTGCTGTTCGTGACACGCTGAAGGAAGCCATCGATGCGGCTTATGTTGTTGCCGACGGCGTCAAATTTGCAAACAAGTACATGCGCCGTGACATCGGTGCACGTGCACTTGCCGCTAAAAACTGACATTAAAGTCCGAAATTGAAAGGAATCAAATAACAGATATGGTATATCGCGTATTTGTAGAAAAAAAGCCCGCGCTGGCAGGCGAAGCACGCGCACTCCTCTCTGACCTCAAGACCCTGCTCGGCATGGAAGGTCTGACCGGTCTGCGTATGTTCAACCGTTACGATGTCGAAAACATCGACGCCGATCTCTTTGCTTATGCAAAGCAGGTTGTCTTCTCCGAACCGCAGCTGGACATCACCTATGACGAGCTTCCCGAAGTTCCCGGTGCATCCGTTTTTGCGGTTGAATATCTGCCCGGTCAGTTTGACCAGCGCGCAGACTCCGCTGCTCAGTGTATCCAAATCCTCTCCCAGGGTGAGCGTCCCGATGTTCACTCCGCGCACGTTTACATCGTTGAAGGTACGGTTTCCGAAGAGGATCTCGCCCGCATCAAGCAGTATGTTATCAACCCCGTCGAAAGCCGTGAAGCATCGATGGAAAAGCCCGAAACGCTGAAGGTCGAATACGAAATTCCGACCGAAGTTGAAACCCTCGACGGCTTCTGCGCGCTGGACGATGACGCTCTGGCTGCATTTGTCCGTGAAAAGGGTCTTGCAATGGACCAGGATGACCTGCGTTTCTGCCGCGACTACTTCAAGAACGAAGAAGGCCGCGACCCGACGATCACCGAAATCCGTATGATCGACACCTACTGGTCTGACCACTGCCGTCATACCACGTTCCTCACCACCATCGACTCCGTCAAGTTTGAAGATCCGCTGCTGGAGGCAACCTACAACGATTACGTTGCAACCCGTGCAGAACTCGGCAGAACCAAGCCGATCAATCTGATGGACATCGGTACGCTCGCTGCAAAGTATCTGCGCAGCGTCGGTAAGCTCGACAAGCTCGATGAATCCGAGGAAATCAACGCATGTACTGTCAAGATGCAGATTGAGGTTGAGGGTCAGATGGAAGACTGGCTGCTCCTCTTCAAGAACGAAACCCACAACCACCCGACCGAAATCGAACCGTTCGGCGGTGCTGCTACCTGTATCGGCGGTGCTATCCGTGACCCGCTGTCCGGCCGTTCCTATGTTTACGCGGCTATGCGTGTCACAGGTGCTGCTGACCCGACTGTTCCCGTTTCCGAAACCATGGCAGGTAAGCTGCCGCAGAGAAAGATCGTTACAACGGCTGCTGCAGGCTATTCCTCCTACGGTAACCAGATCGGTCTTGCAACGGGTCAGGTCGATGAACTCTACAACCCCGGCTACGCAGCAAAGCGTATGGAGATCGGCGCGGTTATCGCTGCGGCTCCTGCGGAAAATGTCCGCCGTGAATGCCCGCTCCCTGGCGATATCGTCATTCTGCTCGGCGGCCGTACCGGTCGTGACGGCTGCGGCGGTGCTACCGGTTCCTCCAAGTCTCATACCGAAGAATCCCTGACCTCCTGCGGCGCAGAAGTTCAGAAGGGTAACGCACCGGAAGAACGCAAGCTGCAGAGACTGTTCCGCAACCCGACCGCAAC
>JAZTZC010000051.1:0-3055 GCA_045637265.1 Eubacteriales bacterium | reverse complement strand
CCCCATGACCTGGGAAAACGATGTCGACGAGCTTCGTCCCTATCAGCTGGCAAAGGACTGCGGCTGTAAGTTCTACATCGGTTCCGACGCGCACAAAACGCCCGGTCTTGATGCACAGAAAGCAAATGCCGAGGCGATCATTGATCTGCTCGGTCTGACAGAGGATGATAAGTTCGCGTTTGCGAAATAAGAAAAAAAGAGCGGCTGCCAAATCCGGCAATCGCTCTTTCCTTTTTTCCTCATCATTTCCTCATCGCAAAGCCTCGTCTGAATTCGCAGTACGGCGTGGAATCCAGTGCCCGTCCAACGAATCCACAGGACTCGACAAGTGCAAATAAATCGGTCAAATTCTCCCGAAACCCCTCTGTTTTTCACCGTTTTCGTCACCTTGCACAAATACAACGCCCACATTTCGTGATTTTGACGGTCACGAAACACAAGGAACCTCTTGCAAAATCGGAAAAACTCTGCTATAATATTTGCAGGGACGTTTTTTAGTGCTTTAGCGCAGGAAAGTGTCCGCCAAAATCCGTCGATAACGCAGACCCGAGCGTCGGAGTACCGAGCCGGGCATGCGATTTACAATAGCAAAGGAGAATACCTACCATGGCCAAATTAACATCCAAAGAAATCAGAAACGTCGCGCTCGTCGGTCACTCGTCTGCCGGCAAGACTTCTCTCGCAGAAGCAATGCTGTACCTGACAAAGGCTACCGACCGTCTGGGCAATCCTGCTGACGGCAACACCGTCTGCGACTTTGATGACGAAGAAATCAAGCGCGGACTTTCGATATCTACCTCCGTCGCTCCCGTTATGTGGAACGGCATCAAGATCAACCTGCTCGACGCACCGGGTTACCTGGACTTCATCGGTGAAGTTTACCAGACCATGCGTGTTGCTGACGCTGCCATGATCGTTGTCGACGGTAAGGCAGGCGTTGAAGTCGGTACCGAGCTTGCTTGGCAGCAGGCTGAAGAAGCAGGCATTCCGCGCGCATTCTACATCAACAAGTTTGATGACGGCGAAGCACGCTTCAAGAGAGTTTACACCCAGCTGCGCGAAACCTTCGGCGTTTCCGTCTGTCCGATTCTGATTCCGATGATCGACGGCGACAAGGTTGTCGGCTTCCTCAACCTCATCAACATGCGTTCCGTCGTTTACGATAAGAACGGTGCGCCCGAAGAATCCCCGATTCCCGAAGATTTCCAGGATATCGCTGACGAATACCGTGACATGCTGCTCGAATCCATCGCACAGACCTCCGACGATCTGATGGAAAAGTATTTCGGCGGCGAAGAAATCACCTACGACGAAGCAGTCCTCGCTGTCCATGAAGGCATCATCAGCGGTGACATCGTTCCCGTTTACTGCGGCTCCGCAACCAAGTTCTGGGGCATCCGTATGCTGATGGATCAGATCGCTGACTCCTTCCCGCGTCCCACCGCAAAGAAGGAAGAAACCATCGTCGTCGAAGACATGGAAGACACCGTTGCGATCGAACCCGACGGCACCACCTCCGTCTTCGTCTTCAAGACCATTTCCGACCCGTTCGTCGGTAAGATGTCCTTCTTCAAGGTCATGAACGGTGAGCTGAACAACACGATGGTGCTCCGCAACACGACGACCGGTCAGAACGAAAAGTTCGGTCACATCTACACGATGACCGGTAAGAAGCAGACTGAAGTCGATGCTCTCTGCTGCGGCGATATCGGTATGATTCCGAAGCTCGCTGCGACCAACACCAACGATACGCTGACCCTGTCTGCGGACGATATCAAGTACGCGCCCATCAAGTTCCCGCAGTCCTTCATGAAGCGCGCAATCCAGCCCAAGGCAAAGGGTGACGAAGATAAGATCTCCTCCGGTATCGCAAAGCTGCTCGAAGAAGACCGTACCCTGTCCTACGAAAACAACGCCGAGACCAACCAGATGTGCATCTCCGGTCAGGGCGATATCCACCTCGATGTCATCGTTTCCAAGCTGAAGAACCGCTTCGGTACGTCCGTTGAGCTGACCAAGCCGAAGATCGCATACCGCGAAACGATCAAGAAGTCCGTTCAGATCGAAGGTAAGCACAAGAAGCAGTCCGGCGGTTCCGGTCAGTTCGGTCACGTTAAGATCACGTTCTCCCGCGGCGAAGAAGAAGGTCTGACCTTTACAACCTCCGTCGTCGGCGGTACTGTCCCGAAGAACTTCTTCCCTGCTGTCCAGAAGGGTCTGGAAGAAGCAATGGAAAAGGGTGTCCTCGCAGGCTTCCCTGTTGTCAACCTCAAGGCTGACCTGTTCGACGGTTCCTACCATCCCGTTGGCTCCAACGAAATCTCCTTCAAGCTCGCAGCACGTCTGGCATACAAGGAAGGTCTGCCGAAAGCTGGTCCCGTCATCCTCGAGCCGATCGGCAAGCTGTGTGTCTTCGTTCCCGATTCCATGATCGGTGACATCATCGGCGGCGTTTCCAAGTCCCGTGGTACTGTCCTTGGCATGACTCCCACCGAACGCAAGGGCGAGCAGATGGTTGAAGCAGAAGTTCCGATGTCCGAAATGACCGATTACCCGATCACCCTCCGTGCTATGACTCAGGGCCGCGGCCGCTTCACCTTCGAGTTCGATCGCTACGAAGAAGCTCCCGCTGAAATCGCACAGAAGATCATCGAAGAACGCAAGGCTGAAATCGAAGAATAATTTACAAAACGTGGGAATCTTTGGGGTTCCCACGTTTTTAATTAGAAATTAGGAATGAGAAATGAGAAATTGGAGTAACAATGAGGATGGCGCTCTCTTAATTTGTAGGTGAGCGGTCACCGCTCCCGCCTGAGAAGCATCAGCTCCACCCATAACTGCCATCAAATCCTTTCGTTGACGGGATTTTCCCATAAACCAGACCCATCCAAAGGAGGTATCCTATGAATCGTATTATCAACATCGTCGTATTTCTGCTCATGCTTGCCCTGCTTTGCGGGTGTTCCTTGGATGCGGGACAGACAGAGACCATGGATATGGGACAGTCGGGGATAAATCCCCAGATAAATCCCCAGACGCCTGTCTCTACAATGGA
>JAZTZC010000050.1:0-3206 GCA_045637265.1 Eubacteriales bacterium | reverse complement strand
ACCATATTTTGTAGCGGTTGTAAAGCGGGATTTTGTGAATTTTTCGTATCCTGACCTTCCCTCACCAGGGAAGGCTTGGACGCAGAGTACGCAACCCGCCGCAATCTTCTCACCCCAAAATTCCGAAAATCCTGAAAAAACCTTGCAATTCCACGCAAAAAATGTTATAATAATATAAATTGTACGAAATTTCGGAGGGATACGAAAAATGAACGACCGCAGATACTTTTTCCGGTGGCTGATGATTGCCGCGTTTATTGTCTTCTTTTTCGGCCTTCTGGGAGGAGTGATTGTTCTGTTATCCTCAAAATCCCCAACGGGCAGCGGTCCCGATCGCGTCCAGTCCTCACAGCAGGACACCGAAATTGTCCGCACGGGCGCACTGCTTGACCCAAACCGCGAGGTGCGCGGACTGTGGATTCCGTCGGTGCTCAATATCACGTTTCCATCAAAACCCGGTCTGACCGCCGACGAAATGCGCGCCGAGCTTGACGATATTGTAAAAACCGCGCGGGATGCCCATCTCAATACCCTGTGTTTACAGGTCCGTCCCGCCTCCGATGCGCTCTATCACTCCGATATTTTCCCGACCTCGGCATACCTGTCGGGAACGCAGGGTGTGTCGGCAGACGGGGACTTTGACCCGCTTCGGTATCTTTGTGACATTGCCGCAGACGATACACACGGGGAGGCGCTTGCCGTCTATGCATGGGTCAATCCTCTGCGCGTGACCTCTGCCGGACAGGACATTTCGCTCCTCTCACCCGAAAATCCCGCAAAACAGCATCCCGAGTGGACGTTTACCTATAACAACGCCGTCTATTACGATGCCGCAATTCCCGAGGTTCGCGCGATGATTGCCGCGGGTGCCGCCGAGATCTGCGAAAAATACCCCGTTGCCGGCATCATCTTCGATGACTATTTCTATCCGTATCCCGCAAACGACAGCGCGGGGAAGCAAATTCCCGTTCCCGACGCGAAATCTTATGAAACATACGGCGGGCAGTTTGAGGATATCGCCGACTTCCGCCGCGATAACGTCAACCGCATGGTCAAAGCCTGCTATGACGCGGTCAAAGGCGTGTCGGAATATCTGCAATTCGGCATCGCGCCGTTCGGTATCTGGCAGAATGACAACGGGGACAACGGCGGCAGCGATACGGGCGGTATGTCCTCCTACAGCGCGATCTTCTGCGATCCGCTTGCATGGATGGAGGGCGGCTACATCGATTTCTTAGCACCCCAGATCTACTGGCAGTTTTCCACCAAGGTTGCACGGTTTGATACGCTTGTCCGCTGGTGGAATGCAAAATGCGACGAATATGACACGCCGATGTGGATTTCCCATGCGCTTCATAACTATGCAAGCTGGAACAACCCGGGGGAAATGCGCAATCAGATCGGCTTTGCCCGTGCAGAGCTTTCCTACCGCGGCAGTCTCTTCTACGGTTATCCGCAGCTTTACGAAAACACCCTGGGCGTGACCGACGAAATTCGTTCAGCGTACGCTGCGGACAGAACCTATTTTGAAAAGGAACAGGTCACCGACACACCTGCGAATATCACAGTCACCGTCCCATACAACAACTTCCGTTATGACGAGGACGGCACGTATCTGCTCGGTCAGAGTAGTCCCGCCGACCCGCTGTTCTGCAACGGTCAGGCGGTATCGCGTACCAAATCCGGCTATTTTTCGTTCTATACACCGCTTCACGACGGTGCCAACACGTTTGTCTTTACACAAAACGGGGAAGAATATACGCATACCGTTTGGAAGAATGCATCCCCGCCAAAGAAGGAAGAAACCGAACCTGCACAAACAACCGAGACAGAAACAGCCGATGTTCAGCCGATTCTGACCGGCGCTTATCCCGCATCCCTGACAGCCATCAACCACCGCGACGGTCTGTCTGTCTCCGTCACCGCCAATGCCGATGCCGCTGTCACAGCAGTGCTCGGTGAAACGATGCTTTCGCTGACAAGAGGGGACACCCGCGCTGACGGAACGGCAGTGTTCTCAGGGACTCTCCCGCTTCCTGCGGCAGAGAACGGTGCTGTCATCCCCTGCGGAACCCTCTCGTTCTCCTCGGTCTTTGGTGAGCACGCGCTGACACTGGAGGGTGGGGAAATCTACGCGATGGGCGACGGGTCTGTCATCGGCGTTACGGTGACAGAGAGCAGCACGGAACTCAAAATCTCCCCGGCCAGCTGGTATTACGATGACTATATCCCGACGACCGCCGGTATGACGACCTCCGCATACGAAATCCGCGACGGTTACGCAAAAATTTCCCTTGCCGGCAATACCGCTTATCTTGACACAGACGGCATCACGGTGACCGACAACCTCGCAGGCTCCGCCGTATTCGGAAAAATGACAACCGAGCGGCGGGACGGGGAAGTGCGGCTCGTCATTCCCACAACGCACCATGTTCCCGTCAACTGCGTCAAGGACGATACCTCATTCCGTATCACCCTATACCGCGGACATACCGATGCTGACGCGGCAGACCTTGCCGAAAACCCGATTCTCTCCTCCGTTTCGTTTGTCAACGGCGGCGAGGACGAGGCGGCATACACCGTTTATACCTTTGATCTGCATGCGCGCGACAACTTCTACGGCTTCCGTGTGCTCTATGAGGACGGCAATATCGTCATCGCCCTGCGCGAGCCGATGGAAATCGACCTTTCCTCGGGCAAACCGCTTCACGGCAGAACCATCGTCCTCGATGCGGGTCACGGCGGCTCGGAGCGCGGTACACTGACACCCGGTACGCATCTGGGCTATGACGAAAAGGACTGCAATCTCGCCATTGTGCTGGCACTGAAACCCAAGCTCGAGGAACTCGGTGCCGAGGTCATCTTACTGCGCGAGGACGATTCCACCGTCGATATCTATGCCCGCATGGCGGTAATCGACGCGCTCGAACCCGATCTGCTTCTGTCGATTCATCAGAACTCCATGCCGCAGAATACCGATATTTCGCACGTCCGCGGCGTCGTGGGTCTATACTGGACGGAGAGCGGACGCTCCCTTGCCGACTGTGTCGCCGAGGAAATTGCAATTGCCCTCGGACGGCTCAAGCGCGAGACCACCAAACAGCGTCTTGCGATGCTCCGCAATTATAAGTTCCCCGCGACACTGGTCGAGATTGGCTTTGTCACCTGCGCCGAGGAGTTTGAAGCACTCGTTGCACAAAACGGCA
>JAZTZC010000049.1:0-4220 GCA_045637265.1 Eubacteriales bacterium | reverse complement strand
GCAGAGGAAACGCGTGCGCTGATGAAGCTGATCGATGAGGAAGCGCCCGAATGTGTCATCGGTCTGCACGGCGGCTCCAACTCCATCAATGAGCTGCTTCAGCCTTCCTATGTCCCGCAGTATATCAGAGAGGGCGTGTTCAACCTGGCCACCGCAATCGCCGCTCTGGAAAGCAGCTTCGGCTATAAGACCCGCGTCAATCCCGTTTCGGACAAAAATCACGCCTTCCCGCCGCCCTCGTTCAATCTGACCTCCGCCATTCACCACATCTGCGGCGCGGTCTCGTCGACCTATGAATCCAATGAAGGTCTGTGCGAGGCGAACGGCTTCGGCGCGGAGGAAATTCTCATCCGCCATTACTGCCTGTTTGCGGCATTGTTCAACTGCGGTTGGGAAGCGAAATAAATCTATGATTCTGCATCCGGGATATTTTCCTGCGATGCAGAATTTTTTTAAGTAAATCGTGACGGATGTCACAAAATCTGCTTTTTTTGCGTCTCATGGGTGAAGATCTTCAAAAATATATCAAAGGAGATGAAATTATGTTCAATGCACAAGCCTTACTCATGGGAGATGAAGCGGCGCTGGAGGCTGCCATTGATGTGCTGTCACCGGAATTGTATCGATATGCGGTGGGTATTTTGTTATCCGGCGCAGATGCAGAGGATGCAGTGCAAAATGCTTTTGTGTCATTCTGGAAGCATCGTTCCTCATTGCGTGATCCGGAAGCGATCAGGGCTTATCTGTATCGGTGTACTTATCATGCAAGTATCGATATCATTCGGCGCAACCGTCTGTTTCTGCCGCTTCCACAGCAGCAGGAAACCAATATCCTATCAGATACCCTGTGTGATGCACTATCTCACCTATCGGCGGCAGAGCGTGCTATCGTGTATGAACGCGCTGTGATGGATACCTCCTATGCCGAACTTGCAAAACGTCTTGGCTTACGCGAGGATAATGTGCGTAAGAAATATGAACGGGCAAAAAAGAAGTTGGCAAAGCTCTTGTCACATACAAAGAAAGGAGATTTTTCATGAATCTGCATGATTTTGAACAACAGCTGCGCGACGAATCCCGCAGTCTGAATATTCCTGATCTGAAATGGAACATATTGGGAGCAATACAAGGAAATAGCCATGTTGTACCACGCAGAAAACCACGCATTTCCCGAATTGCAGTCATTACGGTAATCCTGATGCTTCTGACATTGACAGTTGGCGCAGCTGCCGGAGGAATTTTGAAACTACACAGCGGCAGTAAATATTACTTCCGTGATACGGACGGAAATCTGGTGAAGCCATCCGGTGTTCATTTGGAAGAACCGATTGATGCGCCATTGAGTGAAACGGCACTGGCGAATATTGAACCGTATGTTTTTTCTGTCGGTGCGGAAGCAACATTATATGAAACGACCGTACTTGCGGAACTGGAAGCATTTATTGATCAGCCGCTATATCTTCCCGATGCTGTCAAATCGACGGCAGCATTATATCGCTTGTGGGCGGTTGGATCAGATGTACATTCCGCGACAATCTATGTCAATATTGATATCAGTGATGTGTTGGATATGACAATTCATTTGCGCAGTGCACCGATCAATATTGTCACAGGTTCCGATCCCAAATTCTCGGATTATATACTTCCCGATGGAACTTCGGTACAGCTTGCGGCGGCAGAGCGGACAAGGGGCGGCAAAACTGTTCAGGCATTTTATGTGTATGATGAGGTTCTTTATCAGATCAGTATGATCGGAGAAAAAGAGAAAACCCTGCTTCGTGAAGTAAAATCGATGTTAGATACCGTTGATACGGAAATCGGGATACAGGAAAAGTAAGCTAAACTTACCTTTCTTTCCGAAAACAGTTCCTTGTAATATGTGTGCGTATCTGTTATAATAAATGCAGGATGCATCCAATACACATTTTCAAGGAGAAAAACTATGTCTATCGGAACTACCATCAAAGCCCTGCGCCGCGGACGCGATCTGACGCAGGAAGAGCTTGCGGAAGTACTCGGCGTGTCGGCAAAAGCGGTTTCTCAATGGGAAAATGACAGAACCGCGCCGGACCTTTCGCAGATTCCCGCCATCTGTACGTATTTTGATATCAGCGCAGATACCCTGCTCGGCATTGACACCGCAGGACGACGCGCCATGCGGGATGAGATGTTTTCAAATGCGCAGCAGCTTGCGCAGATCGGACAGCACATGGCGGCGGCGGAAGCATTTTCTGCGGCACTCGCACGCTTTCCCGACGATTTTGAAATCATGAATTTCCTCAATTACTCGGAGTTTGTCTGCATTTCGCAGGGACTTTACACCGAGGAGGCAGCAAAAGCACATCGGGATGCCTGCATCCGCCGCAATGAGCGTACCCTTGCCGCCTGCACCGACGACAATCTGCGCTATCCCGCCATTGGTTCGCTGGCACAGTGTTATGCGGAAGACGGAGATCATGCCCGTGCAAAGGAAATGCTCCGTCGGCTTCCTGATATGGCAGACGCACGGAATTTTGTCATGCCGACGATTCTTTCGGGTGAGGAACGCATTCGCGCGGAGCAATGGCTTCTGTTTGATGTACTTCACTACATCCGCCGCCGTATGATGTGGAATTTCAAGACCGATGACGGTGCGGATTTTTATACCCGCGAGGAAATGGCGGAAAAGCACAGAAAGGTACTCGCGCTGTTTGATCTGTTTTACGAGGACGGCGACATCGGATTTTTTCACAATGATGTACAGGACGCGCATCTGCATCTTGCTGTAGATGAAGCGGAAAACGGAAATCGGGATGGCGCACTTGAGCACCTGCATTTGGCGGCAGAATCCGCGCTTGCATTTACCGATTACTGTCTGGGTGAGCCGTATGTGCATACGTCGCTTCTGTTCCGCGGACTGGACAACCGCGGCGATCAGGTCTCGCGCAATACGCCCGATACCAACATTGATGAGGTACTGAACACCATGGCATCCGCGGTCTTTGACGGTATGAGAGGGGATGCGGCATTTGTGCAGATCACAGAGCGGCTGAAATCCTGTTCCCATCATGCAGAAAGACCTTGACAAAGCGGCACAATCGCGGTATAATCGCTTCATAGAAACGATTTTCGGAGGAATTTTTCATATGAAGCTGTATCTGATCCGACACGGGGAAAGTGAAGCCAACAGTACCGCCTCCCATGCAGGTTGGGCGCAGGTGTCGCTGACATCAAAGGGAGAGGGAGAAGCGCGCGCGGTTGGAGATCGTCTGCGCCGTGAAACTCTGACATTTGACCGCATTTACACAAGTGATCTGCGCCGTGCCATGCAGACCCATGCGCTGGCACTTCCTGATACTGTGGCGCAGGCATCTCCGCTGATTCGTGAGGTCAATGTCGGCACGCTGGCAGGACGGCGCGTTGCGGACTGCATCGACGAAATGGGTGAACCGTATCTCGCGGCAAAGGGCAGATTTGACTTCCGTACGTGGGGCGGGGAAAACTATGAGATGTTCTGTACCCGCATTCTGCAGTTTGTGCGGCAGATCGAGCAGGAAGACGGCGAAACGATTGCAGCATTCTGCCACGGCGGTGTCATTCACGCGGTGCTTGATATGCTGTTTTCGGGTGTGCTGAATGACGGCAAGCCCGTACCGACGGAGATCGGCATTGATAAGCCGTCGTTTGCGTGTCCCAACTGCGGCGTGTTTGTCTTCGAGTTTTCCAAAGGTATGTGGAAACTGCGTGCGTGGAACATGTTCGATGCATAAAAACAAGGTGCGTACTGCCCGATGATCGGGGTACGCACCTTTTGTGTTTCGTTCCAAGCCTTCCCTGGTGAGGGAATGTGGCACCGCAGGTGACGGATGAGTCGTTCTGAGTTACTTCCGGTAAGTTTTACTTGCGCAAATCCTCGCCCTCAAGCGTTCCTGTGAACGTGCCGAGCACAGCGCCGTCGAGAATGTCTCCCGCAATCGTGCCGCTCATTGTACCGTGAACCGCACCGCCAAAGTCTCCGTCAACATTGCCTGTCATGTCCCCGCCGACGACCGCACCTGCGCAGAAGTCACCGCAGATATCGCCGAGCATATTGCCGTCAATGCGTCCTGTGAAATCGCTGGCGATAGTGCCTGTCATGTCGCCCCGGATCCAGCCGGAAACATCGCCCGAAATATTGCCCGCACAGCCGCCGCCGACCATACCGCCAAGATCCCCGTCGACATCGCCCATCACACAGCCGT
>JAZTZC010000048.1:0-2947 GCA_045637265.1 Eubacteriales bacterium | reverse complement strand
AAAGAAAAACGAAATGAAAACGGAGGGTTCGAAATGATTGCGATCGGTTGTGATCACGGCGGCTTCGCTTTGAAGGAAGCTGTCAAAAAGCATTTGGAAGAAAAGGGCATTGCGGTCAATGACTTTGGCTGCTATTCCACAGAGAGCGTAGACTACGCTGTGCATGCCGCTAAGGTTGCACACTGTGTGGCTGACGGCGAAGCAGAGTACGGTATTCTCGTTTGCTCCACCGGTATTGGCATCTCTATGGCTGCGAATAAGGTCAAGGGAATCCGTGCGGCTCTGTGCTGTGATACACACGCTGCGGAAATGACCCGCCGCCACAACAATGCAAACATTCTGTGCATGGGCGGTCTCGTGATCAGCGAACAGACCGGTCTCGACATCGTGGACACCTTCCTTTCTTTTGAATTCGAAGGCGGTCGCCACCAGCGCAGAGTAGACCAGATCGCTGCGATTGAAAACGGCGAAATGTAATTTTGAGGTGAGAGATATGGCAAACAATGTTTTTGTTATGGATCATCCGCTGATTCAGCATAAGCTGACTTTCCTGCGAGACAAAAGCACAGGTACACAGCAGTTCCGCGCACTGGTCAGCGAGATCGCAAACCTGATGTGCTATGAAGCAACCCGAGACCTGCCGCTGATGGAAGTAGAGACCGAAACGCCGATCTGCACAGCAAAAACCAAGGTTATTGCCGGCCGCAAGCTGGCTTTCGTGCCGATTCTTCGTGCCGGTCTTGGTATGGTGGAAGGCGTTCTGCAGCTGGTTCCGAGCGCAAAGGTCGGTCATATCGGCCTGTACCGCGACGAGACCACCCTGCAGCCGGTGGAATACTACAATAAGCTCCCGCCCGATACAAACGAGCGTGATGTGATCGTTCTGGACCCGATGCTCGCAACAGGCGGTTCCGCAATCGACGCGATCACGATTGTAAAGCGTTCCAACCCGAGAAGTGTGAAGTTCCTCTGCATCATTGCTGCACCCGAGGGCCTTAAGGCACTGAGCGAAGCTCATCCCGATGTACAGATTTACTGTGCATCCCTCGACGAAAAGCTGAACGAGAACGGTTATATCGTACCGGGTCTCGGTGATGCGGGCGACCGTATCTTCGGTACAAAGTAAAGAATAAACAGATCCCCGACAGAATGATATGTACCCTCTTTACTGGACTCCAGTAAGGAGGGTATTTTTATGCGTTACACATGTGAGTACAAATTGAAATGCGTCGAGATGTATCGACGTGGAGAATGGCCGGAAACACCAAAAGAAGTTAATCAAGAACAATTCCGAAAAAGCGTACGAGAATGGTACAGGATAGAAGAAAGTTGTGGTCCGGAAGCACTCAGGCATAAGGGAGTCAATAAGGCGTGGACACCAGAGGAAAAATTAGAGCTTGTTTCGAGAGTGATTTCCGGAAGATCAATTAAAGATGTTGCCTTAACATCAGGAATAAGTCGAGGAATGCTGTATCAGTGGGTACAAAAATACAAGGGGATGGGTTATAATGGATTGGTAAGCATGAAAAGAGGCAGACCACCAAAGGAGTCCACTATGAAAAAGAAGGTAGATCCAGCCCCGCTGACTGAATCAGAACGCGAGGAGCTTATTCGGCTTCGAGCGGAAGTTGAATATATAAAAGCAGAAAATGAGATTATAAAAAAAGAAATCGCCTTGAGAGAAGAAAGACAGGCTGCGCTACTCAAGGTGAAAAAGCAGCGATCGTCAAAGAACTTCGAGAAAAAGGATATAACCTGAAATATTTGCTTAAAGCAATGAGAATGGCAAAGTCCACTTACTATTATGAGATAAAGAAAGTGGATGCAGTACAAGAGCGAAATCAAACTTTAATGGCAGAAATACAGACAATATTCAAAAAACACAAAGGCAGATACGGTGTACGTCGCATTCACAGAGAGCTTGTAAACACGGGATGGAATGTAAACCACAAGCGTATTCAGCGTCTTATGCATGAGATGAACTTACTCGGAAAACGACCGAAAGAAAAATACCATTCCTACAAAGGAGAAATCGGAGAAGTAGCTGACAACATCATTAACAGAGATTTCAGCACAACGGCTCCGTTACAGAAGTGGACTACAGATGTTTCGCAGTTTAGTTTTTCATGGGGAAAGTGTTATATTTCTCCCATATTGGATATGAACACAAACGAAGTCATTTCCTATGACCTTTCGCTTAATCCGAATTTGGAACAGATCCGACGTATGCTTGACAGAGCATTTGAGAAGTTTCCTTCTGTAAAAGGCTTGATATTTCACTCGGATCAAGGTTGGCAGTACCGGCATGGCTATTTCAGAAACACCTTGAAAGAACATGGAATTATCCAATCTATGTCGAGAAAAGGTAACTGCTATGATAACTGTATCATGGAGACGTTCTTTGGCAGGCTCAAAAATGAAATGTATTATGGCTGTGAAAAAGACTATTCTTCGTTCGATAGCTTCGCCGCAGCTGTACAGGAATACATAGATTACTACAACAACGAACGAATTCAGGCTAAAACAAAATGGATGCCTCCCGTGAAATTCAGGGAAACATCCATCTATGCTTAAATTCAATTTTCAATGTGTCCAGGATTCTGGGTACATATCACACTGTGGGGATTGCTGTATAGTTATAAGATATCAGCGTCTGCGGCTCCAGGTATCGGCGCTGAAGAGAACGAGAAGCGGGAAAATCTCCAGACGACCGAGGAGCATATCAGCGGAAAGAATGAGTTTGGAAAAGGCGCTGTAATGGCCGTAGTTGCCGGTGGCACCGACAAGCTCAAAGCCGGGGCCGATATTGTTGATGCAGGCGGTTACGGCGGAAATATTTGTGCCGATGGAATAGCCGTCCAACGAGACCAGTACAAAGCTCAGCAGAAGAATGGAAAGATATACCGCAATATATGCATTGACGGTATTGGAGGTTTCTTCACTAACC
>JAZTZC010000047.1:0-4807 GCA_045637265.1 Eubacteriales bacterium | reverse complement strand
CTGATTTATGCAATATATATAAATTAAAAACTATTTTACGTAATTTCATTGACATTGCGCACAATTTTTAGGATATACACACGAAACGCGCCAACCCTATCTCCGTTTCACCGGAGGTGCGGATTGACGCATTTGCATCATCGTAATGTCATTGGTATGTGGCTGCTGAACGAATGCCGACACGTGGACGTTCATGCACCACAGCAGTCCGCATCGCCTCTGCGATCAAAATTTAGATCGACCAAACCGATCAAAACTTGGATCGGTCAAACCGATCAAAACTTGATCGGTTTAGAGGAAAGATACTTCTGAACCATCAGCGCGACCTTGAAGGTGATCGCATGCTCAAATTCACGCAGGTCAAGACCCGTGAGCTTGCGGATCTTCTCAAGACGGTATACGAGCGTATTTCTATGGACGAAGAGCTTGCGGGAGGTTTCGGATACGTTGAGCTTGTTTTCAAAGAAGCACTGAATGGTCATCAGTGTTTCGCGGTCAAGTGCTTCCAGACTGCCCTTCTTGAACACTTCGTTCATGAACATTTCGCACAGCGTCGTCGGCAGCTGATAAATGAGTCTGCCGATACCGAGATTTTCATAGGAGATGATATTCTTTTCGGTGTCGAAGACCTTACCGACTTCGATGGAGGTCTGCGCTTCCTTATAAGAACGCGCCAGATCCTTGATGGTGGAAACAGCCGTACCGATACCAATGGAAACCTTTGTATAGAATTCCGCATTGATGGTATCTGCAATCTGCTTTGCCATCTTTTCAACTTCGCGGATTTCGTAATTGGGCTTGACTTCCTTAATCAGGACAACATCATGCTCACTGACATTGATGACAAAGTCCTTGTTCTTGTCGGGGAACATATTCTGAACGACATCGAACGGAATGATATCGATCTTGCCGTAGAACTTGATGAGAATGGCGATACGCATGACTTCCGTGGAGAAATGCAGCTCCTTGGATTTGATGTAGATATCGCTGGGGAGAATGTTGTCAAGGATGATGTTCTTGATGAACGAGCTCTTGTCGTACTTTTCATCGTACAGATTCTTGATGTTGGACAGAGAAACCGCAAGAACCATAGCAAGCTCTTCCGCCTTCTTGTCTTCACCCTCGACAAAAATGATGTATTCATTCTTGGTCGCGCCGCCGATCGGACGGTATGTATAACCGCCGGAAACCACGGAATCCGTCGTATATGCCATTTCGTCGCGGATACCCTGTCTGGTTTCTCCGATCTTGACAAGCTCGCTGCAGGAAATAATGACACCGTTTTCATCGATGACACCAATCACGCGTTCCACTGCTTCTCTCATCTGATGAATAATACCCTGGAACAATCTGGTAGACATATGGTGCTTCCTCCTAAAATTTGTGAAACAGCAGGCATAACAGCCGCCGCAGAATTTTCAAACAAGATGATGTTGCTTTTGCTATGAGACAAACTGCCTTAAAATCAGATGCTCTTGACTGTATAGACGATGCCGACTGCCGCTACTGCTGCTGCAATCGCATACAGGACATAGTGATATGCAAAATAGAAGATACCGAAAGAACCACACCAGAGCAGCAGTGCACCGATCAGTGCGACCGCGCAGACGGCGATGGGCTGCCACAGCGCAATACCGCGGGTCAGCTTCGAATTTTTCTTTGCCGCAAGCAGAAACCATACAATCGCGGCAATTGGAAGAACGAGTGCGCCAATCTTGCTCATCAGCTGCAGGAAGCTGCTGAATGCGCGGGCTGTAGACAGACCGAAGCCTGCATGGATAAAGAAGCCCTGTGCGACACACACACTTGCAAGCGTGAAGAACACGCGCGGATAAATATAATAGACAAAATAAAGTACACACGCACAAATTACCATGGCAACCGCATAAGCACAGGCAACCGCGGGATTGAGGAAAAAGATCACACTGCAGAACAGGGAAACCGCGCCGGCACCAAGCACATTCCAGCGTGTGAGAATCTTTTTGCTGTCATCGATTCTCCGCTTGGTACGGATTCCGAAGAAAACAGCCGACAACACAAACAGAACAGCACAGACAACCGACATGACGGGACCTACCGTTTCATAAAGCTGAATCGTATTGTAGGAATTCTTCACCATCATGACCGCGGTAACAGCACACACAGCAAGGACAAATCCAAGCATCAAACGATTCATCATTAAATCGTTTTCTTCCTCAGTCATGACAGGCTTGGTATAACCTGCTGTCTTCTTGATTTTTTTATTATCACTCATTTTATACCTTCCCCTGCTGTCGTATCCGATGCGGGATGCAGCAATCTTTCAAAATTACAGGAAATTTACAGTTCAAACGCATATGTCATGCAGGACAGAACAAAGCCGGATGCAGTCTCACAGCGCAGAATTCTTCGTCCGAGATTGACCGACGCAAATCCCGCATCTGCGGCAAGTGCGACTTCTTTGGTATCGTATCCGCCCTCCGGTCCTATATAAACCGCTGACGTAAGTGAAACAACGTCAGGCGGCATCTTGTTCATGGCATTGTCCAAAACCGATTTCAGGGAAACCGTACCGTCGCCTTCATAACAGAACAGCGGCAGATCGGTCGAAGCACCGTCGGCAATTGCCTGTGCAAAGGAAATCGGCATCCCAATCTGCGGAACGATCCCGCGTCCGCATTGCTTTGCGGCTTCCTCGGCGATCTTCTGCCAGCGGGCAACCTTTTTCTGCGCATTCTTTTCATCAAGCTTGACGATACAGCGCGCACCTGCAACGGGAACAATCGATGTGACACCGAGCTCAACGGCTTTCTGGACGATATAGTCCATTTTGTCACCCTTGGGAAGCGACTGATATAGCGTAACCGCAATCGGAAGCTCGGTGCTGTTCGGATGCATCTCGTCAATACGAAGCAGAACGAGATCGGGCTTGATATCGGTGATGGTACATGCGTATTCCGTTTTCTGCATATCGCAGACCGTCAGATGCTCTCCCACCGCCATGCGCAGAGAGAACGCAATATGATGCGCGTCATCTCCTGCGATCGGGATCACGCCCGACGCAAGATCCATCGCGTCGCGCGACAGAAAAAATCTTGCCATGCTGCAATTTCCTTCCAAAGAGAATGATCGGTTGATCCGTTTTACACGCCGGAGCATTTCTCTGCCCGGCACAGTAATATTATACTACAAATTGCCCAATTTGTCAAAGGTTATTTTGGATATTATCCATAAATTTTTATTTTATTAACAATTTCGCGGCTTTTAGGGGTATTTTTGCCCCAAAATAACCGTTTAGGCACGTTTCACAAAAGCCGGGCGGCGATTTTGTGAAGAAATACCAAAGTCAATTCTCGCGAACAGGGGTATATGCAAACGCTGTCCAGCCGTTGTCGCGCACCTCATCAAGCACGCGGAAGCCGTTTTCAAGCATTGCCGCACGGACTTCATCAGCGCGTTCGGTGATGATGCCGGAAGTAATATAGACAGCATTGTCGGCAAGAAGCGCACCGATTTCGGGTGCCATACGGATGATGATATCCGCGACAATATTCGCCGTACAGACGGTATAGGGTGCCGAGCGGTCGACATCACGCAGCAGATCGGAAACACCGCAGGTGACGTTGGTCACGCTGTTTTCTTCCATATTTTCATTTGCGACGCGAACAGCAACGGGATCGATATCGTACGCATAACACTCTTGTGCGCCGAGAAGCGATGCACAGATGGCGAGAATACCGGAGCCGGTACCGACGTCGAGCATGCGGTCGCCGGGCTTAGTATACTTTTCGAGCAGCGATGCGCAAAGACGCGTCGTCTCATGCGTACCCGTGCCGAATGCCATACCTGGATCCATGTGGACGATAATTTCGCCCGCTTTCGCTTCGTACGTTTCCCACAGCGGAACGACGACAAGCTTTTCGCCGATCTTGGTCGGGTGGTAATACTTTCTCCATGCGGTCGACCATGCTTCTTCATCGACACCGACAAATTCGATGTCACATTCGATGCCGAGATCGCGGAAGCGGTCACGCAGAAACGATGCATATTCCGCCAGACTCTTGTCCTCGGGAACATAAATGGAAACCGCAATCTTCGTTTTATCGCAGTTTAGAATGCTTTCATCGATCAGGTCAGCATAGACCGTGTCAAGATCGATATCGGAATAGTCCTCGATCATGATCTGATTGTCGAGCAGCATCATGACCGCGCAGATGGTATCCTTATCCTCAAGTTTACCGTTGACCTTCAGTTGTGTCCATTCCATGGGAAATCTCCTCTCATTATTTATCGCCGCACACACTCCAAAGGAGGCACATGCCAAAACACGTGTCTCCTCCGGGTGTATCTATCAATTTTTATTTCCGAAAATCTTGCCAAGGAAGCTTTCTTTCTTGGTGTAGTTGTTCTTTCCGCAGGAATCCGAGAACTGACGCAGAATCTCCTTCTGCTTTTCCGTCAGGCTCTTGGGAACTTCAATCACAACGGTGAAGTGAAGGTCACCCTTGTTCTTGGAGCCGAGCATCTGGATACCCTTGCCGCGGATGGTAAAGACGGTACCCGTCTGCGTTCCCTCTGGGATGGTGTACTTGACATCGCCCTCCAGTGTGGGAACATCGATTTCCGCACCGAGTGTTGCCTCCGGGAAGGTAATCGGAATTTCGCAGGCGATATCATAGCCGTCACGCTCAAAAATATGGTGCGGTCTGACATTGACGGTGAGAATGACATCTCCCGTCGGTCCGCCGTTCTTGCCCTCCGAACCCTGCTCGCGCAGAGCCAGCATCATGCCGTCATCACAGCCTGCGGGAATCGAAACCTCGATTTT
>JAZTZC010000046.1:0-6160 GCA_045637265.1 Eubacteriales bacterium | reverse complement strand
GGAACATCTCTGCCCAAATCCTTTACGGTAAAGCCGTAGTTTTCCAGAAGCAGCTTTACAATATTCTTGCCGATATCGTGAATATCACCCTTTACTGTAGCGATTATGATTGTGCATTTATCAGAGGAGTCACCCTGAGGCATTGCCTTTTTGATTTCCTCGAATGCTGACTTTGCCGCCTCGGCACTCATCAGAAGCTGGGGCAGATAGACAGTTTTCTTCTCAAATCCTTCTCCGACAATATTCAGTGCGGGAATGATTTCGTCCTGCACAAGGGAAAGAGACTGAGCGCCGTCGGACAGCAGTTCTGCCGTCAGCGTCCCGGCACGGTCACGCAAACCGCGGACAATGGCGTTCTGCAGCTCTGTTGTGCCGGAAGTCTGTACCTTTGCGGCGGGAGCGGCGGTGACAGATGCGGAAGCGGTCGGCGTTTCTGCTTTCGGCTGAGTTTCGGTATAGGCAATATAACCGATGCAGGACGGGTCAAGTCCGTGGAGCGCGCGGAAGGTATGGTACGACTGCATCATCGGCGCGGAGTACGGATTCATGATCGCGGCGGACAGTCCGGCACCGAGGGCAAGCGTAAAGAACGACGCATTGATCAGATCGCGCATCGGCAGACCGAAGGAAACATTCGACACACCGAGCGAGGTGTGACAGCCAAGCTCCCGACGGATCATCCCGACTGCACGGAGCGTTTCAATACCCGCACGGTCATCGGCGGAAACCGTCAATGCAAGCGGATCGAAGACGATGTCTTTTTTATCAATGCCGTATTCTGCGGCACGGGAAAGGATACGCTGTGCGATGGCAAATCGTCCTTCGGCTGTCGCAGGGATTCCCGATTCATCGAGTGTCAGCGCGATGATAACGCCGCCGTACTTTTTTGCCAGCGGGAAGATCGCGTCCATGACCTCATCTTTTCCGTTGACGGAATTGATCAGTGCCTTACCGTTGACACGGCGCAGAGCAGCTTCCATCGCGGCGGGATTGGAGGTGTCGATCTGGAGCGGCGTATCGAGAATTGCCTGCAAACCGCAGACTGCTTCACACAAAACCGCAGGTTCGTCAATTTCCGGCAGACCGACATTGACATCAAGGATGTGAACACCACATTCTGTCTGCGCAAGACCTTCGCGGTAGATGTAATCCATATCGTGCGCACGCAGGGCTTCCTTGAATTTCTTTTTTCCTGTCGGGTTGATGCGTTCACCGATCAGAAGCGGATCGTCACCGAAGGTCACCGCATGGGTATAGGACGAGACGCGCGTATCACACTTCTTTGTTACGGGAAGCGGCACGATATCCTTTGCCTTTTCAGCAAGTGCGCGGATATGATCGGGTGTCGTACCGCAGCAGCCACCGGCGATCGAAACGCCTTTTGCAAGCATCGCAGCAACATCCTCCGCAAATTCGTCGGGGAGGACATCGAATACGGTTTTGCCGTCCACGACCTTGGGCAGACCTGCATTCGGCTTGACAAGCACGGGAACAGATGCCGCGGCAAGATAAGCGTCCACGATCGGCGCAAGTGTCTTCGGACCGAGCGAGCAGTTGACACCGATGGCATCCGCGCCCATACCCTCGAGCATGGCGACCATTGCCTCGGGAGATGCGCCCGTCATCAGCTTGCCGTCCGCACCATAAGCATTGGAGACAAACACAGGCAGATCGCACGATTCCTTTGCGGCAAGCAGTGCGGCTTTCGTTTCATAGCTGTCGTTCATCGTCTCAATAAAGACAAGATCAACGCCGTAGTCTGCACCGATGCGAATCACCTCGGAGAAGCACTTCACTGCATCTTCAAAGTCAAGATCACCAAGGGGCGCAAGCATCTTTCCGCTCGGACCGATGTCAAGCGCAATAAATTTCTCGTGCGGTGTTTCGGATGCATCCCGTGCCGCACGTGCACAGTCAATGGCGGCATGCACGACCCCGGTCAGCGTTTCCCGATCAAATTTCAGCGGGTTTGCGCCGAAGGTATTGGTGTTGACGACGTTGCTTCCCGCGTCGTAATAGGTTTTCTGGATGGCAATGATCTCCTCGGGATGGGTGAGATTCCAAAGCTCGGGTAGTTCACCGGGTTTCAATCCCTTTGCCTGCAGAAGTGTACCCATACCACCGTCAAGGATCAGCGGTTTTTGCTTGATGTATTCAAGAACGGTCATGATTTTGCTCCTTTTCCGATGATCGCAGACAGATTGTCCTGAATCTTTGCCGCAACATCGGGCTTGTTCATCGAGTAGACATGGACATTTTTGATGCCATTTGCAAATAGGTCAATGATCTGATCAGTCGCATAAGCAATGCCTGCCTGCTTCATCGCATCGGGATCGGACCCGAATTTGTCAACGAGACTCGCAAAGCGGCGCGGCATGAAGGAGCCGGACAGCTTGATTGCACGCGCGACCTGATTGGCATTGGTGATCGGCATGATGCCCGGAATGACGGGAACGGTGATGCCCGCCTCGCGGATCTTATAAAGAAAATTATAGAGCAGATTGTTGTCAAAGAACATCTGCGTTGTCAGAAAATCACAGCCCGCATCGACCTTTTCTTTGAGATATTTGATATCCTCTGCCTGATTGACACTTTCCGGGTGTACCTCGGGATAGCACGCACCGCCGATACAGAAATCAGCTCCAGCCCCACGGATGTCACGGATCAGATCAACGGCATGACGGTAAGCCCATCCAGAACGATCCTGCCCTTCCATTTCGGGTGTCAGATCACCGCGCAGCGCCATGACATTTTCAATGCCGGCTTCTTTGATCTGCGTAATCTTTTCACGAACCGTTTCTCTGGTCGACGATACGCAGGTCAGATGCGCCAGCGTCGGAACGCCGTGACGATCCTTGATGTTTTTTGCAATATCAAGTGTATATTGACTGGTTCCGCCGCCTGCACCGTAGGTCACGCTCATAAATGACGGATGCAGCTCGGCAATCTCCTCTACGGCGGCTTTCACAGATGCAAATGCGGTATCGGTTTTCGGCGGAAACACTTCAAAAGACAGATGTAATGTTTCACTTTGGAATAATTCGGACAGTTTCATGGTTTTCCTCACATTTTTGCATAATCATACAAATAGTATACCATAAATCCGACACAAAATCAAGGGGAAATTCCGTCAGGGGTCAGTTCTTTCGGAAAATATCAAGCGTGTGATTGGAATATCCGATCAAGTCCAGCCGCTCACAGGTTGCAAAATGATACCGAAGATAGATGTCATAGGTGCGGTCGTCCATGGAATCCACTACGGCTCTCATGTGATTGGTATATCCGTCCGATGCAACAAAGTGAAGTGGTGTTACATCAAAAGCACTGCGGAGTTTCTCTATATCTTCCTTTCTGTACAGTTCAAACAAATCCCACGGGTGGGAAAAGGTTTCAAAGGTTTCCGGATCGAGCATACATTTTTCGATGATGTTGAAAATCTCCCCGCGCACAAATCCGTAGGACAGGATACTTGCGTCCCCCATACAGTATGCCGCAAAGACAATGCCGCCGCGCTTGGTCACACGAATCGCCTCCGACAGTGCTTTTTGCTGATCCTCTTTGGTAAAAAGATGATACATCGGACCGAGCAGCAGCGTGATGTCATAGGTGTCATCGGAAAAATCGGACAGATCCATTGCATTGCCCTGTCGGATTGTCACGGATTCTCCCGGAAGGGTATTCTGCTTGAAAATTTCAATATTGTGCTCCACCAGCTCCACAGCATCGACAGAAAAGCCCTTCTGCGCCAATGCATGGCTGTACCGTCCTGTTGCTGCGCCGATTTCCAGAATCCGCATCCCGGGTTTCAGATACCGTTCCACGTATTTCATCGTTGTCAGAAATTCCACCTTGCCATGTTTGGAACGCAGACGGCCGTCTTCATCGTACTGCTCGTAGTAATTCTCTAAATAGTGTTTGGTTTCCATAGAAACTACCTCCTAAAAAATAAAAAGACGGTGCAAATCGAACATTCATCCGACTTGCACCGTTATGATCCGGTTATTCCTTCATCTCATGAAAAAGATTACGGAGAAATCAGAGCATGACAATACAAGCCCGACCGTCCCCAAGGCTTGGGTTCTGCGCCGTGCATTGCAGCTGTTGTCATAACCTGATTGAAATTCATCATTGCCGTAATCCTTTCGTGGAAATTTGTGTTATTATATCACAGGAATGTGCGATTGTCAAGAGGCAATCGGGATTGGATTCAGGGATTCGGTACGATTTCGTACGAGAACATTTCATAATGCAGGCGTGTTCCCAGATCCGTTCCCTCGGGCAGAAGTGCCAGCGCGATGAACAGCTCCTCCTCCGTGCCGATTTCCTGTAAAGTGGCATATTCACCGGCGATTTTGATTACGATATAATCTTTGGGTTCCATAGGGTACTCCTTTATTTCTTCAGATAATATTCATCGCAGGTCGGAGTGTGCTCGCACGGCGGGAATTGCTCCGAGCCATAGGGATAAAGACGGCGTGTAAACGGCACACAATCATCCGCAATCCGTGCGCCGGTGATGTATTCCGGTGCAATACCTTCTTCTCTCCAGCGGCGGAGGGCTGCGAACAGGTCACGGTTCTCCTCATCTGCCCACAGTACGTTGATACCATGACCGCCGTTTCCGTGATCCATACCCGGGACAAGGAACCAACGGTAGAAGGACGATACGTTGTCATATCCGCCGAGCGTTTTCCAGACCCGTTCACAGTAATTCATCGCATCGGGATACGGTACGCACGGATCCGATGCGGCGGAATAGACGATCAGCTTGCCGCCGTGAGAGGCAAACCCGGACAGATCGGGATTGTTGGCATTCAACGCCTGGGACAGCGCATCGCTGAAGGTCTCCACATCGTTGTGGAAATCGAAATCGTAACCCGTATATCCCTCGCCAAACACCCAAAGGAACGGATCAAAGAACGGTGTCTCGACGTACTGCGCATCAAGAAGTCCGCATCCATAGATTTCGGCACCGATCGGCATGCCGTTGTAAATCTGCCGTCCCGTAACAGGATCGCGCGGACCTTTGTAAACAGCACGAAGCGCTTGCAGCTGCTCTTCAGTAAAGTCGGGTTCTCTCTCGGACAAAAACGCAAGAAAATCATCCACAGTATTCTCGCCGATATACGGATAGGAGATAAAGGTATCTCCCGGCACTCCATCTCCATGCGCGGCAAAAAAGGCTTCTGCCGCGGCGGTAATGCGCGGAACCTCGTCCTCACAGAACATTCTACCACCGTCGGGTGTGGTCAGATGGTTATGCATCCAGACCATGTAAATATGCAGAAATGAGCGGTTATGCGCAGGAACACCCGCGAGCACGCCGTCATAATCTTCGGGAAAGCACTGCACCATTTTCATCGCCTGATTACCGCCGGTCGATGCCCCGAGAAAATAAGAATAATCGGGATTGCGTCCGTAGTATTCCGCAATCAGGATTTTTCCGACAACCGCCATCATGTGCGTGGAGCGCCATCCGAAATCATGCCAGACATCGGGATTGGCGATACCGCGGGTTCTGCCGTCACGTGTTCCCATGTCGGTATGCACGGCAGCACGTCCCAGGCGGGTATGTTCTGCCAGAGCACCTCGGGAGATACCACCGGCCATACCGCCGTTGCCAAGCGCGATAAACAGTCCGTTCCATTCATCGGGCATCCAGAGTTCCGTGAAGATCATTGAATCCTCGCCGAACGAATTTTTCCATAAGACCCGCGTAAATGACGGCAGATCGGAAAATTCCCCGAATTCGCCGTCATGATGCGTTACCTCTAAAATTTCCGTATTCGGAATACAGCATGAACGTAAGTTTTCGAGTTTGATTTCTGTCATAATCCGTTACCTCTCTCTTGAAGTGTATGGTTCTATTATACCGCAGAATCGGCAGTTTTTCAATAGGACTTGCGTATTTTATCAAAATGTGTTATAATGTGGTAACAAACATCCGTGATCGTTACCGTAAGGAGAAAGAACCGACCTATGCCAAACAACTATCTGTCCAATCTGCGGAAAATTGAATTTGTCATCACCTACGCGTGTACAGGACGGTGCATTCATTGTTCTGAGGGTGATCATCTTTCCTGCGGAGATCACATCGATCCGCATATCGCCGCCGATGCGGTACGGAAAATCGCGGGTGCATATCCCATTCAGACCGTGA
>JAZTZC010000045.1:0-5777 GCA_045637265.1 Eubacteriales bacterium | reverse complement strand
ATGGACGAATGGACAACCTACCGTCTGAGTGGGGATGCACTTCTGCGCTTTGCCGAGGACTGCAAAAATTGAATTTTTCATGTAAAAACGGGGAATGGACTTGCATTTCCCCGTTTTTTGTGGTATCATATATATATTATAATGTTACAATCAAAAGCAGGAAGCAAATCTATGAACCATCCCATTCGTCTGGCGTTTATCGGCGCCGGAAATATGTCGTCTGCGATGATCGGCGGTCTTTGCAAATCGGAGGATTCCCCGTTTGTGCTCGGACTGGCGAGCAGAACAAAAGAAAAATGCGAACCGTTCCGTTCTGCGGGCGTGACGGTTTTTGACACCAATACAGAAGCCCTTGCGTGGGCAGATATGATCGTTCTCGGTATCAAGCCGCAGCAATATGCCGATGTTCTGACGGAATTCCGTAACAACGGCTTTGACGGACGCAAGGTCTTTGTTTCCATCGCGGCGGGTATCTCCACGGATGCTGTCTGCCGTATGCTCGGTGAGGACACCCCCGTCGTCCGCGCAATGCCAAACACGCCGATGCTCATGGGACTCGGTTCCACCGCCGTCTCCCGCAATGCATCGGTCACCGATGAGGAGTACGAAGCTTCAAAGAAAATCTTTTCCGCATCGGGTATGGTCATCGATCTGCCCGAGGACAAAATGAACGCCGTCATCGCGGCGACAGGCTCGTCTCCCGCATATCTGTATCTGATCATCAAAGCGATATACGACGAAGCACGCGCACAGGGCGTTGATGCACCGACGCTGCTTGACGGTATCTGCCAGATGACCGCAGGTGCAGCGCAGATGATCCGTGACAGCGGCGATGATCCCGAAACGCTGATCCGTAAGGTCTGCTCTCCAGGCGGTACGACAGAACGCGCCATGCGGGTGCTGTACGACGAAGACTTGCCCAGCATCATCGCACGCGCCATGCAGGCATGTACCGCACGTGCCGAGGAGCTTGGTGCGCAGTACAAATAAATTTTCCGCATCCCCAAAATATTTCGGCATCTCCCTCATATACTGATGAGAACCGTCCCATAGGTCGGGACAAACACATTCAGAAACAGAGGGAAGCTGCATGGAACATACCAATCAAAACCGCAGTCAAACACAAAACCATGGAATCGCATCCGCATCAAAGCAATTCTTTGACGGCATGCAAGCGTATGCCGTCTCCCGCCCACAACAGCTCCACACCCTGTGCAGACTGTCATCAGCGGCTCTGACGGGCATCCTGCTCGGCATCTTTGCGTACTTTTTCTGGGACGCAGAACCGATTGCCGATATCCGCCGCGCCGCCAATGACTATATCACAGCCCGCGCGTTTTCCTCCTACGGTACACTGCGCGCGTATCTGACGTTTTTCAGTGCATGGTTTTTCCATCATGCGCTGCCGACGCTCCTACCGCTGTGTTCCGTCATCACATTCTACCCGACAGTACTCTGTTACGGTATCACTGCTCTGCGCGGTTTTCTCTGCGGCTTTACGGTGTGTACGCTCTCCGGGACTTTTTCTCCCTTCTCCGTGTATCTGACCTTTGCACAGACCGCACTTTGTGCCCTGTGTGTTTATCTCGGCACAAAATGTATCCGATACGCATCACGCCGCGCATCCCTTCCCGCAAAATCCAAAAACCACCGTACCCTGCGCTGGCTGTTCACGGAAAGTGCACCGCTTGCCGCAGCCGTACTCATCACACTCACAGCACTGGCGGCAGGTCAGCTCCTTATTTCCGGCATCTGCACACTGCTCATTACACTCACCGACTGATATTTCACTTTGAAAAGGAACACATTATGGCACATCGCAACAATTTCCGCGAATATCGGAACACCAAGAAAAAAAGCTTTAATCTCTACGAAATGTTCTCCGGCGGTTTCGACGGCAAGGGCGTCAAAAAGCAGGACAAGATCAAGGATTTCAATCTTGTCAACTTCTTCAAGCTCTACGGACGCAACTTCGGCAAAATGATTCAGCTGAATCTTTTATATCTGCTGGGCAACTTCCCGATCATTTTCTACCTGTTTGCGCGTTCGGGCAACATCAGCACCGAAAGCCTTGCATCCACGCATATTCTCAACTCCTCTTTCCACGGCGTCCTGCTCTCGGGTCACTTAAATCCCGTCACAGCCGCCCTCAACGGTGTTCTTGGCTACCGCACAATCAATTACGTCCCGACAACGGCAACCTACGTTGTCCTGATGCTGGCTGCACTGGTGATTTTCACCTTCGGCTTTGTCAATGTCGGCACGGCGTATATCATGCGCAACATCATCAAGCAGGAACCGATCTTTTTGATGAGTGATTTCTTCTATGCCATCAAGCGCAACTGGCGTCAGGCACTGATTTTCGGTATTCTCGATGTTCTGTTCTGTGCTCTGCTTGTGTATGATGTGATCTTCTTCTACTACAACATCGGTGTTTCGTTCTTCTCCAATGTCTGCTTCTATTTAAGCCTTTTCATCGTTTTCCTGTACTTTGTCATGCGCTTCTATATCTATCCGATGATGGTCACGTTCGATCTGTCCATCTTCAAGATGCTCAAGAACGCACTGATCTTTGCGCTGCTCGGCTTCAAACGCAATATCACCGCCGTCATCGGTATGGTGCTGTTCTGCCTGCTCTGCTACGCCGTTCTGCTCATCTATGTCCCGCTCGGACTGCTCACACCCATTCTGCTCATCTTCGGCTCCTGCGGCTTCATGGCAACTTACGCGGCATTCCCCAAGATCAAGGCAGTCATGATCGACCCGTATTATACGGAGCCGGAAGAAGAAGAGGACGATTTCGAGCCTGTCTTCCGCGATATGGGCTGATATATTGCCATTTCCGACACGGAGGATAACTTCCATGCATCTCTTTCCGAAAAACGCGCGTGTTGCCTTCATCGGTGACTCCATTACAGCAGGTGCGAACTTTACTGCGCGTGTCGCAGCGTATTATGTCCGTCATCTGCCGCACCTCGGCGTCACCTTCAAAAATGCAGGTGTTTCCGGCGGTTCCGTGACCTCGGCGATGCTGTACTATGACGCATCCGTCGCATCGTTTCAGCCGACCCATGCGCTGATTATGCTCGGTGTCAACGACTCCGACCGCAATGCATTGACGCTCCGGGATGAAACCGAAAAAAACGCACGGCTGGACACAGCACACAACCGCTATGTCAGCAATATGAACGCACTGCTTGACCGACTTGCCGCCGACGGTGTTACAGTCACACTGTGTACTCCCGCGCCGTATGCGGAATATTTTGTAACCGATCAGGAACCCCTGCCCGGAGGATATGCGCTGATCCGCCGCTATGCCGAAACGGTTCGCGCACTTGCACGGGAACGCGGACTTTCCGTCATCGACTTCCATGCCACACTCTCCGAGCACTATCTCTGCGAGGCGCTGTACAATCCCGATCATGTCCATCCCAATGACAGAGGACACCACCGCATGGCATCGTGTATTCTGTCCGCACAGGGACTGATCCCTGATGCATACAAGCCGCTGTCCGAGGAGTTGTCCGATCTTCCGCCGCTTGCCGAGTGGAACAGCCTTGCCGGTAAGGTCACGTCGATTTATGCCGTGGAGTGGATGGTCGTCAGGAATTTTGATCTGCCAAAGGACGAAAAGCTGGCACTGGTGCAGAAGACCATCGATGATGGTGCATGGGAAGGGATTCCTTATTTCCAGAGCATTACCGCATCGTATATGAAAAATAAACCCCATGAGGAGGACATGCTTGACCGTATGGCTGCTCTCTGGGACGAAATTTATCATTGAGAACATTCAAATGATTCATATATCACAAAGAAAGGACAAAACATCATGAAAAAAGCCGTATTTATGTCCGAAAACAAAGCCGCAATTCCGAATGCCTACGCGGAATCCCTCCGAGCGGAAATGGCAGAAGTCTTTGAATTCCTTCCCGATATTTACACGCTGAAGGACGAGTCGGAGGACCGTGCCGCGCTTGCCGATGTCGAGGTCATCTTCTCCACATGGGGTATGCCGAAGCTCGACGAAGAACAGATCAAAGCAATTCTGCCCAACCTCAAGGCAGTCTTCTACGGTGCCGGCAGTGTACAGTATTTCGCGCGTCCGTATATGGCTTGCGGTGTGGAAATTTTCTCCGCATGGGCGGCAAATGCCGTTCCCGTAGCAGAAGTCACCGTCGCCGAAATCATCCTTGCAAACAAGGGGTATTATCAGCGCATGCAGTATGAGGACGGCGCATGGACAAACCGCACCATGAAGAACGCACCGCTTGGCAACTACAACACCAACGTCGGCATCATCGGTGCCGGCATGATCGGCAAGCTGGTCATCAAGATGCTCGCTCCATATAAGCTCAATGTCTTTGTATTTGATCCGTTTCTGCCCCAGTCTGTCGCAGATGAGCTTGGTGTCACGATGGTCGACGACCTGCCCACGCTGTTTGAGAAGTGCCACGTCATCTCCAATCACCTTGCCAACAACCCGCAGACGGTCGGTATGATCAACAAGTCCTGCTTTGACCGCATGATGCCCTCCGCTGTATTCATCAACACAGGACGCGGCGCACAGGTTGTCGAGGACGATATGATTACTGCGCTGAAGGAATGCCCCGAACGTGTGGCTCTGCTCGACGTCACGATGCCCGAACCGCCTGTTGCAGGCTCTGAAATGTACAAGATGCGCAACATCATTCTGACCCCGCACCTTGCAGGCTCCATCGGTCTGGAGGTTCAGCGTATGGGTGAATACATGTTTGAAGAATCCCGCCGCTGGCTGAACGGTGAGAACACCTTCTGGGGTGTCTCCGAAAAAATGCTGGAGACAATGGCATAAGGGAGGATCACCATGCTGTATCCCGGTCTTGTATCCATTACTTACCGACAGCTGAATCCCAAGCAGCTGATCGCACTCTGTAAAAGCAACAGCCTCACAGCGATTGAATGGGGCGGCGATGTCCATGTCCCGCATGGCGATCTTGATACTGCCGCACGTGTTGCACAAATGACGCGCGCCGCCGGGATTTCCATGCCTTCTTACGGCACCTATTATAAAGCAGGTGCCTATGGAGAAAACTACCGTGCCGAATTTAAAAAAATCCTGCGTACCGCATGTGCTCTTGATACTCCTGCCCTGCGGCTCTGGGCAGGCTCCAAAAATTCTGAGGTTATCACAGAAGATGAACGCGGTGCACTCATCCGAGAACTGCGCAACTGTGCCGATATGGCAGCAGAACACGGTAAGATCATCACGTTTGAGCGTCACAACGGAACACTGACCAACCGTGCCGCATCTGCGCTTGCGATGATCGAGGAGATCGGACGGGAAAACGTCCGCACGCACTGGCAGCCGAGTCAGTTTTTGTCCCATGAGGAAAACTGTGCAGGGCTTTCCCTCCTGCTTCCTTACATCGACTGCGTCCATGTCTTTGCATGGGAAGGCACAAACAGTCAGCGATTTACGCTTGCCGAACACCATGACCGCTGGGCTGATTATCTCTCCATTCTCAAAGGTGCCAAGCAGGACATTTATCTGCTGATGGAATTCACCCCGACAAACGATCCCGCAGAGCTGCCAACGGAAGCCGAAACGCTTCTTTCATGGCTTTAACGAAACTTTTTCCGAAAGGAATCCAATATTATGACTGCATATCCGTTTACATATAAAACGCTGGACGATCTCCGTGCTGCCTCCGACAAGCTCGGTTTGCAGATTCCGATCTCCGAGGATCTTTCCATACTCGGCGAAAAAACCGCGCTCGGGGCATCCGGTGTCACCCTTG
>JAZTZC010000044.1:0-4322 GCA_045637265.1 Eubacteriales bacterium | reverse complement strand
GCTTGCAAACATCATCGGCGAGGTTCCCGTTTTCGGGGTGGGTCTCGGTCATCAGCTGGCGGCACTGGCACTCGGCGGTACCATCGAGCGTCATGTCTACGGTCATCGCGGCGGCAATCAGCCTGTTCGTGAGATCGGCGGCAGCCGTACCTATATCACCTCCCAGAATCACAGCTATCTCGTTGATGCGGAAAGCCTGTCTCATGTCGGCATCGAGCGCTTTACCAATGCCAACGACGGCACCTGCGAGGGTATGGAATATCCGGCAAAGAAGTGCTTTACGCTGCAGTTCACTCCCGATACGCTTGGCGGTGCACATTCCACGGCGTTCCTCTATGACCGCTTTTTTGAAATGCTTGCAAAATAACCCGAACACTCCCTTCAAATTCGAAGATTCTATAGATTCAGTCAAAGAAAGGAAGCTCGCTTGGGATGCAGACGCATTTCGACGGGCATGGTTTTAACGATATGCCAAAGGATAAAAATATTCACAAGGTACTCGTGATCGGCTCCGGTCCGATTGTCATCGGTCAGGCGGCAGAGTTTGACTATGCAGGCGCACAGGCTTGCCGTGTTTTGCGCAAAGAAGGCATTCATGTCATCCTTGTCAACTCCAACCCCGCAACGATCATGACGGATAAGAATTTAGCGGACGCGATTTATCTCGAACCGCTGAACCCCCAGACCATCCGCCGCATCATTGAAAAGGAACGTCCCGACGCACTGCTGGCAGGTCTTGGCGGTCAGACAGGTCTTACCATTGCGATGCAGCTGTCCCGTGACGGTACGCTGAAGAAGTACGGCGTCCGCCTGCTCGGTACACAGGTTGAGGCGATTGACAAGGCAGAGGACAGAGAGCTGTTCCGCAATGCCATGAAGGAAATCGGTCAGCCGTGCGTTCCGTCCGAAATCGCAAACGATGTCGAAACCTCCGTCGCCATTGCGAATGAGATCGGTTATCCCGTCATTGTCCGTCCCGCATTCACGCTCGGCGGCTCCGGCGGCGGTATCGCGGACAACGAAGAAGAACTCCGTATCATCGCACGTACCGGTCTTGATATGTCTCCGATTACCCAGATTCTCGTCGAGAAGTGCATCTCCGGCTGGAAGGAAATCGAGTTTGAAACCATGCGCGATGCTGCCGGCAACGTCATTGCTGTCTGCTCTATGGAAAACGTCGACCCCGTCGGTGTTCATACCGGTGACTCTGTCGTCGTTGCGCCCGCTCTGACGCTTTCCGACAAGGAATACCAGATGCTCCGTGCGGCGTCTTTGGACATCGTCTCCTCCATCGGTATCGTCGGCGGCTGTAACTGTCAGTTTGCGCTGAACCCCAACAGTTTTGAATATGCTGTTATCGAAGTCAACCCGCGTGTCTCCCGTTCTTCCGCACTTGCCTCCAAGGCAACCGGTTATCCGATCGCAAAGATCACGACGAAGCTGGCACTCGGTTATACGCTCGATGAAATCAATAACGATATCACCGGCAAGACGGTCGCTTGCTTTGAGCCGTCTGTCGACTATATTGTATGTAAGTTCCCCAAGTGGCCCTTTGATAAATTCGCAGGCTCTTCCCGTAAGCTCGGTACGCAGATGAAGGCAACGGGTGAGGTCATGTCCATCGGTACGTCCTTTGAAATGGCGCTGATGAAGGCTGTTCGCGGTGCGGAGATCTCCCTCGATACCCTCAATGCAGCACCCCTTGATGACAAGCCTGTCCGCGAGCGTCTCTATGACCAGAACGACCGCCGCCTGTTCACCGTTTTTGAAGCGCTGAAGGCAGGTGTTTCCATCGACGAGATCTTTGAGATCACGAAGATCGATCGCTGGTTCCTTTCCCGCATGCTGAACCTCGCAAACTTTGAAGACCGTCTTGCAAAGGAAGGTCTGACCCTTGAAAATTACAGAGAAGCAAAGAAGCTCGGTTATCCAGACTCTGCGCTGAAGCGTCTGTGCGGCGTTGACGAAATGCCCGAGAAGTGCGCATTCAGCTATAAGATGGTTGATACCTGTGCCGCTGAATACCATGCACAGACACCGTACTTCTACTCCACCACCGACGCGGCATGCGAATCCCGCAGCTTTGTCAGAACCGGCAAGCCCGTTGTCATGGTTCTCGGCTCCGGCCCGATCCGTATCGGTCAGGGTATCGAATTCGACTATTCCTCTGTCCATTGTGTCTGGACGCTGCAGCAGATGGGTTATGACGTTGTTATCGTCAACAACAACCCCGAAACCGTTTCCACCGACTACGATACGGCTGACAGACTGTACTTTGAGCCGCTCTCTCCCGAAGATGTTATGAACATCATCGAGGTTGAAAAGCCCATCGGTGTCGTCGTTGCATTCGGCGGTCAGACGGCAATCAAGCTGACGCAGTTCCTTGACCGGCAGGGTGTCCGCATCCTCGGTACGTCTGCTGACGGTATAGACCTCGCTGAAGACCGCGCAAGATTTGACGAACTGCTTGAAACCTTCGGATTCCGCCGCCCCAAGGGTATGGGCGTCAAGACCGTAGAAGAAGCGCTCCATGCGGCAAATACGCTCGGTTATCCCGTTCTCCTCCGTCCGTCCTATGTCATCGCCGGTCAGAATATGACCATCTCCCGTTCCGACAAGCAGACTGAGGACTATATGAATATGATCCTTGCCGGCGGTATCGACAACCCCGTTCTCGTTGACAAGTATATGTCTGGTCCCGAACTGGAAGTCGACGTTATCTCCGACGGTGAAAACGTCCTCATCCCCGGTATCATGGAACACATCGAACGCGCAGGCGTTCACTCCGGTGACTCCATCGCCGTTTACCCGCCGTTCAACCTCTCCGACAAGCACATCCAGACCATCTGCGACTGCTCTGAAAAGTTGGCGCTGGCGCTGGGCACCAAGGGTCTTGTCAACATCCAGTACCTCATTTACGAGGGTGAGCTGTATGTTATCGAGGTCAACCCGCGTGCTTCGAGAACCATTCCGTATATCTCCAAGGTCACCAATGTTCCGATGGTCGATCTTGCGGCAAAGGTCATGCTCGGCGAAAAGCTGACCGACCTCGGTTACGGCACGGGTCTTTACAGAACGCCTCCGTACTACACGGTCAAGGTTCCCGTCTTCTCCTTTGAAAAGCTCAACGACGCAAACTCCATCCTCGGTCCGGAAATGAAGTCCACGGGTGAAGTTCTCGGTATCGGTAAGACGATGGCAGAGGCGCTGTTCAAGGGTCTGACCGCGGCAAATCTCGCTGTTCCGTTCAACCGTGCTAAGAGATGCGGCGTACTCCTTTCCGTTGAAGAAAACGACTATCTCGATTCCATTTCGCTCGCAAAGCGGTTCTACGATCTCGGTATCACCGTTTATGCGACCTCCGGCACGGCAAAGGCAATTTCCCAGCTCGGTATCGATGTCATTACCGTTTCCAACGCCAATGACAATCAGGAAATCAAGGAGCTGATGGAAGCGGGTGCTCTCAATTATATCATCTATACGGGTACTGTCAAGGATACGTATCTGGGCAACTACACGCAGCTTCACCTGCGCGCAATGCAGCTCGGTATTCCTTGTCTGACCTCTCTCGATACGGCAAACGCACTTGCGGAGATCCTCGAATCCCGCTTCACCTGCGCGAACACCGAGCTTGTCGACATCAACGACATGCGTCTGTGGAGACAGAAGATTCCGTTTGTCAAGATGCATTCCTGCGGCAACGACTATATCTATATTGAAAACTTCGACAATAAGATCACCTGCCCCGAATCCCTGTGCGTCAGCTACTGCACACCGCACTACGGCATCGGCGGCGACGGTATCGTTCTGATCGAGCGTTCCTCCGTTGCAGATGCAAAGATGCGTACCTTCAACCGCGACGGTACGGAAGGTAAGATGGGCGGCAACAACATCCGCTGTGTTGCAAAGTATCTTTACGATATGGGCTATATCCGTTCTGAATATCTGACGATTGAAACGGTTTCCGGCATCCACAAGCTCCACCTCTATCTGCGTGACGGCAAGGTCAGTTCCGTTTCCGTTGATATGGGTCGCGCTGATCTGACGGCAAAGAATGTTCCCGTTGATACCGATATGGAACAGGTCATCAATGCACCTGTTGTGATCGGCGGTACGGAATACAACATTACCTGCGTATCTGTCGGCAACCCGCACTGTGTCGTCTTTACCGATGCTCTGGATGCACTTGATCTTTCTGCCATCGGTCCGAAGTTCGAATATGCGGATATGTTCCCGGACCGTGTCAATGCGGAATTTGTCCGTGTAGTCAACAAGACCACGCTGCGTGCCCGTGTATGGGAACGCGGCAACGGTGAAACGCT
>JAZTZC010000043.1:0-2772 GCA_045637265.1 Eubacteriales bacterium | reverse complement strand
CGATCAGTTCTTCGTTGAATACGCCCGTCTGATCGTCAACGAGCGTAAACCCAAACGGAACAAGCTCGATGTGTTCCGCGCCCTG
This sequence comes from Eubacteriales bacterium, assembly GCA_045637265.1. Lineage (GTDB taxonomy): Bacteria > Bacillota > Clostridia > Oscillospirales > CAG-272 > RGIG3925. The sequence continues at coordinate 2,687 of JAZTZC010000043.1, read as the reverse complement.
TTCTTTTGCGAATGCCATAACGTCGAGAATCGTCATCTCGCCGCTCTGCATCAAATTATCCATACTGTAGCTGGACAAACCGATTTTCATGTAGTATCTCCATTCTGTCCCATCCGGGGACTTGTAATCTATGATATTGTAACCCGAAATCGGGAAATCCTATGCATGACACCGCATGCAGACGGATTTCCCGCATGTATTTCATTCAAACAAAACTTCTGTCGGTATCAGAACCGAGTATTAGAATTTACCGCCTCCGCCGCCGTGAGAGCGTCCGGAAGAGGATGTATGTGTGCTTGAGCCGCCGCCCGAGCTTTCTGTTTGTCTGCGTACACGACTGACATTGCGGTACAGGTACAGATCACGAGAATCCGTAATCCGCATGCTGTCCTGCTTCAGATAGCTTCCTGCGCTCTGCTGACGCACGGATTTGAGCTGACCTTTCATCGAGGACGTTACAATGAACGATGCGATCAGACCGATAACCACGGCAATCATCAGTGCGCCGGACGCATCGAACGGTTCTGCGCCGATATCAAACGGTTTACCGTTTCTTGCCATCGTGATGTATTCATCACAGCCTTCAGCGAAAGTTGTAAATGCATCCGCATAATAACCGTATCCGAGATCGGACAAAAACCGTTCGGAAAGACAGTCAATGCCGTAATCCGTGAATGCGGTAATGCCATACCCGTAGGTGGAAATCCACCAGTCCCGGTCTTCCATGCTGACCAGCAAAAGTACACCGTCATATGACGCACCAAAGCCATAACCGTAGTCGTCATAGAAATCATCTGCATACGCCATCGGAGATTTGCCCTCCAGCGTATTGGTTGTGACAATGACAACATCGAGCATCTGACGCTCACTGATTTCATCCAGCATCGAAAGCAGTGTAATTTCCTCACTATCTGTGAGGAGATCGGCACCATCGACCAGTCGCGGCATAGAAACGGCTGAAATCGCTGTTGTCATGAAAACGATCAGGATGAGTGAGAAAAGAAGAATTCCAAATTGCTTTTTCATATTGTCTTCCCCCTTTTCTTATAACGCAAGCAGCCACTGCAGCAGATAACAAACTGCCGTGACACCTGCAAAGATTCCGAAGAACCACTTCCAGAATGCACCTTTATCCAGCGGCAGATCACCGACGATCTTGCCGGACTGTCCGTTGACCGCAAAGGTGTATTTTTTGCCGTTCCAGTCGGTATTCAACAGCCATACGGGGTACAGTGCATATTTTGCCGTACCGTTGTTGAGCTGAATGTTCGTATGCTCCGGGATGACAGTGGAATACCCCCTGACTGTTCCTGCAAATGCCTGCTCCGTGCTCTGACGGATCCGTTCATTGGCACGATCACGGCTGGTATCGGCATTCACGTCGTACTTATCCGCAAGATAGCCTGCAAGATACGCCGTCTGAAAATCTACTGCATCAGCAAAGTTGAACGGCTCCAGCGATTCCATCATCGTATCGTCAATCTTTGTGGAACCGTCCACGGGGACATGCTCAAACGCGACCTGACCACCGCGCACAACGGAAAAATAGCTGGTTTCCGTATAATTGTATCGGCTGTCACTCCAGTGACGGACACGGCTTGCACGATAACGGATATTGGCATTCGCATCGGCATCAAACAGCCAGAACGGCACATAGACACCTTTGACCTCTTCAATGTGGTTCTGATCACGGAAAACCTTTGGCAGAAGCCGCTTGCCGCTGTAATGACGGTTCAGCGCGGCAACTGCTGCTTTTTTATCTACCTTGAACGGAATCACGCAATCGGGCTTCAAATCTCCCTTGAACTGTCCCATCATGACAACGGGATTGTCGCAAAACGGACATGCTGTTGCGCCGAGCGTTTCATCACCGACGATTTCACCGCCGCAGGAATTGCAGATATAGACGCGCAGATGATCGGTCTCGCCGTCTTCCCATTCGCCGCCTGCATTGGTATCCCACTCCATGCTGTCGTCGGTGTCCTGTTTGAGCTCATTGTCATATGACACGAGCGTTTCCATTACAAATTCCGTATCGCAGTACGGGCATTTCATTTTCTGCAGATTTGCATCAAACGCAATCGCACCGCCGCAGCACGGACATTTATATTCCTGTAACTGTGACAAGTCAAACCTCCTGTTCTATCCTATCGATTCTATGATCATCCCCTCCCACCCATGATAGGCTCGGGAGGGGATCCATGTTTCAGTTCTATGATGTTAAGATCAGAATCAGAGGATATCGCCATTGTCAAACGGATCGCCGCATTCCGGGCAGAAACGGGGCGCCTTCGTGGGATCTGCAGGCTTCCAGCCGCATTTATCGCACTGGTAGACAGGCGCGCCGGCGGGACGCTTTGCGCCGCACTCTGCACAGAACTTCCCCTTGTTCACCGCGCCGCAAGTGCAGGTCCAGCCATCCTCGGCAGGCTTCTTCGCGCCGCATTCGGGGCAGAACTTTCCGGTGGCCGTCGCGCCGCAGGAGCACTTCCAGCCATTTTCCGCTTTCGGCTCGGGCTTCTTGGAACCGCACTCGGGGCAGAACTTGCCGGTGGCCGTCGCGCCGCAGGAGCACTTCCAAGTGTTGTTTTTGATGTCCTCCATTGCCTGCTGACCGGCCTGCACCATCTGCTGCTGACCCATCTGGAACAGCTGGGTTGCATTCATGCCGCCTGCCTGCTGAGCCA
>JAZTZC010000042.1:0-1861 GCA_045637265.1 Eubacteriales bacterium | reverse complement strand
GATGGCACAGACGGCAGGGGAATGGGCACATTCGGAAACCTGTGCCTGTGTGCGGCATAAAACAACACATCCCGACGTTTCGGGGATCATGGTTTCGGCGGCATGGGGCATTTCAAATAAGGAATGCATACAGTATTCTCTTGCATCCAGAATGATGATATCTGCCTGCGTTCGTTCCCGCAGGGAAACCATGGTGTCAACGTAATGGGCGGGGGTGTCCCACAGCTGCGGACCGCGGCGCCAGATCAGCTGCTCGGCAAGTCTTGGATGAATAAACGGCTCAAAGAGCGTGGGGCGTGCACCGTCCTCGCGACGAAGGCATGCGAGAAAGTTTTCTTTGGAGAGTGTGGACATGGTGGTGCTCCTTTGGAATATGTGATACTGTATTTATACCGCATTTTTTCCCTGTTGTCAAGTGGTATCGGAAAAATCTCTGAAAAACGAAAAAAGTCTTGACATATAAGGCTTTTTGTGATATACTAAATTATCCGTACAAACAGAATAGACCCATAAAGGCAATGAAGGGAACAAGTAGTTTCCTGTCGGTGCACAGAAAGCAGCCGGTTGATGAGAGGCGCGCATGTCAGACAGGAGGGACGAATACCTCCCCGAGCTTCGCACCGAACCTGTGAGATTCGTCACAGCAGTAGACTGCGGCGGCACGCGTCCGTGATCATGCGCGGGTGTTTTGATACGAAAACACACAGAGGTCTGTCTCGTGAGGGACAGATGAAGCAATGGTGGTAACACGGCGGGATTTCCGCTGTCCTTGTGCTTGTCAGAATGACAGGTGCGGGGATTTTTTCTTTTCCCCGGGACTGTGACTGACGGCGCTGTTTGGTATCGGATAAAACCATATTGAAAGAAGGATATTTTCCATGCAGATTTATGAAGAACTCGTTGCGCGCGGTCTGATCGCGCAGACGACCGACGAATCCGAGATCAGAGAACTGGTCAACTCCGGTAAGGCTGTGTTCTACATCGGCTTTGACCCGACCGCAGATTCCCTCCATGTCGGTCACTTTATGGCGCTTTGCCTGATGAAGCGTCTGCAGATGGCAGGCAACAAGCCCGTTGTTCTGATCGGCGGCGGTACCGGCTACATCGGCGACCCGTCCGGCAGGACCGATATGCGCTCCATGATGACTCCCGAAATCATTCAGCACAACTGTGATTGCTTCAAGCGCCAGATGGAGCGTTTCATCGAATTCGGCGACGATAAGGCAATCATGGTCAACAACGCAGACTGGCTGCTGGACCTCAACTACATTGAACTGCTCCGCGAAGTCGGTGCATGCTTCTCAGTCAACAACATGCTCCGTGCGGAATGCTACAAGCAGAGAATGGAAAAGGGTCTGTCGTTCCTGGAATTCAACTACATGATCATGCAGTCCTACGACTTCTATCATCTGTTCCAGCACTACGGCTGCAACATGCAGTTCGGCGGTGATGACCAGTGGTCCAACATGCTCGGCGGTACCGAACTGATCCGCCGTAAGCTCGGTAAGGACGCTTATGCGATGACCATCACGCTGCTGCTCAACTCCGAGGGCAAGAAGATGGGTAAGACCGCATCCGGCGCTGTTTGGCTCGATGCGAACAAGACCTCGCCGTTTGAATTCTACCAGTATTGGAGAAATGTCGGCGACGCGGACGTTCTCAAGTGCATCCGAATGCTGACGTTCCTGCCGGTCGAAGAAATCGACAAGATGGACGCATGGGAAGGCAGCCAGCTCAACAAGGCTAAGGAAATTCTTGCTTTCGAGCTCACAAGCCTCGTACACGGCGAGGAAGAAGCCAAAAAGGCAGAGGAAGCCGCAAAGGCACTCTTCGGCGGCGCAGGCGCTGCTGCAGCCGCTCC
>JAZTZC010000041.1:0-8103 GCA_045637265.1 Eubacteriales bacterium | reverse complement strand
GCCGCTGGTCAGCACCGTATCAAAGCCAAGCACTGCCGCCGCGCGATACGTTTCGGCAAGGTCGCGCGAAACGTCAATGCAGCGATGCAGCGTCAAACCGCATCCGTTTGCCGCATCGATCAGCGGCTTCATTGCCTCCGCATCAAGCGTACCCTCGGATGTCAGGCATCCGATGACAAAGCCGTCAGCACCGCATGTGCGCAGATGCCCGATCTGTGCCGCCATCATTGCAATTTCTTCGTTTGTGTACAGAAAATCACCTGCGCGCGGACGGATCAGACAGCGCACAGGAATGTCGGATTCCCGACGAATCTGCGCAAGAAGCTCTGCATAAGGCGTCAGACCGCCGACAGACAATGCACTGCACAGCTCCAGACGGTCAGCACCTCCAGCAATGGCAGCCCGCGCGGAAGCAAGCGAATCGACCGCGATTTCCAATATCTTATTCATCATATTTATCCTTTATTATTTGCGAAAACTGATCTTATAATCGCCCAGCCACCGCTTCGCACGTTCGATATCCTCGGTATACGGCTGCTCAAAGGTTTCGTTGTAGGTAAGTCCCGCAAGCGGATATTTCGCACCCGCCATGTTGTTGTAGGCAAGAAACTCGATCTGCGGGGTAACAGGTGACTTTGCAAGGAACTCCGCCATGCGCCGCAGATTGTCATCATCCGTGTTGACATCATGAATGAACGGAACGCGGAAAATATGCTCCACGCCCGACTTCATCAGTACCTCGGCGTTTGACAGAATGCGCTCGTTTGATACACCCGTATAATAATGATGCTTTTCACCGTCCATTACCTTCAGATCGAAGTAAACCAGCTCGACCCGCGCAAGCAGCCTCACAAAATCCTCCGCACGTCCCTGTCCACAGGTCTCCACCGCGCGGTGAAGCTCTGCCGTTTTGTCAAGCATCTCGCAGAGAAAATCGGGCTGCATCAGTACCTCGCCGCCGCTGAAGGTCACGCCGCCTCCGTTTTGGAGAATCGGCTTCAGACGGAGAATCCGTTTGGCAAGCGCGTCCGAATCCCAGTCGTCGCCCGCAAAGCGAACCAGCCCGCGCGGACATGCAGTGATGCATGCTCCGCAGAGCCGACAGTCATCAGGAGACGGGCAGACAGCACGGCATGCCCCGCAGTTCATACACCCGTTGGGACTGTGAACGATCTGTCGGTCACGCGACAGTCCCTCCGGGTTGTGGCACCAGCGGCACCGCAGCGGACAGCCCTTGAAAAACACATTGACACGGATACCCGGACCGTCAAATACCGCGAATTCTTCGATTGCAAAGATTCGTCCCGTCATGTCAGATCTGCTTGTATTCGACGCGGTCCAGCACCTGATCCTGATAACACTTGTCAAGCTCGACAAAGTGACCGCTCCAACCCCAGACCCGCACAATCAGCTCCTGGTATTTTTCCGGCTCCAGCTGTGCCGCACGCAGCTTTTCGGCATTGACCGCATTGAGCTGCAGCTGATGACCGCCCGCGAGAATGTAGGCGCGGACCAGCTCTGCTACCTTATGCACGCTCGATTCCTCACGGAAGACCGTATCATGAAGCTCCAGCGTCATCGGACCGCCCTTGGAGGTACGCTTCAGCGCATCGAGAGAGAAGCCGAGCAGTACCGACAGCGGACCCGAATTCGTCAAAAACAGCGAGGGAGAGAAGTTGCAAGGCAGATATTCGCCCGCCGCACGACCGTCCGCCGTTGCACCGAGATCACGGGAATGCCAGACATAGTACATGGCAGAGCCGGTTCCCGCACGGACGATACCGCCGCGTTCATTGGTCATCCCCTGGGCGGCATCCGCAAAGAAATGAAGAAGCTGATTGCCAATCTCGTTTGCCGCATCGTCGCGTCCCATCTTGTCTGCATCGCTGCGCAGAAGATGCTTCAGTTCCTTGTCAGAAGCAAAATCCGTTGCCATGCCGTGGAGCAGGCGTTCTTTTGTGATGCGTCCCGAGCGGAAGATCATGCTGTCCACAGCCGCCAGCTGGTCAGCCGCGCAGGAAAGACCCGTGCCGTGGAAGCCGATGTTGTTGTATTTTGCGCCGGCGGAAATATCACGACCCTGATCCGCGCAGTCACGCATAAGCAGAGACAGCAGCGGTGCCGGCTCCAGATGCAGATTTTTGACCACCGATGCCATCGATGTCAGGCGGGTACGGATCGACTCACGCACACATTCCATGAGTGCATCCATGTCATCACACGCATCCAGATGCTCAATGATCACATTGCGGACGGTCTCCGCCATCGACAGACCGTTGATATTCGGAATGTCCATGGCGACCTCGGGAACGATGAATTCCCAGCAAGCGGCGATCGCATAGTTGCGCGCATCCTCCGGCGCATAGCCCCAGTATTCCAGACACGGAATGACGACATCGTCATTTGCATACTGCGGGAAGCCAAGACCGATCTTGGTCAGCTCTGTTGCAAGCTCATAAAGCGCGATGGGCGTATTCTTATCCACGCGAAGATTGACCTTCGGGTCGATCTGGCGAACCTCACGTGCCGCGATCAGTGCAAGCTCGGTCACCTCATTCACACCGCAGGTGCCGTCGGGAAGCAGACCGCCGAGCACCAGACTCTGTCCGTTGTCGCCCCATGCAAGGCTGTAGTAAAGATCGGAGTCCCAGTTAAAGGACAGGAAGAAATCTTCAATTTTTTCAAGTGCCGATTCTTTTGTTTCAATGCCGGCATCGATATCATGGCGGTAGAACGGATAGAGCCACTGGTCAAACCGTCCGACCGTGTTGTGATAGCAGTCACTTGCCCAGATGGCAAAGTGCAGAATGCGGAACACCTGGAATGCTTCCGCCATGGTATGCGCGCCTGTACGGATCGCACGGGAAAGCGCCTCACCCTCTCCGACAAAGCCCGCCGTCTTCATGGCAAGAGCATAGCGATCGGCAAATGCCTCGACAATATCGATGGTCTCACCCGCGAGACGGACAAATTCCTCGTCCTCGCGCTTACCCGACAGAAGACGGCTGCGTCTGCCCTCAAGCCCCTCGGTCAGAACGGCTTCGACCGCCCATGCAAGGTTTGTTACCTTACCCTTTTCGTGCACATAATGGGTCTTTTTGATCTCGGTAAGCTCCTCCTCGGAGTAAATATCGGGGAAATATTCGATGGTGCGCAGACCAAACACATAGGTGTCGGGCAGAAGCACGGGCGTTTCCATCTCCAAAAAGAGACGCAGACGAAGCGTGTGGCGCTCCATATAGGTAAGGCTTGTGTCCCTGATCTTGGGAAGAATCACGGCAAGCTCATCCTCTGTCAGACAGCGGCGATTGATACGGTGTTCTCTGTTTTCAAGATATGCCTTTAATCTGGCGATTCGTTCTGTCATAGCTAAAAACCTCCTCTGTCGTTCGGGTTATTCCGTAATAATGGCTCTTGCAGGCGCACAGCAGGTTCCCTCAACGCGGACAGGCAGAACGGTCAGACGACCATCTTTGCCGGGAACGCGGTCAAGGCCGACCAGCGGCGCCAACAGCAGAATATCGGTAACCGTAAACAAATCAAATACCGATTCATCACGCTGCCATACCGCCGTGTCCGAGCCGACGATAGAGGGGGATTTTGCTATGATCCATTCCATGGCATCGCGGGAAAGATAGTGCGTTTTTTCAAGGAAATCGGGCGAATACCAATCGTCCCAGCCCGATTCAAACAGAAGGGCGCAATCACGCGGAAAATCCATGCCAAGGGAAGCCTTCTCAAGCATTGCCGCCGTGATCTTGCCGCCGTTCTTCTCCGTCTCGCTAAAATCGAGATGGATGACGCGGCACGGGACATCCACCAGTGCCGAGACGGGAACATCGATGAGCAGTCTGGTCTTGTCGTAGCCGTTGTTGTGCGCGGTTGTTTCCAGATACGTACCGGTCTGCGAATGGAAGCCGTGGAAAATTTCAAAGAAGCAGCTGTCCGGCGCGTTGCTCGTATGCTCCTCACGGTAGTCGGGATAAGTGTCGCTGTATCTCCAGATTCCTTCGCGGATCACACCGCTGATATCGTAGATTGCCATAATCTGTTCTCTCCTCTGTATCGGTTATGATAAAACATTTGTTTATGTTACACTTCATCCTCATATTCGATTTCGATGATATCCATGCCAAATCCGGGAACACGAATGGAAAACGAATGGTCATCGGGACGGTTGATCGGATAACATGCGGGCTTTGTGACGTAGTACAGCTTTTTGATTTTGCGGCTTGTGTGTACGGTCGGCGTTGCATACCAGTATTCCTCGTTATCAAGGAACAGACGGGATGTATTTTTGCCCGTGATGACTTCATTGATATGGCAGGCGCCGTAGTCGCCTGTGATCGTCGGGAGTCCCGCCGTTTCATTGATATACGCCGCGACTTCATCGACAAACGCGGAATCAATATCAAGGAACGTCAGTGTATTGGTCCAGATCGCGCCGTGCGGATCAACAACGTCGGAAAGCGGCTCGACGGTGATCGTTTTGCCCGGCATTCCCGAGAATGCAACGGTATTTTCGCCGACCAGACCGAGGGTCAGCACCTCGCCGCCGCGGTACGCATCAATCATGGCTTTTTCCTCTGCATCCAGCAGCGCGGGATTGATGACAAGGATGGGACCCGTTACCTTCGGCAGATTTTCGATGCGCGTGATCTTGTGTACAGCCGCACCGCGGGAAAGCAGTTCTGCCGTCCATTTGCCGTTGTACCAATGACGACCCTCGATGAGAAGATCAAGCTCCCGCTCGCATTTTTTGTCCGACCAGACGACGGTTACGCCGCGGACATCCTCGACATGTTCGGTGTAGGCGTTGTCCCACATCATGCGCAGAAGATCCCAGTCGGTGGCCTTCAGACCGTCGCCGAGACAGTAGTGCGGACCGTTGGTGGTCGGCTTGAAGCTGCCGTTTTCGTCGATATAGTAGTTGTTCAGATTGACCGCAACCGCACGCTGCATGGCGGTCGGCATATGGTGAAGAACGTCCCATTGCTCCAATGTATCGCGGATCATGCACAGCGGTGTCAGCTTGAGCTTTGGCAGACGCGCGCGCAGCTGCATCATATTGGATGCGAATTCGTAGTGAATGAATTTGCGGCGTTCATGCGGCATTTCAAAGCTGTTGTCATCGTGTGAGAGGAAGAACAGATCGGCAGCAACGTCCTCCACGATGAAGGAGTCCGCGCCTGCATCCTCGTATGCTTTATAGTCGGAACCGTAGCGGTAAATGGCTTCAATCGGACCTTTGGTCCATGCGCTGTTGAAGGCTGCCTTGGCCCCGCAATCGTTGATGGCGGCGATGACCTGCGCCATGAAGCTTGCCCAGTGACTGCGGTAAAAACGGATCCATGCGGGACGGTGATACTTGAAAATATATTCCGCGAGCGTGATGACATCGGTACATTCGGGCGGTGGGGTAATGCCGTTCTCCGCAAAGAAGCGCGAGGTTGTCTGATCGGAATAGTCTGCATTCTGCAAGGACATGCGGGGACTTGACACTCCGTCTGCAATCTGGATGCCGTCAAGGCTGTAGTCGCGGATGACCTCCCCCAGCTTTTCCGTATAGAAATCCACAAACGGCGTGCCGTCTGCAAAGTGATTGAGCATATGCAGAAGGCGCGGGCGGTTGTTGTAGCAGGTGACGAGAACCAGCTCGGGGTGTTCATCCCCGAAAAAGGGCTCGCCCGGAAGTTCGGGGTCAGAGTCAAAGTCAAACATGCTGATATAGACCTGCACACCGTGTGCGTGAAGCGTGTCAATGAGCCCCTTCATCTGGAAATTGGTCCAGTTCTGGCGAGGACGGTCATCGTTGCCGGCATGACCGGAATAGGAGCAAGCATACGCCGGCAGACGGTGCTCGGCATCCATGCCCTTATGCGTCAGCACAAAACAGATGCTGGTCAGATGGAAGGAAACCATGTCGGGAACAAAGCCGGTCCCCGACAGAAAATCACCGACGCCGAAGTCCGGCGCGGTATTGTCAAAGCCGATTAACTCAATCCAGACGGAGTTGCGGAATCCCTCATGCTTTTGATTATAGTACACATCATGATAACCGTACATCACTGAATCCCGGTATCATCAAACTGCCGCCTTTCCTGTTCCGACAATTTCATGATACGATCCTTTCGCAAATATTGAAAATTCCCAAAGAAGTCACTGACATGGGATATATTTCTGATACTATTGTATCACAAACAATACGGTTTTGCAAGTGATTCCGCATCAAAAAACGGATTTCTCTCACCCGCAGACAGAAACAAGATCGGACAATCCCGCATATTCAAAAATGCAGCGGTCAAATATCCGACAGACCATCGATACCTGACCGCTTTGTTTGATTGTGGGAATTCATGGATTCTGCATCATCTGCTGCAAAAAGGAATCCGCCTCCGTCCGATCGTGAAATACATAAATATCCTTTTCGCGGTACTGTTCCAACAGCGCATAGACCTGCGGCCGTTTTTCCTCTCGGAACGCACGGACAAATTGTGCGAAGTCCGCGTCCTCCTCATTCTCCACCCACGGCATATCGGGACGTATCTTGCCGCGGCGCTCTCGGATACCCGCAAGACAGACGTCGGTCGGATAATCAAGGAAGATCACCGTATCACAGACCGCCATGCGCATCTCCATCGTTGAGCCGTAGTTGCCGTCGATGATCCAGCTGTCTTTTTTGAGTACCTCACCGAGTCGGCGGCGGAATTCCTCTTTTGATACCGTTGTGCGGTCGGCGTTCCAGTACAGCATATCAAGATAATATAACGGAAGATTTGTGCGGGTATGCAGTTCTCTTGCAAACGTGCTTTTGCCGCTGCCGGGACAACCGATAATGATAACGCGCTTCATTCAGATTCCTTCCTTTCCGCTGTGGTACCACGTCGGTATCACGCACTTCATGTTGTCATACCAGCAAAGCACCTCTGCCGCCTGTGTTCGCATCGTTTGAATCTCTTCTTCTCCGAACGGAATCGCCCACGGAAGCGAGGACAGCGTGTTGGAACAGATGTACAGCGCCAACAGCTCCCAGAACTGCGTCGGAACATCGTCCGAAAAATACCCGTCAACCATGCCCGATGCAAACATCTCGGACAGCTGTGCCGACCACACAATGCGGTTAAACTCCTCCCACGGATCCCCGAAGTCCGCACGATTGAAGTCGATGATGACAAGATTCCCGTCCGTGTCCAGCATCATGTTGCCCGAATGATAGTCCCCGTGGTGAAACGTCTGCACACGGTCACAAAGCAGATGTCTGTGAGAGGACAGATAATCGACAAACGCCTCCCCGCCCTCGTATTTAAGCGGACAGTCGGCATACATACGCAGCTTGCGGTCGATCTTGCGGTTGAAGACCGTTTCCCAGTCCTCGATGCCGTCGGGTGCCGGGACGGTGTGAATCTTTGCAAGATACCTACCCGCATCCCGTCCGAGCCGATACTGCTGTGCATCGGACATTGCGGGCAGTACGGTTTCCAAATCCTCCCCGTCAATCCATTTCTGTACCGCGCAGACACCCTCCTCCGTCAGCCCGAAGGCAATCGGGGTACACATTGGAATTCCGGTTTCCGCGGTTTTCCGCATCATATCAAATTCCGTTTTCTTTGCATCGTACGTCTCATGCGCGGAGATGCGGAGCAGATACGGAGTGCCGTCCGCGGTGGTGATTTTGTACTTTTTGTCCGATGACCAGCCCTTGGTGATCGTTTCACGGACTGTGATCGAAGATAGAACGGTTTGGAGGGTCATGATGGTCTCCTTTGCGTTTGAACTGTTTCCTACATCATATCATACCACCCGTTATCTGTCAAGGGAAAAATCGCATCTAACCGATTTTGCCGCTTTTTTCCGCAGGAAATTCGGATATCCTCTTGCACAAGAGGTCACGTTGTGCTATAATTTATATAATATTATCACAAAACAAAGGGTGAATCACCATGAAAGTTGTACTTGATCACGTTACCAAAACCTTCCCGAACCGCAGCAAAAAGGAGAAGAACGACGTCATCGCCGTTTCCGATTTCACTTATGAGATTCCCGACGGCAAGCTGATCGGTCTTCTCGGTCCGTCCGGCTGCGGCAAATCCACGACGCTCAATT
>JAZTZC010000040.1:0-2964 GCA_045637265.1 Eubacteriales bacterium | reverse complement strand
ACGCGATGATGATGAAGTCAATGATCGTCTGCATCCACAGACCGTACTGGATGGCGATCTTTTCAACTTCAACAACGCCCTCTGCGTTCATGACCTGTTCGCGCAGAACGACTTCCCATTCGTTGATGGAAACGCCGCTGGTGAAGTACGTCATAACGGGGGTGATGATGTTCTTGACAAGACCGTTGGTGATTGCGTTGAACGCAGCACCGATGACGACAGCGACTGCCAGATCAAGGACATTGCCCTTTGTGATGAATTTCTTGAAATCGGAGAAAAAGCCCTTGCCCTTTTCGGCAGCATTTTCGAGGTGGTTCTTTGCCATGGTGATGTACCTTCCTTTTTTGATGATAGAGATTTCTGATAAAAATTATAGCAGAAAAGAGGAGCGTTGTCAATAGAAAGCCGGCGAAATATGAAATCAGAATGTGGCTTTTTCAAGGTTCTTCATCAAGGAATTCCGGCATTTCAATACATTCGGTGCTGTAATCCAGTGCAAGATTCAGTGCCTGTCCGGCTTCTGATGTCATTTGGATGATTTCCTCATCTGTCAGTGCGCAGGCGAATATTCCGTTTTCGAGAATTTTTTCTGTAATTTCAATATAGACATTCAGTTTTTCCATCACTTGTTTCATTTTCGGGTGCGGACTTGTGACTGCTACGATAAATGCATCATACAATGCATCCAGATTCTCCTCCATGGTATCAAAATAGCGACTGCATGATGCGTTATTTTGAAGTCCTCCGTCCTCAAGAAGTGCTTTTGTGGCAATGGAATGGCGATAAACACCGTCACAGAGAATCAAGAAAATAATGTCTTCCACCGGGTACCCGGATTCCAAACGATTCATAAGTCAACCTCTTTTCCCAAATAAAAAAGTGCGCCCCAAAAGAGACGCACTGTCAAAGTGTATCTCTTTTTGCTGCTACACAAAATGCATATCAAGGATAATCTGCCGTTTCCGACAAGATATATTGACAACGCGTAAGAGATAACACAAATGACCAAGGTCAATTATGTCACGTTGCAATATATCTAAAAGAGCATGCGGAAAAAAGGTATAAAAATCCCTTTACAAAAAAAGACAGTTATCCCCAATATATGATATTCATTTTGTGTAGCAGCTTCATTATACAACGATTTGTCAGATTTGTCAATAGAAAAACGGCACTCTTTGCAGAATGCCGTTTGTAAATGTTGTCCCAGGATCGGAATGATGAAATCGTTATGTTGTTCTCCCACAGCGGCGGGAGGCAATCCGAGGCAGGTATGCCTCACGCCCTACGAGTGATTGTTGCCGTCATCTCCAAAATGGATGGCAGTGCTTAATCGGTCAGCGTAAAGGTCAAATGCACATCCCGCACATCCCGACCGCTCTTGATGGCTTCGGCGATGATATAGCCTGCATTTTCGCCCATCTGTGCACAGTTGCCCGTGACGCGGTAGGATGCCATCGCTTCGCGTGAGCCGGAGATGCACCGTCCCGCGACCACGATACCGCGGTAGTCCTTAGGAATCAGTGCGCGCATGGGAATATGATACGGCTTGACCGAGAAGCAGTGCTGTGCCTTATTGGATTTTGTGTGCAGATCCGCGCCGAAGGTCACGTATGCAACCGCATCGTCGAATCTCGCACCGTTCAGGATATCGTCTGACGTGACGGTGTATTCACCCACAATGCGGCGGGATTCTCTGACACCGAGCACAGAGGATGATGTGATCAGCTCCAGATCACGGAATTCCTCGTCGTATTTCGTCAGATATTCAAACGCATCGATCAGCTGCTGTCTGCCCTCCATCGTTGCCGCAGTCAAAGCACCTGCATCCAATGGGTCATACTCATACATGTGCGTAAACTGCACGACCCCGAAATGGGAATTGGGCACGGGAATCAGATACGGAACCTTGAACGGGATCTGCTTTCCTGCCGCCTCGTATGCCGCATTCAGCTTTTCATAGATCATAAGACCGTCTTTGTACTGTTCGGGAATGTTGCCGACGAGGAACATCAGCGTCATTGCCTGACATTCCTTGTAGTCACCGTCAACGCCAAGCGCAAACGGACATCCCACACTTGCCGCGACATTGCCGTCACCCGTTGCATCAATGACATAATCCGCAAGTGCGGCAAACCGACCGCCGATGTTTTCTGCGACGATGCCGTATACTTTTTGATCTTCAACAAGCGTTCTTGAAAAGGTGGTGTTGTAAAGCACCTCAACATTTGCCTCTTTCATTTTCTGCTCGAGGATCAGCTTCATGTATTCATAATGGAAGCTCTTGTCCCAGAAGCCGCCGAACTGTCCGCGTTCCTTTAATTCGGCAACCAGTTCGCCGACGATGCCTGTTTTCTTTTCATAATCGAAGAACGGATTCATAAATCCCGTTGTCCATGCGCCGCCCAGACAGTTGAATTTCTCGATCAGAAGTGTTTTCATGCCCGACCGTCCGAGGGAGAGCGCCGCGCCGCATCCGGCAGGTCCTGCGCCGACGACCACGGCATCGTATTTGCCGCGAACGGGTGTGGAGAGTGTTTCATTGATGACCATATGGTTCTCCTGTATGTTTTTTGAAAAAGAACGGCACCGTTTGACGCGATACCGTTCTTTTCTTCTTGTTATAATTTTGCCATCATCTTATAGGTCTCGCGCAGATCGCCGTACAGCTTTTTGTAAATGCCGTAATACGGCTGATAGCCTGCGTTTGCCGTCATGTCGGGCGCGAATTCGTCCTTGAGCGTGATGATCTTCTTGCATGCGTCGGAAACCGTCGGGTAAATGCCCGCGCCGACCATGGCGAGAATTGCAACACCGAGTGCGGGACCTTCCGCCGTTGTGACTGCCGTCGGGATACCGAACATGTCAGCAAGCATCTGCCGCCACATCGGACTTCTGCCGCCGCCGCCGCAGACGCGCATGACAGTAGGGTTGACTTCCATTTCACGCAGGACGGACATGCAGTCG
>JAZTZC010000039.1:0-12157 GCA_045637265.1 Eubacteriales bacterium | reverse complement strand
ATCACCGGTTTCTGCGATATACTGCTCTGCCGCGGACAAACCGACTGCGGTATGCGGGTCAACAACGTAATGATAGTCCGCAAAGGTACGGCGGATGACCTCGGCAGTACCGTCCTCATCACAGTAATAGCCGGAGAAATCGGCATCGATGGATGCCTTGACGGATGCATCAACTTCATATTTGCCGGTTTCATTCAGCGATTTCATATAAGCGGCGGTCTTCTCACATCCTGTCTTGAGGTACAGCAGACGCTCAAGGTTGGAGGAGATCAGAATATCCATCGACGGCGACATCGTGGTATAGAAATCACGGTTGCGGTCATAAACGCCGGTATTCAGGAAATCGGTGAGAATGTTGTTTTTATTGGACGCGCAGAGGAAACGCTTGACGGGAAGTCCCATTTCCTTTGCAAGGTAGCCTGCGAAGATGTTGCCGAAGTTGCCCGTGGGAACCGCAACATTGATCTCCTCACCGGGTTCGATTTCACCCTGTGCAAGCAGATCGCAGTATGCCGAGAAGTAGTATGCCACCTGCGGAACAAGACGTCCCCAGTTGATGGAGTTTGCGGAGGAGAAGAAGCATCCGTTTTCCGCCAGTGCTTCTGCTGCGGTCGGATCGGAGAAGATCTTCTTGACACCCGTCTGTGCATCGTCGAAGTTGCCGCGGATTGCGCAGACATTGACATTGGAGCCTTCCTGCGTTGCCATCTGCAGCTTCTGCATACGGGAAACACCGTCAACGGGATAGTATACCATGATACCGACCTGATCGACATCGGCATAGCCCTCGAGTGCCGCCTTACCGGTATCGCCGGACGTTGCAACAAGAATGAACGCCTTTCTCTGCTCCCCTGTCAGACGAAGTGCGCCGGAGAGCAGCTTGGGCATGATCTGCAGTGCCATATCCTTGAATGCGCAGGTCGGACCGTGCCACAGCTCCATAACGGATACAGTGTCATTGAGCTTGTGAAGCGGAGCCGCGCCACCGGGGAAACGGTCATCGGCATAAGCGGATTTGCAGTATGCCATCAGCTCGTCCTCGGGGTAGTCATCAAGGAACTTGCCAAGGATTGCCGCCGCGCGTTCGGGATAGGATTTGCGGCTCAGCTCGACAATTTCCTCCATGGAAACCATCGGCAGGCATTCCGGCATGAAAAGACCGCCGTCAGACGCAAGTCCCTGCTTGATTGCGGCAGCGCCGGAAATATGATCTGCGGCAGTGGTTCCGCCGCGGGTACTGATGTAATTCATATGTGTGAACTCCTTTGAGTGTAATAATCGATTTTTTACAGCACACGGCGGAAGAACGCCTGCGCATTGCCGCAGAAGATGTCCGAAATCAGCGCATCGGAGAATCCGCGTTTCTGCATTTCCTCGCAGTAGAGCCCCATGCTCTGCACACCCTGCATCGGTGTCGGCATATCACCGATACCGTCAAGGTCACCGCCGAAGCAGACGTGCCCTTCACCGCCCAGTTCCAGATACCGCTCGATGTGGTCAACAACCGTACCGACCGTCACGCCAACGGACGTATCACCGAGGTGCGGTGTACAGAACGAAACACCGACAAGACCGCCCGAACGAACGATCATTTTGAACTGCTCATCGGTCAGACAGCGTGTATGGTTCCAGACGGAGGCGCTGTTGGAATGGGTCGCCATGAATGGCTTGCCCGCATCGTCGCAGTACGCCGCAGTCTGATAGAAAATTTCCTTGGATGCGTGTGAAACGTCGGGAACAATACCGAGGGAGAGCAGCTTTTTCAGCGCGGCGATGCCGAATTCCGACAGTCCGCCACCGACATCATGCGCACCGCCCATGCAGGTCTCCCC
The DNA here is from genome assembly GCA_045637265.1 of Eubacteriales bacterium. GTDB lineage: Bacteria > Bacillota > Clostridia > Oscillospirales > CAG-272 > RGIG3925. Next base: position 10,325 of record JAZTZC010000039.1, on the reverse strand, counting down.
ACCCCAGACAAGGGTAAAGAACCGCACACCGCGCGCGTAAATTTCGTCAAGACGCGACAGATCGCCGCCGAGCAGTTTACCGCCTTCCACCGCCAAAATATAGGACTGTTTGCCAGCCGCCCAAACCTGTTCCAGTTCTTCCTTTGTGCGGCAAGGAACGATTTCGGGATGTGCGGCACGGCACTTCTCCGCATAATCGGTCGCGGCAAGGAACTGCGCCCAACATTCGTCGTCGGACTTGCGGGCAGAGGAATAAATTGCCATAATCTGCGTATAAAACGCAAAGTCATTGACTCTGTCAAAAGAAATATGATGGCGATCATTGTGAAAATCCGTATCTGCGTGCAGCATTTCCAGCAAGGTATCGCAATGGGTATCACAAAGACCGAATGAATATTTAGTCATAGGAATTCCTTCCTTTCTGTTTGATAAACGCACCCTTGATATAGTTGATGTCGAGGACCACAGGAGGATCGCTCTGCGTCAGAAAGACCTCCGCAACGTCAAATCGGATCGCTTTCTCGGTCGGATGTGCGGTCAGATACGCACGTGCCGCCGCGATGATCCGCTTCTGCTTATCCCATGTAACCGCGGCTGACGGACGACCGTATCGGAACTGTCCGGGCGAAATCTTACGGGATTTGACCTCGACAAACAGAATCCGCGCCTCATTTTCGGCGATGATGTCAATTTCACCGCCGCCGTAGGAGATAAAATTGCGCGCACAAATCTCACATCGGTGATCGATCAGAAACTGCGCTACGGCATCCTCGCCAATATCGCCGCGTTCACGATTTTTGCCGGGATCAGACATCTTTGGGTTCCTCGTTCAAAAATTTCAGAAATGTTTTTCTGTGGATGGGAGACGGACCGTGTTCACGCACCGCATCCATGTGGGCTTTCGTGGGATACCCTTTGTGCTTTGCAAAGCCGTACTGCGGGTACTCTGCATCCATATCGGCACACATACGGTCACGGGTGACCTTTGCAAGGATCGATGCCGCCGCAATTGACGGAGATTTTGCATCGCCGCCGACGACGGTCTGCGTGGGAATGGCAAAACCGCGGCTTGTATTGCCGTCGATCAGCGCAAAGTCGGCTTTCACGGACAATGCTTCCACCGCACGGCGCATCGCAAGCATGGAGGCGTTGAGGATGTTGATTTCGTCAATCTCCTCAGCGGACGCTTCTGCAATCGCATATGCAAGCGCGCTCTCGCAGATGACATCAAACAAAGCCTCCCGCTTTTTCTCGGTCAGCTTTTTGGAGTCATTCAGTCCGGGAATCTCGCATCCGCGCGGCAGAATGACAGCGGCGGCAACAACGGGACCGGCAAGCGGACCGCGTCCTGCTTCATCACAGCCGCAGACAGCGGTATACCCGTTTGCATACGCCGCATCTTCAATGTCCCAGCCAAGCGGGACAACTTCTTTTTTTGCCCGTGCCATCAGGATTCCTCCGACTTGGGTGCGGGCTTTTTCTTTTCCCTGACAAGCGGTCGTTCGAGCGTAATGCGACCGATCTTTGCCGAGCGGAATTCATCAACCAATGCGCGTGCACAGCGTTCGGTATTGACAACACCGCCCGCCATCAAAAATCCGCGCTTTTTGCCGATGACCTGGAACAGATCCCAGTCGTCAAGATCGTCATACTGCGAAAGATCGCCGAGCTTATAGCGTTCGGCAAGCAGATCGGGGTACAGCGTGCGCAGTCTGCCGACCAGTGCATACGCGATGCGCTCAAGGTCCATGATGTCATCCTTGATGGCGCCGGTGATGGCAAGGTTTTCGCCGACGATCTGGTCTTCAAACTTCGGCCAAAGAACGCCGGGCATATCGAGCAGGTCAAGACCGACCTGTGTCGTGACCCACTGCTTGGTCAGAGTAACACCGGGACGGTTTTCAACTTTGGCTTTTTTACCGCCGGAAATCTTATTGATGAGAGAGGATTTGCCGACATTGGGAATACCGACTATCATCGCCTTCAGCGAGCGTCCGGTCATGCCCTTGGCGTCGTACCGTTCGCGCTTTTCTGCAAGCATTTCCTCAACCGCCTGTGCAAGACGATCCATGCCAAAGCCCGTCACGCAGTCAGTAAACACCGCGCGCCGACCGCATGCTTTATAATAATCCATCCAGATGCGGCCCGCTTCCGGGTCTGCAAGGGAGGATTTCGAGAGAATGGTCAATACCGGTTTCTGACCGACCAGACGGCGCAGCTCGGGATTTTTCGAGCTGTACGGAATCCGCGCGTCAAGTACCTCAATGACGAGGTCAACCTGCGGCAGATTTTCCGTGATCAGACGTCTGGTTTTCGCCATATGACCGGGAAACCATTGGATAATATCAGATGGCATTTTCACTACCGAGACTTTTCAGAGTCAAGTCTCCCTTTCTGTTTCTGGTTAATCGATGGTACCGAACGTACCGAAGGGCAAAATCCGCAAAAGCACACGACCGAGTACAAACCGTGTGTCGACCTGACCGATGCGGTTGTCACGGCTGTCGGTGGAATGGTTGCGGTTATCGCCCATGACGAAGATTTTTCCTTCTTCCACCGTCATCGGGAAAGAATAGTCGGAGGGGTTCATATAGCGTCCCGCCTCATAGTTGATATACGGCTCCTCGATGGCCTCACCGTCCACATAGACAATCCAGTTCTGGAAATCGATGTCGACCGTCTGTCCTTCCGTCGCGATGACACGCTTGACAATCGCTTCATTATCGAGGATGGTGTTGGACTGGAAGACGATGACATCACCCGCCTGCGGCTCGTAAAACAAATCGGAGACGAGCAGAACTTCTTTATCAAACAGCGTTTTTTCCATCGACGGACCGGAAACAACGGCAATGCGGCAGAGAAATGTAAAGAGAATGATGACAATCGAAACCGAGTATGCAAACAGCTCGACCCATTCAAACAACTCCTTTGCCGCCGATCGGGTTCTCTGTGCCGCCTCCTCTTCCGGTGTCAGAAGCTCTTCTTCGTCTTCTGTCTCCTCCGTCTGTCCCAGCGGATTTTCGTAATCCTTTTCATTCATATCCTGATTTTGCATGAGTTTCTCCTGTTATTATAAGAATGTACGCATCAGATCATAGCCGTGGGCAAGGTACTGTTCCTTTGCCGCCGCTGCCGCCTCCGAGAAGACCTCTGCACCGCTGTACCGCTGCTCTTTTTTCCAGATCAGATACGGAACGGGATCGATGGTGTGTGTACGGCGGACGATCGGCGTGGGATGGTCGGGCAGAACCATAACGTGGAAATCCTCGCCCGTTTCCATCAGATAGTCAAATACCGGCGCAAGAATCAGCTGATCGATCTTTTCGATGGAAATGACCTTGTTTTCCGTTTCCGCACGGTGTCCGCATTCGTCGGGACCTTCGACATGGATATAGACATAGTCATATCCTTCGCGGAATGCGTTGATTGCGGCATCTGCCTTGCCCTTGTAGTTCGTATGTACGTTGCCGGTTGCGCCCTCGACATCGATGGACTTCATACCGGCACAGATACCGATGCCCTTGATTAAGTCAACGGCAGAAATGACCGCGCCGCGCAGACCCCATTTTTCGTTGAAATCGGGCAGCTGCGGTTTTTTGCCGGGACTCCACAGCCAGATGGCGTTTGCTGGCTTCAGACCGCGTGCACGGCGGGCTTCGTTGACGGGATGATGATTGAGAATGTCATAGCTCTTCTTCATCAGCTCCAGATACGGCGCGCCGTTCTCACCCGCCGGCAGATACGGACCGATGACCTCGCCGAGATGGTCATGCGGACGCTCGAAATTGTATTCGGTGGGAACATTGTCCCAAAGCAGACAGTGGCGGTAAGAGATACCGGTATAGAAGCGGCGCACCTCATTGCCGAGCGCTGCATCGATGGCACGGATCAGCTCATCCGCTTCCGCTGTCGTGATTTCATCGGCGGAGTGATCGAGAATGACCTTTTCCTCATAGACATCCTGCTCCTCCGACAGCGTAACAACATTACAGCGGATGGCAGTCTGCGTTTCGGTCATGGTAAGTCCCATGCTCAGCGCTTCCAGCGGAGAACGCCCCTTGGAATAGACCTTGGGATCGTACGACAGAACCGCCAGATTGGCAGTATCGCTTTCGGGAACCATGCCATCGGGCACATTGGAAACCGTTCCGACATATGCCTCTTTGACAAGACGATCCATCATCGGCTTGTTTGCCGCTTCCATCGGTGTTTTTCCGCCGAGTGCATCGAGCGGCAGATCCGCCATACCGTCTGCGAGAACAACCAGATATTTCATAGAAGTACCTTCTTTCGTATTCCTGTATAGTTCCATTGATTTTTCTGTTTACAGCGTCACGGTGATAAAATCCCCATGATACTATATTATATCATATATTTACGGCACATACAAGGTTTTTTCATAAAAATCCACAACAATTCTTACGAATTATTCACAAAATCCACGCAGAAACCGTGTGATGAACGTATTCATCGCATCAAAATCCATCGCCGCGATATAATGGGATTCCAATACATCGTGTACCTGCCCTGCCGCGCGCAATGCTTCACACGCACCGTCAAGCAGGGTCTGCTCGCAGGTCCGTGCAAACCGCACCCTTGACCGAATAGAAGACAGCCTTTCCTTGTCGTAAAACCGCGCGATATTCAGTACCCGAGAGGAAGACGGAATCCCATAACGGTCCGTCATATAAACCGTATCGATACCCGGGAAATAAATACCTTCGGTTTCTGCCGGGCGCAGAGGTGATGCATATCGGACAAAGGACACACCGTGCATCTCTGCCGCCTCAGAAAGTACATCGAAGAACAGTGCCGCACGTCCGCCGTCGGTCACCGGAATATATCGTTCGCAGACCTCGGCTGTCGGCAGATGTACAATCCCCTGCGAGGAAATCGCCGTGACAAACTGCATATCGAAAACAGGCTCTGTCTCCCGTGGCATGGTTTTTACGATGCGCCATGCGGCACCCTCTGCTTTTTCGGTCAGAAAAGCATCCTCAAACAATGACAGCTGCTGTTCGCGCATCGCGCCTGCCGCACGCAGATACCGTCTTGCCGCGGCGTGATGCCCTTTGTGCTCCTCACAGAGTGCGCGGATCACCTCTGTTTTTTCGCGCAGGACCCTGACATCGAAAAACATACCCATGTTGATGATTTCCTCGACGGCACCGGGATAGACGGCATCCACTGTATGCGGCGCTGTTCCGTCCAGCATCGCAATGCCGCATGCGGGAATCCGAATCCCGTCGAGAGAGTTCGGGTCAGCCGAGCAGTAATAACGCTCCACGGTATAGCCCTTCCCTTCGGCATGTTCCGCCGCACGTTTCATAAACGACGATTTTCCTGTTCCCGGTCCGCCCTTGATGATATAGATTTTCTGCCATTTGCCGCATGCTGGATCAAACAGCGCGGGAAATCGGGAATAAAAGCCGTCGGATGCATTGGCGGCGGCAAAATAGGCGGGAGACGGATGTGCAGTTTCAGTCATGAGATACCTCCGATTTTTCAGATTTCCCTATCAATGTATGCGTTTTATCGGATTTCGTGCTTGACCGATGCACAGAATCCGTACAAAAAGAAACAAAATCTGTCGGGAGCGGTTCGCAAAAAACATATTGACAAATTTCGCAACGCGTGATACAATGGTATCAAATCCAAACATGATCCCCAAAGGAGGACTCTTTCATGAAATCTGTTTCTGTCATGTCATTCAACCTCTGGTGCGGCGGCGTCACCGAAGAACGTACCGCTCGTGTGCTTGCGGCAATCCGCGCATCGAACCCCGACATTCTCGGCGTACAGGAAGCAACGCCGCAGTGGATGAACATCCTGCGCACCGCACTTCCCGAATACACCTCTGCAGGTTTTGGCCGTGAAGGCGGTGACAAAGGCGAATATTCCGCAATTTTTGTCAAGAACGAACGCTTCGATATTCTCGCTGAGGACACCCGCTGGCTGACCGATACCCCCGAGGTCTTCTCGTATGTGGAAGGCAGTCTCTGTCCGCGCGTTTACACTTGGGCAAAGCTCTATGATAAGGTAAACGAAACCGAGCTTTACCACATCAACACGCACCTCGATCACGGTCCCGAGGAAGTCCGTATGGTGCAGGCGCATTATCTCTATGACTTCATCGAAGGTCTGGATGCTCCCGTTTCCGTCACCGGCGACTTCAACTATGACGAGCGCACAAGCGAAGTCTACAAGTATTTCACCACAGGAATTCTTGCCGACTCCAAGTACCTTGCAAATGATCTGTATGCCGCACCGACGTTCCACGGCTTCAAGAACCTCGATGCGATCATCGACTTCTGCTATGTCAGCCGTGATGCATACGATGTTGCCGATTACCGCGTCATCGATGCACTCTTTGACGGTGAACACCCCTCCGACCACAACCCTGTTGTTGTTACCATCTGCAAAAAATGACAGACGATACACAATCCGAGGCGATGCGCGGAGAGGACATCGCCGATCCTGTCCCTCTCCCGCCCAAACACCGAAATATCATTCTGATCGGCATGCCGGCTGTCGGCAAAACAACGGTCGGCAAACGCATTGCGGCGGCGGCTGACCTGACCTTTCTCGACACTGACCGCATCATCGAAACCGAAACCGGGAAGAAGATTCCCGAGCTGATCTGCGAACACGGAACGGACGGCTTTCTCGCCATCGAAAACCGCATCTGTGCCGCACTTGAAGCCGAAAACTGCATCATCGCCACCGGCGGCAGTGTGGTCTATGGCGAGGACGCCATGCGCCATCTGTCGGAAAACGGCACAGTTGTCTACTTAAAGCTGGCTTATCCGCTTTTGCAGAAGCGTCTTCGGACACCGAGAGAACGCGGCGTTGTTCTGCGGCGCGGACAGTCTTTATACGATCTGTACCGCGAACGTGTTCCGCTGTATGAAAAGTACGCAGACATTGTAATCGACGAACACAACTGCTATCCGACGCAGACGGCAGAACGCGTTTACCGTGCGCTGCGCAGATTCGGATTTTTCCGTGAACGCAAAAACCCGGGCTATCTGCCGCGCACACTGTTTTCCAAAAAAGCGGAAGAACAGAAAAACGCGGCAAAAACACAAGACAAATAATAAAAATACCGTACGACCCGGTTACACGCCGGAACATCGTACGGTATTTCTGTTTTTTCAAGTGATTACTGTTCGTTTTCGATTGCTGTCAGCAGTGCCACACGGTCAGTATGACGTCCGCCTTCAAATTCCGTTTCCACAAACAGCTTGACCATGTCAAGTGCCAGACCTGCACCGACAACACGGCCGCCCAGACACAGGACGTTTGCATCGTTGTGCATACGGGTCATGCGTGCGGAGAAGGTATCGGAACAGCAAGCCGCACGGATACCCTTGTGCTTATTTGCCGCCATGCTCATGCCGATGCCGGTGCCGCAGACAAGGATGCCGCGTGCACAGTCGCCGGACTGAATTGCCTTGCATACCTTGGACGCATAGACAGGATAATTGACGGATGCGGTCGAATCACAGCCGAAATCCTCGTATGCGATGCCTTCGCTTTCAAAATAAGCGATAATTTCCTTTTTCAGATCGTATCCGCCATGATCACAGGCGATAGCAAGTTTGATGTTGTTCATAATGATTCTCCTTTTTATTCTTCCACGCCATCACGGACAAATTCCGCAATGTCGGTCTTTTTCAAATTCAGTGCTTCGGCAACACGGTCACCGTACGCAATCAGCTCCAGCCCTTTGACAGAATGGGAATCCGTACCGAATGTAAACTGACAGCCTTCTGCCTTTGCGATGCGGTACAAATCAATCAGACGATTGTTGTCCATATCAAAGGACACCTCAGTAATCGCGCCGACGTTCAGCTCAATATACAGTCCCATTTTCGCCGCCGTGCGGTAACATTCCGCCGCATCCTCATCGCGGATATGCGAAGGATACTCATTTTTCTTCGCATGCGGAACACCGCAGGGTGAGAAGGAATGTGCAATCGAAATCGGCAGTTTGCCGCACAGTGCTTGCAGATCGCGGTTGGCAAGCAAGGCGCGGAAGGTGTTCAGATTGCCCTCATTGGTGTAGCGAACCACGTCGATTTCCAGTTCCGGGAAAATCTTGACAAGATCCGCTTCCCGAAGCGATGATGCCATGGCGTTGATGTTTTTCTCCGGCAGATACGGCAGTTTCTGTGCAAGATCCCGACGAACCTTTTCGCGCGCTTCTAAAATTTCCGGGAAATCGGACATGACTTCGTTTCTCATGTGCAGATGCGAATGCGGAATCAGAAGGTAGTCAAAGTGGGATGCGCCCTCCGCCGACATACCGAGCAGGTCACGGCAGGCATAATATTCCGTTTCACAGCCGAACAAAACCCGCATACCGGGCACAGCGAGAGAAAACGCATGCTTTGCTTCCTCCGCTTTCAGAATCGGCTGGTTTTTATACCATCCCGATGCGCCGGGAACCCGTTCGTCCCAGAGATGATTGGAAAGCCCGAACAGCTTCATACCGAGCGCGGCTTCTTTTTCCAGATATGCCGCCGTCGATGCGGTTTTATCTTCACAGCATGCAGAAAAGACGTTGTGTGTATGGATATCGTGCAGAATTTTCATACTGCGAACCTCCGTTATCCCTGTTTTTCGGCGCGTTCGCGTTCTGCCTGCGACGGACGGAGATAGGTCGGCTTCAGGGCAAGATCGGTAAACACCGTTTTGTCCTCAGCCGCTTCATAGACAGCCCGTGCCGCCGATGCAACCGAAACGCCGCTCTGATAGCGTACAGCCTCAGGTGCTTCCTTGCAGTGCGGCAAATGAATCTCTTTCTGCGTCACGCGGCATCCCTCGCCGACAAACAATACGGGAAGCTCAAGCGCCGAAAGATGCTCCGACAACTCTGCCGCCGACAGCATATCGTCCTCCCACACACGGGTTTTCACAGTATTTCCGTCTGCATCCGCCTCATAAAGGAACAGCGCGGTATACACCTGCGAGCGGCGCGCATCCATGACGGGACAGACATAAAAATCTTGTCCGAGTGCCTCTGCCATCGGACGCAGATTCTCCGCCAGCGCATCGAGTGTGGATACGGGAACGCACGGAATTTTTTTGCCAAACGCAAGTCCTTTGATGATCGAAACACCGATACGAACACCGGTGAACGAGCCGGGACCTGCGGAAACAGCCAACAGATCGAGATCATCTGCTGTCACGTGCGCATTTGCAAGCAGATTTTCAACCATGTTCAGCATGGTCTCGGAATGGGTCAGCGTTCCGTTCTGCTGATAGGTGCCGAGAATGTGTCCGTCCTCCAAAAGTGCCGCGGCGGCAGTCACGGCGGTGGTATCAATGGCTAAAATTTTCATATATGTTCCTTCGTTATCGTAATTGTTCTTGCGTTATCATCGTCCGCATGCTTGCGGATTTCAAGCCGATAATACTCGTCCGGCAGCGCAAACGGAATCTTCTCGCTCCATTCAACCAAACAGTATCCGCCGCGCTCCAGATAATCCCAGTAGCCGATGGAATCCAGCGAATCCTCATCATCGATGCGGTACATATCAAAGTGAAAAAGCAATCCGTTTTTTCCGTGGTATTCGTTCACGACGGTATACGTCGGGCTCTGCACATACGCATCGGGTGCAATCACCTTTGCCGCACCGCGTACAAATGCCGTTTTCCCCGCGCCGAGATCACCGTACATCGCAACAAAAGCACCGTGCGGTTCACGCCCCAGAAGATACTGCGCAAAGGATGCACCGACAGCCTCACTTTGGGCGGGATCCGTCGTACGATACGGATTGTCAAGCAAAAATTCCAATTCTGATGCCTCCTTTTGATACATCCGACCGTTTCTGCATACAAAAAGGACGGATTGTCTGCAATTCTATCAATATTATACCATATTCCGCTGCATTTTGAAAGAGGTTTTTGCAAATAATTGTTTCCGGGATGTGAATTTTATAAAAAAGTATGCATTACCTCTTGCAAAAATCGAAAACTTCTGTTATAATATATTGTGTCAAATCCCGTGTGCGGGTGTTTGGCGATCATTGATGTAAAGCAAGATATGAAATAAGGCCATACCAGCCGGGGCGTCAGCGGTGCCTTGTACCTGCAATCCGCTACAGCAGGGGTGGAATCCTTTGGTAAGGGCTGTTTCTGTGTGGTCTCCACGTCGGGTCTTATGCGTTGACGGATGGGTCTTGCGCGATCGGAGGCCGTGAACCATGTCAGGTGGGGAACCAAGCAGCATTAAGCAGAAGTTTCGGTGTGTAGCAAGGGTGCCTGCCGCGAGGAAGCCGCTGTATTGACGCGCATGAGTCAACATCGAATTTTGGGTG
>JAZTZC010000038.1:0-1914 GCA_045637265.1 Eubacteriales bacterium | reverse complement strand
AGCAAAGGTTGTGGTCGGGTTCTTTGGGTCGGCATCCTGCTTGATGGAAACGAGCAGAAATTCCGTCGGATGATCGCGCAGAAAGTCTGTCATGTAACAGAGAATTTCATCAAAATCGGTCATCTGATCGACGAAGCTGTGTACGACGGCAAGTTTTTCTCCGCGCAGCTGCAGACGGATATCAAAATAGCGGACACCGGCTTTCAGCTGTTCACTGACCGTCAGCGACTGGCACTTCCCTGCCACGTCAGCAATGGAGTACAAAGCCCCTGAATCGTGTGTTCCGGGGATGGTGAGGGCAGACAGCGGCTGCTCGTCGTCAAGGTCAGCCATCCAGTCGGAGGCGTCGATACGGGCATATTCCAACGGCAGGAAGGCGAGGGTCAGCAGTAAGGCGGCGATCATTGCCGACAGCATTTTGAATTTATGTTTTCGGATCATGGTTGGCTCCTTGTTACTTTCATCAAGGCGCAGCCTTGTATATCATCAATTTTGCAGGAATTGTAGATCATCAAAACAACGTCTTGTATTTCATCCAAACCGGCAGACGTAATGAGATACGCTGTGTGATGATATACCAAACCTTACGGTCAAACATAAAGGGTTTGGATAAAAAAATCGACAAGCCGCGCTTGTCGATTTTTTGGCGGAGAGTGTGGGATTCGAACCCACGCGGGATTGCTCCCAAACGGTTTTCAAGACCGCCTCGTTATGACCGCTTCGATAACTCTCCATTTCAGATGCTTATAAAGTATACCATAAACCACCCAAAAAGTCAAGAGGTTTGCGCAAAAAAGAGGGATGCCTTTGTCGGGCATCCCCAATCGATGGTTTATTCGCCTATGATTCCATTGCCGTTGATGTCGATTTGCTGATCCAGTTCCTGTGCGGCATTGTCTTTATCAAGCTGCACCTGCAATTCTTCCATGTACGTGCGGTATTCGGCGTTGTATTCACGGTAGGATTCGCCGCGTTTGATGAACACATCCGAATCGACATCAAATTCCGCGAGCTCCGATGCAGTATAGATCTGAATCTCGGCACCGTCAAGCGCGGAAACGGAAGAGAGCTTTGCACGGATGGCGGTTTCCGAAAATGCCGCTTCGTTTACAAGACCTGCTTCATAGAGGATCGAATACATATAAACATCCTCACGGGCAGACGTGAACGGATCGTACAGCGAAACTGCCATATCCTTTGTGATCGGAAACATTGCCTGCATTTCAGCAACTGCACGCGGCTCCAGTTCCGGATCATTGGGATCCTTTATGGCATAGAACGCACGGAACTTTTTCGATGCGGAATCGGTCGGACTCCATGCATCCACGGTCGGTAATATGTCGTTTTCATAAACATCGAGCGGCAAAATCTGCGGCATCAGATATTCAGCGACACCGCCGTTGATGACAACCAGCGCCGTATTGTGAAGATTCGTTTCCTGCGGCGGCATTTTGATGCTGAAGGCATCCAGTACCGACGAGGTATCATCCTCCGGCATCACCAGATACACATCCACAGTTTCAATCTGTGCAAACTGCTCGTCGGTGATATCATCATAGTCGGGAACGCAGAAATAGTTGGCAAAAGCGGTTTCAATGGGGTCATAGCGATAGGGTTCCTCCGACATAGTGCCGTTACCGACAGAATCATCCGTCGCACGGACATAGGAGCAAGAGGACAGCACCGCAACATTGGCGGCACAGAGCAGCGCAAGAAATCCTGCGCATACGGAATAAACGGTTTTCCAATTCTTCTTTTCACGTGTCGTTTTCATGTGCAGATATCTCCTTTTCAGATAACTCGGAGTGGTATCATTTGCCATGAAAAAGGCGGCGCGGAACATCGGCTCATACTGTCTGCGTGCCTGTCGTTCCCGTCGGACTCGCTCGGCAACCGTCAGGATGGATTCCATAT
>JAZTZC010000037.1:0-4379 GCA_045637265.1 Eubacteriales bacterium | reverse complement strand
AAGGAAATCATCGACGCGGTTCAGGATGATAACTTCATCGTCATCTACCACAACTGCGGTCCGAACACGCCTCTGATGATGGAGTCGCTGTATGCAAACGGTGCTGCGGCTTATCATTTCGGTGACGCGGTCGAGCTGCTTCCGTTCCTCGAAAAAATGCCCTCCGACCGTCCGATCTGCGGCAACATTTCCCCGTCCGATCAGTTCCAGAACGGTACGCCCGAGAGCATGTACGAAGCGACCAAGGCACTGATTGATGCCTGCGGCGCATACAAAAACTTTGTCCTCTCCTCCGGCTGTGACATTCCGCCGACCGCGAAGTGGGACAACATTGACGCATTCTTTCGTGCGGCTTTAGACGCGGCTGCGGCTGATGCTGCGGAAAATGCATGAGGTAACACCATGAGCATGAACGCATCCGAACGCTTCCGCCGTTTTCTGGCAGGCGAGCCTGTCGACCGCTCTCCCGCGATCGAATGGGCACCGTGGTGGGGCTTGACCGTTGACCGCTGGCATACCGAAGGTCTTCCCGCGGAATGTACGTCTGTCGACGACATACAGGGCTTCTTCGGTCTTGACCGCTGCCTGCAGTCCGGTGCTTCCTACCGCACCAAGGATACCCCCTGGGCTTCCGGTCACGGACTCGGTGTCATGGAAGATGAAGAGGACTGGGAGAAGATCCGCAAAACGATGTTCCCGCCCGTCGAGGGTGTCATGTCCGATCAGCATTTTGCATGGCTGGAGGAGACCCGTGCGCGCGGCAATACCCTGCACTTCTTCACGGTAGACGGCTTTTTCTGGTATCCGCGTACGCTGTTCGGTATTGAAAACCACCTCTACAGCTTCTACGATTACCCCGAGCTTTACAAGCAGATGTGCGATGAATACGCCGATTGGCTGATCGGTGTGTTCCGTTATGTCTTCTCTCGCTTCCGCTTTGACTTCATGTGCTTTGCCGAGGACATGAGCTACAACTCCGGTCCTATGATCTCCAAGGCAACCTTTGACGAATTTCTTGCTCCCTTCTATAAAAAAGTCATTCCCGTCATCCATGAATACGGTATTCCCGTCTTCATCGACTCCGACGGCGATATCACGCTCGCTGTCGACTGGTACGCAGAAACCGGTGCTGACGGCATGTTCCCGCTGGAGCGTCAGGCAGGCGTCGACGTTGCAACTTATCTTGACAAGCAGCCTGATATGGCGTTCATCGGTCACTTCGACAAAATGTGCATGAAATTCGGTGAGGAAGCGATGCGAAAAGAATTTGAACGCATCCTGCCCTCAATGCAGCGCGGCAAGGTCATCGTCTCCGTCGACCACCAGACCCCGCCTGATGTCTCGATCGAGAATTACCGTACCTATGTTGCATTGCTGCGCGAATATACGGAAAAGATCACGCATACAGACAGCACCATCACGCCGTGTCCCGTCTTTCGGAAATGAGGTAAATCATGACAAACCGCGAACGTGCACTGAATCTTTTACATTACAAACCTGTTGACCGCATGCCTGCCGTTCACTTCGGCTATTGGCACGAGCTGCTCATCGAATGGGCAGAACAGGGCAAAATCCCGATGGAGCTTGCGAGAAGCTACGGTGACAGCAATGCAGCCGACCGCGAGCTTGACCGCCTGATCGGCTGGGATTTCAACTGGCAGCATATCGTCGGTGCCCACATGGGTCTGAATCCCGGTTTTGAACATAAGGTACTCGAGGTGCTCCCCGACGGTACCCAGCGTGTCCAGAACTACGCCGGTCTGATCGAAAAAGTCAAACCCGGCGTGACATCGATTCCCTCCGAGGACGATTATCTGTGCAAGGACAGAGAAGCTTTCGAGACGCTTTACCGTCCGAAAATGCAGTTTGATCCGACCCGTGTTCCCGTTGATTATTTCAAAACCTTCAACGAAACACGCGATTACGATTCCCCGATCGGTCTGAGTCTCGGTTCCGTGCTCGGCGATATCCGTTCCATGGTTTCTGTCATCGGTATGAGTTATCTCATTTACGATGAAGATGAAGATCTGTTTGCCGATATTGTGGATGCTTATGCGGACATGCAGTATCAGTGCGTCAAGACCATTCTGGAAACCGGTGCGAAATTTGATTTTGCGCATTTCTGGGAAGATATCTGCTTCAACTCCGGTCCTTTGCTCTCACCGTCAATTTTCGAGGAGCTGTGTGCAAAGCATTACAAAAAGAGAACCGATCTCTGCCGCCAGTACGGTATTGATATCATCTCGCTCGACTGTGACGGCGTCACCGAACAGCTGCTTCCCATCTGGTTTGAAAACGGCGTCAACACCATGTTCCCGATCGAGGTCGGTACATGGGGTGACCAGTTTGAGCCTGCACGCAAGAAGTTCGGTCGCGGTATGCTCGGCGTCGGCGCCATGGATAAGACTGTTCTTCGCCAGGATAAAGCGGCCGTTGACCGCGAATTGGAAAAAATGCGTAGACTGGCTTCCCTCGGCGGCTTCATTCCGTGTCCCGATCACCGTCTGATGCCCGGTACGAAGTTTGAACTCGTCCAGTATTACGCTGAAGAAATCAAAAAGATAACATTATGAACAACAATCTCGTGACAATTCCCGCATCCGCTGCGGGAATCCGTCTTTCTGTATGGCTTGCCAAAAACGGATACCCCGTCACCGCGGACTGCGGCGGCAAGGGTACGTGCGGCAAATGCCGTGTCTATCTCTTGTCCGGCACCTTCTGGGGAGATGCCGCCAAAACGACGGTGGAGGAACCCGATGCGGACGGTATGATCCGTTCCTGCCACGCCTGGTGTCCCGAGGACGGCGCCAAAATCCGTCTTGTCGAAACCGTCGGCGGCGGTCTGACCGAAGTCATCACCGATCACGAACAGAATCATGACGCATCTGATCACACGCATCCGCTCGGCGCGGCGCTCGATATCGGTACCACAACGCTTGCCATGGCGCTCGTTGATCTGACAAACGGCGGCATGATCAAAACCGTTTCCCGCCGCAATCCCCAGCGTTCCTTCGGTGCGGACGTGATGAGCCGCATCGGCGCAGTACAGGACGATCCGGGCAATCTCACCGTGATGCAGTCCGTACTGCTTGACGATATCCGCGCGATGCTCGAGGAACTGTGTGCAGATATCACCCCCGACCGCAGACCGCGTACCATGACAGTTGCAGGCAACACCACGATGCTCCACCTGTTTTTGGGTGTCTCACCCGTCGGCATGGGTGCCTATCCGTTCACACCTGCATTTTTGGATGGCAAAACCGTCCCGGGTTCTGAACTCGGACTTCCCTTGGATACTGTCACGACCCTGCCGGGTGCGCATGCATTCGTCGGCGGCGACGTCACCGCAGGAATGCTTCTGCTCCGTCTGTCAGATGAAAAAGACCCCGTGATGCTGATCGATATCGGCACCAACGGCGAAATGATCCTATTCACAGGCACCAATCACGGCGGTCGGTACTTCGGTGCTTCTGCCGCGGCAGGACCTGCGCTGGAGGGTGCGGGCATCTCTACCGGTGTCGGCGGAATTGCCGGCGCAGTTTCGTCCGTGCAGGATGCAAACGGTCAGATCATCACAAAGACCATCGGTGCTTTGCCGCCCGTCGGCATCTGCGGAAGCGGTCTGATTGATCTTGCGGCTGTACTTCTTGCCCGCGAGGAGCTGGATGAAACGGGATATTTAGAAGAGGAACCTGTGACCTATGCCCAAACGGCTGACGGCACACCGCTTACACTGACGCAAGAGGATGTCCGTGCACTGCAGCTTGCCAAAAGCGCAATGCGTGCCGGCATGGAAGCACTCTGTGAAGCCGCTGACATCCCGCTCGATTCCCTGTCCAAGGTCGCCGTTGCAGGTGGTCTGGGCTATTATATGAATCTCGACAGCGCATGTGCCATCGGTCTTCTGCCGACCGAGCTTCGCACCAAACTGCAGGCGGTCGGCAATACGGCCCTCGGCGGCGCTGCACAGCTTCTGGCACATCCCGAACTTTCCGAGAAAATCGCACAGGAAGCGTCTGCATGCAAGATCATCGATCTCAATATGTCTGCCGCGTTCAACGAATTATTTATCACCCACATGATGTTCCCAATGGATGAGGAGGATTGGTAATGGCTACTGCAAAAGAAACATTTCTCGAACTGCTCTCCGCACTTCCCGAAGATGTCCCGCACATTCACGAATCGGCTTGGGTTGACCCAAAGCAGGTTCCGTTTTCCGCGGATGTCCGCAAAATGTGTGCTGACAACCGCTGCGGTAAATACGGCTCCTGCTGGACCTGCCCGCCCGGTGTCGGCGACTGGGAGATGCTCCGTGACAAATATCAGGCATACAAGGAAGCGTTTGTCTTCACCACCTGTCATGAGAAGTCGGATCGTAG
>JAZTZC010000036.1:0-3375 GCA_045637265.1 Eubacteriales bacterium | reverse complement strand
ATAACGTCTCTGAGCTTGGTTCTGACGAACGCAGCACCCTTACCGGGCTTGACATGCTGGAATTCGATGACCTGGACAACCTTACCGTCCATTTCAAATGTTACGCCGTTCTTAAAATCGCCTGCAATAACCATAATTTTCAATAACCTCCAAATTATTATAAAGCAAAATGATAGGCATATAATACTACTATATTTTACTATATTTTCACATTTTTTTCAAGTGTTATGCGTGAAAAATTTCCTATATATTTTCCCCTGTCTTTGTGCAAAACATGCAAAAGTGAGGGAACTTATCAAAGAATGATCAGATCCTTGCGGGATTTGGTGATATTTTCCGCGCGATTGCCGTGAATGATGACCATATCTTCGATACGGACACCGTACTGACCTTCCAGATAAATACCGGGTTCAACCGTGACAACGTGACCGTTTTCAAGAACCGTTCCCGTATTGCCGGAGTTCAGTCCGGGCTTTTCGTGGATGTAAAGACCGACACCGTGACCGAGGGAGTGACCGAACTTGCCCTTGTAGCCGGCATTGTCGATAATATCCCGCGCGATCTTGTCCATTTCCGCACAGTTGGAATGCCAATCAATGGCATCAAGAACTGCACACTGCGCACGCAGAACGGTATCGTATACGCGCTTCATTTCCTCGTCTGCTGAACCGATGACGATTGTTCTCGTCATATCGGAGCAGTAGCCGTTGTAAATGCAGCCGAAGTCCATCGTAAGGAATCCTTTTACGAGCTTGCGGTTTTTCGGCTCGCCGTGCGGCAGTGCCGATGCAGCACCGGAAACACAGATGGTCGAGAATGAGGTTCCGGAAGCACCCTGCTTCTTCATGAAATATTCGAGCTCCACAGCAATTTCCGTTTCGGTTCTCTCAGGCGTGATAAAGCCGAGGATATGCTCAAATGCCGCGTCACCGATGGACTGTGCTTTTTTGATCATGTCAAGCTCGTATTCGGTTTTGACCGTACGCTGAACCTCGAGCAGACCGCCGATCGGTACAAGCGCAGTTTCCTCGCCCAAGACCCTCTTGTACCAGTTAAAAAGATCCACCGTCACAACCTTGTCCTCAAAGTCGACAGTTTTGACATCAAAGCCTTTCAGCGTATCGCGGACGAATTCAAGACCGGACTTGTCGTAGACAGTAAACATCGGATCATCGACTTCAGCGCGAGCCGCTTCAATATAGCGGAAGTCGACAAAGACCATCGCACGATCACGCATGACAGCGACATAGCCGTCCTGCAGATTGAAGCCGGTCAGATAATACTGGTGCATTTCCGAGGTGATCAGAATCGCGTCCAGATCATCAGGAAACGAAGCCTGCAATTTTTTTACATTTTCGGTATTCATTGGTTCTACTCCTTTTTTATCGGTCAGTCGGCACAACGTGCAGCTCAAACAGCGTACGTTCTGCCTTGGCACCGTGAATTTCAATCAGATAATCGAGCAGCACACTACCGCCTTCCATGGTCAGATCGTTCTGAACCCGGCGCGCATAGATGCAGATCTCAAACGGCATGATCGGCGTTTCATATACACAGATATGACGGCGTTCCTGCTCAAAGACGAGCGTTGTGGTAACGGAGCCGAAGCGAAGCATCGTCACGGTTCCGGGGTCGTCCTCGGAAAAGGTTACCGTCGTCGTCGAGCCTTCCATGCCTGTCAGCTCGGTTTCGTCATAAGACAGCGAAATTCTGCCATCCTCGTCGCGCTCCAGTGTTCCCTGTGCGCGGATTTCCATCAGGGTGTCTTCCTCTTCGGGTGCGGCAGTCAGCTCCATTTCGTCGCCGAACGCTTCAATGATACCGCGGAACAGTTCGGTATTGGATGCCTCCTGCTGGCGGGAGCGCAGATGGATCGACACGGGGCGTTTCATTTTATTCATTTGCGGTATTGTCCTTTTCTTTTTCGTTTTCAGCATTGCTGTCGTCTTCCATGTTCAAGAGAATCATACGCTCGGCATAAATCTGATTGGCAAATGCAATTGCCGCCGCTGTCAGCGTTGCATCTTCTTCACGCAGTGCAGGAAGACCCTCAAATGCATCATCTCCTGCTGCCGTATGGTGCAGTACCTCCTCAAACACATGGCAGAAGCGGTTGTGGAACGATTCTGCCGCCGCATCGCCGTCGAGGTCGGATGCACGTGCACGGCACTGTTCGATCAGCGCACCGCACAGTCCGATGGACAGCACCTGCTTTGCGCAGAACAGCACCATCAGTGCAGAAACAGCCGCTCGACCGTAACGCTTTTTGACAGGGGAAGGAATGATCTTCTGCTTGACATAGTTATTGATCATCGTCGCAGTAATACTGCGTCCGTCATCATCAGTATCGTAAAAAACCGCCAGCTTCTGCGACAGATATCCGACAACCTGATCCATATAAAGATCAATCTCCGGCAGCTCCTGCCAGCGCGGGAACGAATACGAAGTCATCTTTTCCCGCCAGAGTAGCAGACGGTCATTTTGCGTTGTAGTTTGCATCGAAATCACCTTGCTTTCCGATTTCAGATTTTCTCTAATTATTATATCATATTTTCGCAGAAAGTCAAGGGATTTGCGGTATCTTGTATCCGTTACAAGATCACAGGTCTTGATTTTTTTCATGATTTGCGGTATAATGATGAACAGTAACACACAACAAAGGAGTACGCCATGTCATCCCCGAAAAAAGCGTATCTGGAAATCACCAATATCTGCAATCTTGCCTGCGCGTTCTGCCCGGGCACAAAGCGGAAACCGAAATCGCTGACGCGCGAGGAATTCCTGTTTCTCGCCGACCGTGTCCGTCCTTGGGCACAGTATCTGTATTTTCATCTGATGGGTGAACCGACCGCACATCCGCTTCTGCCCGAATTTCTGCAAAAGGCAAATGAAATGGAATTCCGCACAGTCATCACGACAAACGGTACCTTGCTTGCACGCCGCGGAGATGCGCTCCTTTCAGACGGTGTCCGTCCGTACAAAATCAGCATTTCCCTGCACGCCTTTGAAGCAAACGACATTCCCCTCTCCTTTGAGGATTATATCACCTCCTGCATCGCCTTTGCAAAAGAAGCAGCCGTCCGCGGCACCATTGCGGTTTTGCGATTATGGAATCTCGACGGACGAGCCGAGGGTGCTCTGCATCAGAAAAACGATGCAGTGCTTGCGATGCTTCATGATGCATTTGCCGACGACTGGGTACAGACGCGCTCAGGATACCGTCTTTGCGACCACGTGTTTTTAGAGTGGGGAGAAAAGTTTGACTGGCCCGATCCTGCCTCACCGATCCTGCACGAAACCGGCTTCTGCTACGGTCTGCGTGACCAGATCGGGATTCTTTGCGACGGTACCGTCGTTCCCTGCTGTCTTGACCAC
>JAZTZC010000035.1:0-17858 GCA_045637265.1 Eubacteriales bacterium | reverse complement strand
TGCAAGTTTCGTCTTCATCATAGATTTTATTCCTTTCAATGTTCGTTCATGGCAGTACCCGGACAAACCGTCCGGGTACATGTATTTGCAGTGTGAGTTATTCTGCTGCCGCGTATGCTTCGACAATCTTCTCCAGAGCCTTTTCCGCACCCTTGATCTGCTTTTCAACCGCAGATGCGACTTCGGCCTTCTTTGCGGAAAGCTGGTTCTGCAGGACATTGTAGCCGGTGCAGAGGTTGATGTAGAACGGGTCGTAAACACGGTTGCGGATGATCAGATTGACCATATCTGCAGATTCCGCATCGCGGACATTCTTGGTCTTGGTGATGACTTCATAAATCTGCGGTGTGACCATATCATACGCACCTGCCGCGAGTGCTTCAAAGAGCATACCGGTACGCTCGGCATCTTCGGGGTTGTTCGGGATGACAACAAAACCGCCCGCACCGTTGACGCAGGACAGATAGTCCTCCTGCTCCTCGTTCCACTTCGGAATCGGAAGAATACCGTAGTCATCTTCCATGTCACGCAGGAATGCGTCGATCTTCTGCAGGGTGATTTCACAGAAGTACGCACCGCCGTTGGAGAAACATTCATAAGTGGTCGGATACAGGTTTGCATCAGTGACAAAGTAGGATTCCTGTTCCAGAACCAGCTGATACATCATGTTGTAAATAGCGGAAATGCGTTCCACATCGAAGCTGACATACGGAATGTCATCTGCGTCTTTTTCAGACATCGTACCGCCCGCACCGTAGAACAGGGAGTAGGGAGAGTCGCACATCCAGGAGGAGAAGCCAAAGATATCGTCGTTCAGCGTGTACTTGCCGTCGCCGTTGACATCGGTGGTCAGACCCTTGGTCATTGCAACGAGTTTATCCAGCGTCCAGGTACCGCTTGCCGCCATCTCATAAGGATATTCCATATCCGCATTGGAGAACAGCTTCTTGTTGAAAACAAGGCAGGAGGAGGTCAGAAGAGAGGTGGGAGAAATATCGCCCGTTGCAAGATACGTCTTGCCGCCGACAGACATACCCTCCAGTGCCGCCTTATCCCACCAGGGGTTGGACAGATCAACATTCGGCAGATCGCCCAGAACATACAAAAAGCCGCCGGATGCAAGCGTGGTAGCATAACAGTTGGAGAAGTAGAAGTCATAGTCGGTAAGACCGCCCTGCACTTCCTTTTTCAGCATATCGTTAACCGCGTTGAATTCATCGGACTGACCGACAATCGTAACATTGAACTTTTCTTCAACGGCACGGTTGCGCTTATAAATGATATCGTTCATGATATCGCCGGTTTCCTCACCCTC
Source organism: Eubacteriales bacterium (assembly GCA_045637265.1). GTDB lineage: Bacteria > Bacillota > Clostridia > Oscillospirales > CAG-272 > RGIG3925. Next base: position 16,543 of record JAZTZC010000035.1, on the reverse strand, counting down.
GGTCATGATATCGACAAAACGGTCGTCCTGGTCGTTGAGCAGAATGTTGACTGTATGTCCGCCGTAGTCAACGGTGGGGAGCTTTTCCAGTACGGAAATCTCTTCGGTTACTGCCTCTGTTGCTACAGCCGTATCGACAGAGGATGTCGTATCGGTGGTCTGTGCGGAATCAGCGCCGCAGGACATCATCGTTGTACCAACGGTCATGGCTGCGAGAAGAAGACAAAGAAGCTTTGTATTGTTTTTCATGTCGAAAACCCTTTCTTTCAAAAACAGTATTTTTGATTGCCTTCCTGATAATTATACTACTTTGCCACGAATTTGTCAATCCTTTCTGCTATTTTACAAAGATTTTACCTTTTTCACAAAACTGCATGTTTCAGACGGTTTTTTCGGGCAATTTTATCACGAAAAACGGCAGAATGCTTGACAAAAACACATGTGGATGGTATAATAATAGAATCATACTTTTATGTACGAATTGATTCATGCATAAAAATGCATTTCCCGAAAGGATCTATCATCATGCCTATCACAGAATTTCTCGTCCGCAACGCGGAGCTTTACCCCAACGACACCGCGCTCGTCGAGATCAACCCGCATTTTGAACCGACCGCCCGCATCACGTGGAAGGATTACTCCCTGATTCAGCCTGAGGTCGGTCAGCCCTTCCGCCGTGAAATCACGTGGAAGACCTTTGACGACAAGGCAAACCGTTTTGCCAATCTGCTTCTGACTCGTGGTATCCGCCGCGGCGACAAGGTTGCCGTTCTGATGATGAACTCCATCGAATGGCTTCCCGTTTACTTCGGTATCCTCAAAGCAGGTGCGCTTGCCGTTCCGCTGAATTACCGCTACACTGCGGAAGAAATCAAATACTGTCTCTGCAAGGCAGACTGTTCGATGCTCGTCTTCGGTCCCGAATTCATCGGACGTATCGAAGAAATCGTCGATCGTATTCCCGCCGTTCACAATCTGTTCTACGTCGGCGAGGACTGCCCCTCGTTTGCAGACAGCTACGACCGCATGATCGGCTTCTGCTCCAAGAAGGCTCCCGATATTCCTCTCTCCGATGACGATGACGGCGCAATCTACTTCTCCTCCGGCACAACCGGCTTCCCGAAGGCCATTTTACATAAGCACCGTGCGCTGACCCATGCGGCACTGTGCGAGCAGGCACATCACGGTCAGACCAAGGACGACGTGTTCCTCTGCATTCCGCCGCTGTACCATACCGGCGCGAAGATGCACTGGTTCGGTTCTCTTGTTTCGGGCAGTAAGGCTGTCCTGCTCAAGGGCACAAACCCCGAATGGATTCTCAAGGCTGCATCCGAAGAAAAATGCACCATCGTCTGGCTGCTCGTACCGTGGGCGCAGGACATCCTTGATGAACTGGATTCCGGTACCTTGAAGCTGGAAGATTATGCACTCTCCCAGTGGCGTCTGATGCACATCGGTGCACAGCCCGTCCCGCCGTCTCTGATCCGCCGCTGGCAGACCATCTTCCCGGGACAGGCATACGATACCAATTACGGTCTGTCCGAATCGATCGGTCCCGGCTGTGTGCACCTCGGTGTCGAAAACATCCACAAGGTCGGCGCGATTGGCAAAGCCGGCTACGGATGGGAAGTCAAGATCGTTGATGAAGACGGCAATCCCGTCGAACGCGGCGAGGTCGGTGAACTCTGCGTCAAGGGTCCCGGCGTCATGATCTGCTACTATAACGACGAAAAGGCAACCGCGGAAACCCTGCATGACGGCTGGCTCTTTACCGGCGACATGGCAGAGGAGGATGAAGACGGCTTCATCTATCTGGTTGACCGAAAGAAGCACGTCATCATCACAGGCGGCGAAAACCTCTACCCTGTCCAGATCGAAAACCACATCCGCCGTCATGAAGCGGTCAAGGACGTTGCTGTCATCGGTCTGCCGCATGCAAGACTCGGTGAAATCGCGGCCGCAATCATCGAGGTTCGCGAGGACATGACGCTGACAGAGGAAGAAATCATCGATTTCTGTTCCTCCATGCCGCGCTACAAGCGTCCGCGCACCTACATCTTTGCAAAGGTTCCGAGAAATCCCACCGGCAAGATCGAAAAGCCGAAGCTGCGTGAGATTTACTGCGGCACGTCGCTGGTTGAACAGCAGATTAAGAATTAAACAGCGGACGACCAATGGTCGTCCATACAGCTTCAATTATAAATAACAAGATAAAGGAATTACACTTATGAAACAGCTTATGATCGGCAATGCGGCGGTAGCACGCGGTGCATACGAAGCGGGTGTCCGCGTCGTATCCTCCTACCCCGGTACGCCGAGTACAGAAATCACAGAAGTGATGGCGACCTTCCCGGCAGAGGATGTCTACGTTGAATGGGCGCCCAATGAAAAGGTCGCGGCAGAGGTTGCCATCGGCGCATCCATCGGCGGTGCGAGAGCAATGACCTGCTGCAAGCACGTCGGTCTGAATGTCATGGCAGACCCGATCTTCACCGCATCCTACACAGGTGTCGGCGGCGGTCTTGTCATTGCCGTTGCGGACGACCCCGGTATGCACTCCTCCCAGAACGAACAGGACTCCCGCCACTACGCAGAGGCATCCAAGCTCATGATGCTGGAGCCTGCCGATTCCGGCGAATGTCTCTCCTACACCAAGGCAGCATATGCGCTGTCCGAGCAGTTTGACACGCCCGTCCTGCTCCGTCTGTCCACCCGCGTTTCCCACTCCCAGAGCCTCATCGAAGTCTCTGACCGCGAAAACGCACCGCTCAAGGACTACGAAAAGAACATCCCCAAATATGTCATGATGCCCGCAAACGCACGCGGTCGTCACGTCGTCGTTGAAGAACGCATCGCGGCTCTGACCAAGTTTGCGGAAACGTCCGATCTCAATACCGTTACTTATACCGACAAGACCGTTGGCGGCAAGAGGATCGGTGTCATCACCGCAGGTGTCTCCGATATGTACGCGCACGAAGCACTCGGCGACAATGTCAGCTACTGCAAGCTCGGTATGGTATACCCGCTGCCTGTAGATCTGCTCAAGGATTTTGCCGCAAAGTGCGACGAAGTCTATGTCATTGAAGAGCTCGATCCGTTCATTGAAAACCACTGTAAGGCACTCGGGCTGAATGTCCACGGCAAGGATGTCTTCACGCTGCTCGGCGAATACACGCCCGCCATGATTGCAAAGGCAATTCTCGGTGAGGATATGCCCGAACATGCAACCATCGATGCTGTCCCCGCAAGACCGCCGGTCATGTGCGCAGGCTGCCCGCACAGAGGTACGTTCTATGTTCTCAAAAAGCTGGGCTTAACCGTTTCCGGCGACATCGGCTGCTATACCCTCGGTGCCGTTGCTCCGCTTGCTTCTGTTGATACGACCATCTGTATGGGTGCATCCGTTTCCGCGGCACTCGGTATGGCAAAGGCGCGCGGCGACGAATTTGCAAAGAAGCTCGTTTCCGTTATCGGTGACTCCACATTCATGCACTCCGGCATCACGGGTCTGATCGATATCGTCTACAACAAAGGCATCAACACCGTCATCATCCTCGACAACTCCATCACCGGTATGACCGGCCATCAGGATAACCCCACCACCGGCAAGACCATCCGCGGCGAAGCTGCCCGTCAGGTTGACCTCGAAGCACTCTGCCATGCATGCGGCATTGACTGGGTCCGCGTTGCCGATCCGTTTGACACCAAGACCTTTGAGGCTGTTGTCAAGGAAGCATGTGCGCTGGAAGCTCCCGCTGTCGTCATTGCTCAGCGTCCGTGCGCTCTGCTCAAGTCCGTCAAGTACACCGGTCACTGCGAAATTTCCGATAACTGCCGTAAGTGCGGTATGTGTCTGAAGCTCGGCTGCCCGGCAATCTCCAAAAAGGATGACGGAACGATCGTCATCGATGAAAACCAGTGCAACGGATGCGGTCTGTGCGTCGGCGTCTGCCCGTTCCATGCCATCAACAAAGTAGAAGATTAAGGAGGAACGACGAAAATGAAGACTACCACCAATATCATGATCGTGGGCGTCGGCGGCCAGGGTACGCTGCTTGCCAGCCGTATTCTCGGTAATGCACTCATCCGTGAAGGCTACGATGTCAAGGTCTCCGAGGTACACGGCATGAGCCAGCGCGGCGGTTCCGTTGTCACCTATGTCAAGTACGGCGACAAGGTCTGGTCACCCATCATCGGTGAAGGCGAAGCCGACATCATCCTCGCGTTTGAACAGCTCGAAGCATACCGCGCACTTCCCTATCTGAAGAAGGGCGGCGTTGTTGTCACCGGTACCCAGTGTATCGATCCGATGCCCGTCATCACAGGTGCTGCAAAGTACCCGGATGCTCTCTGCGAAAAGATTGCCGCACAGGCAGACCTCATCGCAGCGGATGCGATTGCGATGGCAAGAGAAGCCGGTACCATCAAGGCGGCAAACGTCGTTCTGATCGGTATTCTCGCACGCCGCACCAACATCCCCTACGAAACCTGGATCGAAGTGCTGAAGACCACCGTTCCGCCGAAGTTCCTCGATGTCAACCTGAAAGCCTTTGACATGGGCTGGAACCATAACTGATCGGAGGCGCTATCAATGGAATTCCAATTTTCCGATAAACTCCGCGAGATGAAACCCTCCGCCATCCGTGAGATCTTCAAGAGCCTCGGTACGCCCGGCGCGATCTCCTTTGCAGGCGGCAATCCCGCACCCGAATCCTTCCCCGTTGACAAGATCGCGGAAATCTCCGCTGATATTTTCAAGAACAATGCGGCAGCGGCTCTGCAGTATTCCACAACGGAAGGTTATCCCAAGCTCCGTGAGCTGGTGGCTGAACGCATCAAGACAAAGTTCTCTGTCGGCCGTGACTTTGATTCCACGATCATCACCTCCGGCGGTCAGCAGGGTATCGAGCTTGCATGCAAGGTGCTTTGCAACGAAGGTGATACCGTCATTGCAGAGAATCCCAGCTTCATCGGTGCGCTGAATGCATTCCGTTCGCTCGGTGCAAACCTTGTCGGCGTTGACATGGAAGAAGACGGCATCAATCTTGCCGCTCTTGAAGAAGCGCTGAAGAACAACCCGAGGGCAAAGCTGCTCTACCTCATCCCGACGTTCCACAATCCCTGCGGCACCTGCATGTCGTATGAAAAGCGCGTCGCAGTACTGGAACTGGCAAAGAAGTACGACGTCATCATCATCGAGGATAATCCCTACGGCGAGCTGCGTTTTGCCGGTGAGGAAATCCCGACCATCAAGAGCATGGACGACGAAGGACGCGTCATTTACTGCGGTTCGTTCTCCAAGATTCTGTCCGCAGGTATGCGTGTCGGCTTCCTGTGTGCACACGAAGACCTCGTTGCAAAGATCGTCGTCGCAAAGCAGGTTGAGGACGTTCACACGAACATCTTCTTCCAGATGATCTGTGCGGAATTCATGAGCCGCTATGACATGGATGCACACATCGAAACGATCCGTGCACTGTATCGCCGCAAAGCAAATCTGATGCTCGATGCACTTGACCGCGACATGCCCGACTGTGTCAAGTACGCACGTCCCGAAGGCGGTCTGTTCCTCTGGTGCACGCTGCCCGAGCATATCGACGTTGCGGAATTCATCAACAGGGCAAAGGAACAGCTTGTGTTCGTTGTCACGGGCAAGGCGTTCAACTGCGACGAGGGCGCGGGTACACACTCGTTCCGTCTGAACTACTCGATGCCCTCGGATGAAAACATTGACAAGGGTATCAAGATTCTCGGCGATATTATCCGTGATATGATGTAAACAGATTCAGAGAAGCATTCTGCGGGATGCTTCTCTTTTTGTATTTAACAGTTTATTCACAGAATTTTCGATGAATTTTCATTGAAACCACGGTAGTTCCCATGGTATAATGAAGGAAAAAGGAGGTGCCGTATGAAAACATATACGATCAAACAGCTTACTGTCCTTCTCGCGGTACTGCTTGCGATTCTCATGGTCCCGTTTCTGATAGCCATATGCATACGTGAATGGGATTACCGCACAGAATACATTTTTGAGGATCAGATTGACACATTCGCACAGGAATATCTGGAAGAAGACGCGCTCATTTGTCTTGGCAAATCCTCCATGGGAAATCATACGATCACCTGGTGGCAGGCAGATTCGGAAATCCACTCTTTGACGTTCGAAAAAGTACGAGATAAATACCGTATCTATGATGACTCCACACCGATACAAAACGGCGACGGCATTTACACACAGTATTTTTACACCTACTGCAGTATCCTGATTACAACCCCCGATTGTGAAGCAATCACCTATATTGCGGATGCGAACAAATACAAAATTTCCGTTAATGCAGTACCGTTTGTATACAGCTTGAACGAGGCACCGCAGCAGCTGACCTTTCATTCTGCCGATGCAGCCGAACCAGCTCCGCCGATTGAGAACAACACAGCATCAGCCACAGAAACGCAGGCGGTCATTGACACAACGACAGCTGAACGTCCATCCGCAGAAATCCCCGACGGCGAATATGTGTATCTGTATTTACAGGAGGATGCCGGCTGGGAATGTACCGCCGAAATTCCGCATATCAACATTTCCCCGGAGCTGGACGCGATGGTTAACGCCGACATTGACCGCCTGTTTACCGCCCGTATCCCGGATGCACGGAACGGAGCCTTTGGTTCATACCGTGTGCAATACGAATACTCTGTCATGGATGGGATCTTCTCGCTTCTTGTTTATTCCGGTGAAGGTACCGATGTCGGCAGCCCTGTGTACCCCTATACGGTTACAATCGACCTTGAAACCCAAACAATTCTTTCCCTCCACACGGTAATGGATAAGTATGGTTTTGATTATATCACTGTGATGGAAGAGATTGATACCCTTTCCACATTCTGGAGTCCCGGTACCGTAGACACAGACAGTCCCGATTCTGAATATTTCGATATGCAAATGTATGATTTCGCTGGTGGAATGTTTTATATCGACAGCGAAGGACATGTCAATCTCGTTGGAAAAGTACATTACACACATCTCGGCGATCATAGGGATTTTGAAACTGTGCGGTATACCTTACTTTACGATCTGCATGAGAAAAACACAATCGCACTTATGTAACACAAAAAAACTGCTGCAAGTACCGACAATCAGGACTTGCAGCAGTTTTTTTATCTGATTTTACCGAACGAGCAGAAAATACCCAAACACCGCAATGCCGAGCACAATGCGGTAGTACGCAAACACATTGAAATTCCGCCGTCTGACATAGTCAAGCAGGAAGCGGATAACCACAATGGAAACGACAAAGGAAACCACCGTGCCGACAAGGAGGATACCTGCCTCCAGCGCGGTAAACGCAAAGCCGAACTTCAGCAGCTTCAGCAGCGAACCGCCTGCCATGACGGGAATCGCAAGAAAGAACGTAAATTCCGCCGCCGCCGTTCTCGACAGTCCCAGCAAAAGACCGCCGATGATCGTCGCACCCGAGCGCGAGGTACCGGGCAGAATCGCGGCAATCAGCTGAAACATACCAATCCAGAATGCGATGCGGCAGGTAATGGATGCCGTATCGGTCACGGCAGGTGTTCTGCGCACAAGATACCGCTCCGCAAACAGAAACGCGATACCGACAACGATCAGCATCACAGCAACCGTGATGTAATTATAAAGATACGGCTCCACAATATCATCGAGCACAAATGCATAAATACACGCCGGAACACAGGCAATCAGGATTTTCAGCCACAGCGACCAGATATCCTTTTTCAGCCATGGCTCGCCTTTTTTGAAGGAAAACGGAAAAATCTTGTTCCAGAACATCACAACCACCGCTAAAATCGCACCGAGCTGTACAACGACCAAAAACATCTCCCAGAAAGACTCTGTCACCTGCATCGGAAGCAGCTCTTCCAGCAGAATCAGATGCCCGGTACTGGAAACGGGAAGCCATTCCGTGATGCCCTCGACCACGCCGTACAAAAATGCTTTCAACAATTCAAAAATTATTTCCATTGATTATCTATCTCCGATTCAAAAAATACGATGTACTGAAATCAGGACACCGTATTTATATTTGTTTGATTTATGCTTCATCATTTAGGAACGCAACATCCTCTGCTGTCGTTTCCTGTTCGCGGAACTGCAGGCGGTACAGCTTCTGATACATACCGTCTTCGTTTTCCATCAGCTTCTCATGAGAACCGCGCTCTGCGATCTTACCGTTTGCAATAACAACGATCTCGTCGGCATTCTTGATGGTGGACAGACGGTGCGCGACAACGAGCGTTGTTCTGCCTTTGCACAGTGCGTCAAGCGCCTGCTGGATCAGAATTTCGGTCGTGTTGTCCAGTGCCGAGGTTGCTTCGTCAAGGATCAGAATCGACGGATTCTTTAAGAACACGCGCGCAATCGACAGTCTCTGCTTCTGACCGCCGGACAGACGTACGCCGCGTTCACCGATTTCTGTGTCGTAGCCGTTCGGAAGCGTCATGATATAATCATGGATGTTGGCGCGGGCAGCCGCCTCTTCAATTTCCGCCTGCGTTGCATCGGGTCTGCCGTAGAGGATGTTTTCGCGGATGGTGCCGTTGAACAGGAAGACATCCTGCTGAACGATACCGATATGGGAACGCAGAGATTCCATTGTGATGTCGTGAATATCCACGCCGTCCACACGGATTGCGCCGGAAGTCAGCTTATAGAACGCAGGAATCAGATGACAGATCGTCGTTTTGCCGCCGCCGGACGGACCGACAAGCGCAACCTTCTGTCCTGCCTTGATGTCCAGCGAAACGCCGTTCAGGACGTCTTTTTCTTCATTATAAGAGAACTCGACATTCTCAAAGGTGATATCGCCGCGCACGTTCTCAATCGGACGCGCACCGGGTGCATCTTCTTCCGGGACCTCATCAATGATCTCAAGGAAACGCTTGAAGCCGGTAACACCGTTCTGATACTGCTCCATGAAGCCGATCAGCGTATTGACGGGATGAATGAACAGATTGACGGAAATGATGAACGTGGAGTAATCGGCGAAATTGATCTTGCCGTTGTAAAGGAAGATACCGCCGGCAACGAGAATGACGACATTGAACACTTCGGTGACAAAGGAGGAGCCGGAGTGGAACTTTGCCATCGCATTGTAGGAATCGCGGCGTGCGTCAATGAACTGCTTGTTGCCGTCCTCGAACTTTGTCTGTTCTTCCTTGGTATTGGTAAATGCCTTGGTGACGCGGATACCGGAAATGGAGGATTCCAGAGACGCATTGATGACAGCCATCGATTTGCGTGTTTCGGTGAACGCATCGGTCATCTTCTTGCGGTAAACGAGTGTGACAATGACCAGAAACGGCACAACCGCGAAAATTATCAGCGTCAGCGGAACGGAAAGCGTGCAGAGATAGACAAACGAACCGATAATCATAATACCCGAGATCAGAAGATTTTCGGGACCGTGGTGCGCAAGCTCGGAGACTTCCATTAAGTCGTTCGTCATACGCGACATGATTTTACCCGTCTCGTTGTTGTCAAAGTAGGTATAGGGCAGCTTCTGCAGATGGTTGAACATATCGGTTCGCATTTGTGCCTGCATACCGACACCGACCATATGACCCCAATACTGGACAAAATAACGCAGATACATACAGACGACATACAGAAGCAGAAGTCCTGCACCGCAGATGATCAGCATGCGGATATTTTTGTTCGGAACAAAATCCTCCAGCATCATATTCGTCAGAATCGGATACAGCATACCGATGACAGAGATAAACAACGATGCGATCATGTCTAGAATGAACATTTTCTTATGCGGCTTGTAATACGCAATAAACCGTTTCAGCATGGTTATTTCCTTTCCTATATAAAAGATATACATTTATTTTACCAAATATTCCGCGGAAAGTCAAGATAATTCCCAAGCCCCGCAGTCAATTTGGCGTTTTGGCGAAAAACACAGAAAATCGAAGGAAAAACAGGGCATAATCCCATTTCCGTTTCGATGATGAATCTTTCATAAAAGCAATTTTCCTTGACGCTGACGGTTGTTTGTGATATACTACCCTCAACACACGAAAGGAGTGTCGTTATGCGTGCTACTACCCTGCTGCAGCAAATCAAAAACGAATATTTAGCCATTCTCGGTGATACTATGGTCGGCTTTTACGTCCACGGCTCGCTTGCCTTTGGATGCTTTTCATGGGCGCGCGGTGATCTTGATTTTCTCGTTGTGGTATCAAAAGAACCGACATGGGAACAAAAACACGCGCTGATTGAAATTCTGCTCAATGCCGATGAAAACGCGCCCCAAAAAGGCTTTGAGATGAGCATCGTCACCGAGGATGCCGTAGGTCCGTTTGTCTATCCGACGCCGTATGTGCTCCACTATTCCAACGCATGGCGTGATGCATACCGCACAGATCTTGACGGAACCTGCCGCCGTCTGCGTGGATACGATCCCGATCTTGCGGCACACATCTCCGTCACACGCGCCGTCGGCTATGCATTGTACGGCAAACCGATCGAAGAAGTCTTCGCGCCCGTCCCCGCGGAACAGTATCTTGACAGCATCCGGCTGGATATCGAAAACGCCGTCGACGATATCGCAGAAAATCCCGTATATGTGACACTGAATCTCTGTCGGGTACTCGGGTATATCAAAGAAGGTTTGGTTCTGTCAAAAGAGGGCGGCGGGATGTGGGGGATTGCAAATTTGCCTGCGGAATTTCGTCCGCTCGTTTCGTCGACACTCGCGTATTACTTGGATGGTGTGCCATTTGTATATGATACAGAAGCTGCACAGCGGTTTGCGGAATTTATGTTTGATAAAATTTTCTGATGATTTTCTGCAATCTTTTTTCATATCTTCACACTATATGGATGAAAGGAGATGAGTAACCGTATGAACGAGTATCTGATTCAACAGTTTGTCGACGAAATGCAGGAACCGATCTTTTACTTCAGCCTGCGCCGCTGTTCCGATCCGATGGATGCCGAGGATCTTGCCGCGGACATCTGTGCCGCCGTAATTACCGCACTGCGACGGGGAATCACAGTACGTCATTTACACGCATGGGTCTGGAGCATTGCACGGGCACAATATCGCTTGTGGGCAATCCGCCGTCACAAAACCGCCGAACTGTTTTCATCAGAGGATATCGGTGATCTGCTGCTTGCGGATGATACGCTGAACGCAGAGGAACAGATCGTCCATGATGAAACGCTGGTGCTTCTGCGCCAGGAGTTGGCATTTATCCGCGCTGATTACCGCGAAGTTGTGGTCGCGTTCTATATCGAAGACCAACCTGTATCCGATATCGCAAAACGGTTATCCATCCCCGAGGGTACGGTGCTGTCAAAGCTGCATCGTGCCAGAAAAACGATAAAGGAAGGTATGACCATGGCAAGAACATTCGGAACACGAAGCTATAAACCGGAGGATATTTCCTTCAATCAGAACTGGAACCCGTCAACAGGTCCTGACGGCAGACATTACATCGAGCGTCTGATCCCCCAAAACATTCTGCTCGAAGCCTATGACAATCCTGTCACAGCGGAAGAGTTATCCATTGCACTCGGCGTTGCCCTGCCGTATATGGAAGATGAGCTTGCGCGGTTGTGTGAGGGTGATCTGCTCTTGTTTGACGGAAAACGCTATAAAACCGCCATTGCAATTTTGTCCGCCGACGCACAGCTGGCAATGAAAAACACAGCTGAACGGTATGCCGATCTGCTGACCCCGCATGTATTGCAAGCCATTGATGAAATCAACAGCAAAGAGGGACTTCCGCAGAACCAGTCCATGGAAGACAGACGAGCTGCGCTGCTTGAAATGTATATCGGCTCCAACCCGCGCAGAATGTTATCCCCGATGCATACACTGAAACACAGGAACGGTGCAGAATGGGCAATTATGGGATTTGAAGCATGCGATTATACGCCTCGTTCGCTCTCTGTCTGGAGCAGTGATCAATATCATCAGATCATCATGCTCGGAAACAGAACCGACGATACAGAACTTTCCATCAACGCCGCCGCTGTCCCAGTATTTTCCAAGAAAACGCTCGACGAACTCATGAAAACGTCAAAGGACGAGACCATACATAAACTTTTTCTGGAATATGACGATGAACGGGCAAAAATTGTTCTGTCCGATATTCCCGCATATCTGCATGATATCGCCATGTATGAAACCGGTGTCGATCTGCGGTATCTGATCATGATGCGCGCCATTGATGCCGGATATATCATACTGCCCAAGGACATGAACACCTCTGCTATTGGTATCTGGAATTACTGCGAATAATAACACGCCGCTGTGAAAAGCCGTTTTCCCTTTTCACAGCGGCATTGTTTATATCTTTTTATCCAGATGCGTTCCGTTTGACGTGACAACCGCGACAAGATTCCCAAGCTCATCACTCACCGTCACCTCATAAAAGCAGCTGCGCCGACCGTCCTTGACAAGACGCGTTTCGGCTGTCAGCACATCCCCCTTGCACGTTCCGACAAAGCTGACCGACGCGGTCATTGTCACAGTCAGCACACCACCGACATTGGCAGCGACGGCAAACGCAAAATCGGCAAGCGTGAAGATCGCACCGCCCATCACCGCCCCTGCGGCATTTTTGTGAAGCGGTGTCACAGGCATCGAACAGCGCGCGTAATGTTCGCCGATCTCCTCAATTGTAATACCAACCTGCTCAACGGCAAACCGATCTCCGCGGAAAAACGCCCGCGCTTCCTCCAAAGTCATCATACCGAATCTCCTTTCCAAAACCGATCCTCAGATTCACATCTGTATTATAGCACATCCGCGCCGCAAACACAAGCATTTTTCGCCATTGCGTAAAAAAGATTGACAAACCGCACACAGAATGATATAATCAAATCAAACCCAAAACGATCACCGGGAGGAATCCGTCATGACCATCACACAAAAAGACCGGGAAATGCTCCGAACCCTTGCCGCACGTTATATGTCCTATGCGCTGTCAGACAAAAACAACGAGAAACGGGAGCTTTGGCGTGCGCTGAATCATCTTCATATGCAGAAGCCGATGATAACCATTGACCAAATGCCGTGGCATGAGCTGGATGTCGACGGCTCGCTTGTCTGCACCGTGGAAGACCCGTATTTCCGCGGCATCGAATGGGAACTTCGCACGCAGATCTACAAATGGGAGCATCTGCCCGCCGATATGGTGCTCAATCCGTACATTACGCTTCCTCGCCCGATCCACAACACGGGCTTTGGCATGACAACCAAAAATGTTGAGCCGGAACGTCCCGGGATTCAGATTCATCTGTTTGAAGATCAGCTTTATGAAATGGAAGCCGTTGAAAAAATCAAAACGCCGGTATTGACACTCGACCATACCCGTCAGGCAGAACTGCTTGCCGCAGTAAAAGATCTTTTCGCAGGCATCGCACCTGTCAGGCTCGGCGGAATTCAGACCCATTCGGGACTGTGGGATCAGATCACATTCTGGAAAGGTGTTGAGAACTGCTACATCGACCTCATTGACCGTCCGGAGCTGATTCATGCGATTCTGCGGCGTTATACCGATGCGTACCTTGCACAGCTCGATCAGATCAACACGCTCGGTGTCTACGACATCACATCCAATATCTGCCACTGCTCCCACACCTTTTCGGACGATCTGCCGTCAGATGGTTGTGACCTCGATCATCCGACCTCGTATGACGGCTGGACCTACAGCATGGCACAGCTGTTCACATCGGTTTCTCCCGCCATCAACGAGGAATTTGAGGTTCCGTATATGACCGAAATCTTTTCTCGGTTCGGCGCGGTGTATTACGGATGCTGTGAGCGGCTTGATGACCGCCTTGACATCATCGACCGCATGCCGAACATCCGCAAGATCTCCTGCAGTCCGTGGAGTGACCGCGAGCATTTTGCCGCTGTTCTTCCGAAAAAATACATCATGTCGAACAAACCGAACCCCTCCTATCTTGCGCAAACCTCCTTTGACGAAGACGTTGTCCGTGCCGATCTGCGCCGTACAATCAAAGCCGCAAAGGAAAACGGGCTGTGTCTGGAATTTCTGCTCAAGGACATCACAACCGTCTGCGGCGATCCCGTCAGATTGTGGCGTTGGTCGGAAATCGCGCTTGAGGAAACCGCAAACGCATCGTTGTAATTCCTATCCATCCGAAAACGACTGAAGAAAGGACATCACCATGACCGCAGAAAAGCAAGCCGTCCGCAAGTCCATTTACAACACATTAACTGCCATGAAATCCGAAAACACCGCCGCCATGCAGACACTGCGCGACAGCGTTTCTTTAACCGATTACGCGCATCTTGTTCACGTAACCGCGCATGGATGCGTATGGACCGCCGCACTTCAGACCGCCCTCGACGAGCATGAGATCGTTGTGATTCCCGCATCGGACGAGGTCTACTTCATCGACGATACGGTCGTCATCCCCGCAAATCGCCACATTTCCGCATTCGGTGCGACCGTCCGTCTGACCCCCGACTGCGACGTGCTGATGCTGCGCAACCAAAACGCCGTCGATGGTACGCATATTCCCGTTGACCGCTCCCATCCCGACGAAAACATTTCCGTCTGCGGCGGACGATGGGAGGAGTCCCGCACAGGACGTCTCGGCTACAGCCGCACAGGACGCTTTACACACAGAATCTCCGATGCTGATGATAGCAAACGCCCATTTTACGGCGTGTCCACGCTGTTTTACTTCGGCAATGTCCGAGGTCTGACGCTCACTGATCTGACCTTTGCACACACCGCAGGCTTTTCCGTACAGACAGGTGCGCTGGAAAACGGTGTCTTTGAGCACATCCGCTTTGAGTCGTGCTATGCCGATGGACTCCATCTGAACGGAGACTCCGAGAAGCTGTGGATTTACGATATTTCCGGTGAGGTCGGTGACGATCTGGTCGCGCTCAACATGTACGACTGGCAGAACTCGTCCGTCAACTTCGGTCCGACGCGCTGTGTCTGGTGCGAGGGACTCGATCTTGCACCGTCCTCCCCGTATAAAGCACTCCGCATCGAACCCGGCATCTATTACTTTGATGACGGCACATCGGTCGACTACGGTCTGTTCGATGCTGTCATCCGGGATGTACGCGGCATTGCGACATTCAAAATGTACTACCAGACACCCGCTTATCATGTCGGCAGAGATGTCCCCGAGCGTGGTGCTGTCGGATCGGCGGACAATCTGTTCTTTGAAAAGATCATCATTGATCTTGACAACCCCATTGACCGCTTCCCCGCTTATATGGACAGCGATTCCGTCCGCGGCGCATTCGGTGCATTTGAGCTTGGCTCCAACATCGGCTATGTCTCCTTTTCCGACATCGACATTACCATGTATCCGGATCGGTTTCCCCTGTCAACACTGGTCACCGTCGGTCCGAAATCGATCTTCCTTGACGGACGCGAGGTCTTTGATCCCTATCTTTCCTCGCATGTCGGTGTTCTTTCCTTTGCGGATATCCGCATCAACGGTGTACCTGCCGCCGATATCACACCGCTCATCCGATGCGTTTCCTTTGACGATGTCAACGGCGACGGCATGTCAACCGGTGCCGGAACTGTCGGCGAAATTATTTTCGAGTAATTTCTGAAATTGCTTATCCTGACCGCCTTTTGTTTTACTATATGGTCAAACGACCGAAGCAAAGGAGTACCGATGACATGACCCCCTCCAAGCAAGCACTGTACAATCTCCTCTGTGAGCAGTATCTCCCCGCGTTTCTCGGCTTTGCGCGCAGCCGTGTGGGAAATTTGGATACTGCCGAGGAGCTTTGTCAGGAAATGGCGTTCCGCTGTGTCAACGCCATCCATGAAGAACGCATCCGCGACAATCCCGATGCGTATTTCTGGAGCGTGGCGCACAATGTCTGTAAATCCTATTATGCAAGAAAAGAACCGCTCTCCATCGAAGCATACGAGCTTGGCAACGTACTCCCCGCCGATACCCTCTCCCCGGAGGAGCTGACAGAGGAGGACGAGGAGTATGAGGAAATCCGTCGGGCGCTTTCCCGCCTGTCGGGACTGTACCGCAACATTCTCATTGCACATTATTATGAGGAGATGGCGGTATCGGACATTGCAGAGCGCTTTTCCATTTCGGAGAGCATGGTCAAGTTCTATCTCCGTTCCGGTCGTGAAAAACTCAAGGAGGTCTATCTGATGCAGAACACCACCGTATCCGTCAAACCCATCGAATTTTCCGTATATAAGTCCGGCATTGACTTCTCCCGCGTCAATGTCTGGGAGGTCTTTTCCCGCAAGCTCCCCGCACAGCTGGCAATCCTCTGTCACGACAAACCGATGACCGTCTCCGCGCTGTCCATCGAAACCGGTGTACCCGCGGTCTATCTGGAGGAGGAAATCGCCCTTCTGCTCGATGCAGGCGTGATGATCTCACCTGCCAAGGATAAATACCGCACCAATTTCCATATCCTCAAAAAGAATACCTTTGAACAGGTCAAGTCGATGTTTGCGGCAATGTACCGTGACTATCTGCCCGTCTACAAGTCGGAGGCCAAGCGGT
>JAZTZC010000034.1:0-2524 GCA_045637265.1 Eubacteriales bacterium | reverse complement strand
CAGCTCGGGGTTCTTCGGGTCATACGCTTCCCAGAACGTATCGGCACCGTTTGCAATCATCGAGCCCCAGTAGGACTTGATGTAGTCCTTTGCTTCCTCCATCATACCAAGCTTGACCATCGCCTCGACGACATAGTGGTGCATGTACGGCGTGACGGGTTTCAGCGCATCTGGGGATGCAAGGCACTGACGCAGAACGGAGATGGCTTCCTCACCTGTGATCGCACCGCCGAGGATCATCCATGCCTGGGACTGTACGGAATACTGCGGCGTGTCGATGTCGGCATTGTAGAACGCATTGCGGTCAGCATCAAAGAATTTATCATAGACCTTTGCGCGGGTTTCGGTGAGCTTGTCCGACCAAGCTTTGGCGTGTGCATCGTCACCGAGCGCTTTGGCGAGCGCTGCCATCTTTTCCATCGAGTACAGTACAACACCCTCACACGGGATGCGGCGCTCAATCGCGGGTGCCCAGTCGATGAACGAGAACCAGCCGTCAAGGAACTGCAGAACGCCGTCTTCGTCAATCAGTGAGCAGGCAAGGTCCATCTGACGCTGTGCCACGGGATAGAGATCACGCGCGGTCACCTCATCGGCAGTATATTCAAAATAGTCGCAAAGCGCGGCACACCACAGCATTGCATAGTCGGTGATGCCCATGCCGTCGTCAAAGAACACCGCGGGCTTCTGATAAAGGCATCCGGGCAGGTACTTGCCGTCTTCCTCGCATGCGGCGAACAGGTACAGACAACGGCGGGCAAGTCTGTCGTTCTTGAACAGGTAATAGTCGGTCAGCGCCTGCAGACGGAGATCACCTGTCCAGAGGCGGCGGTCACGCTTGGGTCCGTCCTCGTATGCGGTCTGCATACAGTCGGCAAGCGTCTTTGCGGCAACGGCGTCGATCTTCACAAGCGCGGGATCGGTACCGGCGGGCAGTGCTTCGAGGTTGTGATAATCGGCGGAGGTGACACAGCGGACGGCAAAGTCGGTCAGGCGCACGGGACGCGGTGAGGCGATGACGGTGACCTCAAGGTAGCGGAAGCAGTAGCGGCGGGGCAGGGTGACAATTTCAGGGAAATCGATGGAGATGATGTCTTCCTGCAGCCAAGAGGAACAAAGACCGCCGTGATAGCTTGCAAAATCGCGGGACAACTCATAGGCGGTTTCACCGAAGCGGAGCTTGACCTTGACGGGCGCATCGAGATAACGGTCATCGTGACGCATACGGAAGGAAAGCGTACCGACGCAATGCTGACCGAAGTCGAGCACAAACGTATCTCCCGGCACAAAAACCTCGGCATTTTTGCGGGCGTTGGCAGTTTTTACACCGAAAAAGGCGGTTTCGTCGGGGAGAATATCAACGACGGTATCGGAGACGATTTCGGTTTCATATAATTTCGGGTTGTTGATATCGGCTTTTTCAAGATAATATTTGTTCATGAGGAAGATCCTTTCGGTTGCATTCTTTGATACCTTAATTTTATCACAGCACAAAGAAATTGTCAAGAAAACCTTGATTCATTTCGGGTTATGTGGTAAAATAAATTAGAAATTAGAAATGAGATATAAAATAACAAGGAGTTTCCTATGACCAATCTGCTTTATAACAAATCCTCCTATATAAAAGACTTTTCGGCGACGGTGTTGTCCTGTGAGGAAATCGGTGCTGATGCGTATGCAGTCACTCTCGACCGCACCGCATTTTTCCCAGAACAGGGCGGACAGGGCTGTGACACGGGAACGCTTGACGGCGTTCATGTGACCGATGTACAGATCCGTGACGGTGTTGTCATTCACACAACCGATGCGCCGCTGACGGTCGGTGACACGGTGGAGGGGGTTCTCCACTGGGAAAAGCGTTTTGACCGTATGCAGAACCACACGGGTGAGCATATTGTGTCGGGAATCCTGCACGAAAAGTACGGATATGACAATGTCGGGTTCCATCTCGGCGATGAAGTGATGACGCTGGACACCTCCGGCGAGCTGACGCGTGAGCAGCTGATCGTTGTGGAGCTGACGGCAAACCGCGCGATCTATGAAAATGTGCCTGTGGTTGTGACCTATCCCGACGCATCGGCACTTGCAGATATGGAATACCGCGCGAAGTTAGAGCTGACGGAGGATGTCCGCATTGTCACGATTCCCGGCTGGGATGCTTGTGCCTGCTGTGCGCCGCACGTTGCACATACGGGTGAGGTTGGATGCATCCGCATCATCGGTGCTGTCCGATGGAAGGGCGGGATGCGTCTGACGCTCGTCTGCGGAGAACGTGCCGTCGCGGATGCTTATCTGCGCACACAGGAGCTTTCGCGCATTTCCGAGGCGCTGTCCGCAAAGCCGGAGGAAACCTATGACGCGTTCTGCCGTGTGCAGAATACCGTGTCTGAACAGAAATCGGAAATCATCCGTCTGCGCCGTGCACTGCTTGACTATCAGCTTGCGGCTGTCACCGAAACCGCGGGCAATCTCTGCCTGTTCCTTGACGATGCCGACAATGACACACTAAGTCGGAGGCCAAGCG
>JAZTZC010000033.1:0-7110 GCA_045637265.1 Eubacteriales bacterium | reverse complement strand
CTACGATCCGACTTACTCAACTGCTATACCATGTTCGGTGAGCTGTCCCGTATGACCCAGTTCAAGGACAAGAGCGCCAAGCATGCAGATAACGTCAACGCAGGTCTGTTCACCTACCCCGTTCTGATGGCAGCAGATATCCTGCTCTATCAGGCAGACCTCGTTCCCGTCGGCATCGACCAGAAGCAGCACATTGAACTGACCCGCGACGTTGCGGGACGCTTCAATGCCGTCTACTCCGACACCTTCACGATTCCCGAGCCCTATATGCCCAAGACCGGCACCAAGATCATGTCGCTGCAGGATCCGACCAAGAAGATGTCCAAGTCCGACGAAAACGAAAACGCAACCGTCCGTATCCTCGATGACAAGGACACCATCATCCGCAAGTTCAAGCGCGCCGTCACCGACTCCGATACGGTTATCCGCTATGCAGAGGAAAAGCCGGGTGTCTCCAACCTCATGTCCATCTACTCCTGCTTCACGGGCAAGGATTTCGATGCCATTGAAAAGGAATTTGAGGGCAAGGGTTACGGCGACTTCAAGCTCGCTGTCGGTGAAGCCTGTGCCGATGCACTCGCGCCTGTCCGCTCCCGTTTCACGGAACTGATGGCAGACAAGGCTTATCTCGAATCCGTTGCCAAGGAAGGTGCCGCACGTGCATCGTATCTGGCACGCAAAACGCTGTCCAAGGTCTACCGCAAGGTCGGCTTTGTGGAATTCAAATAATTATGATTGATGCAATGTATTTCCGGGTTTTTCTCGGACTCATCTGTGCAGGTTTGATTGCCCTTACCGTCACCCCGATCGTGCGCGTCCTTGCGTACAAGATCGGCGCCGTTGACATTCCCAAGGACAATCGCCGCATGCATAAAAAACCGATGCCTCTGCTCGGCGGTCTGTCGATTTTCCTCGGCTTCACGATCTCGGGACTGCTGTTCTGTGATGTAACGCCGTCACTTGTCGCCGCATGGTTCGGCGGACTGCTCATCATCGCCATCGGAATTCTTGACGACAAATATGCCATAAATGCCTGGATCAAGCTGCTCGGACAGATTGCAGCAGCCGCTGTCGCGGTCGGTCTGGGCGGTGTCCAGATTGACCATATCAATCTGTTCGGCAAATATGTGCATTTCGGTGTACTTGCCATTCCGATCACGATTCTCTGGATTGTCGGCATGACCAACGCCATCAATCTGATCGACGGTCTGGACGGACTTGCCTGCGGTGTTTCCGCCATTTCGTCCACCTCTCTTCTGATCGTGACGCTGATGCACGCAGAACTTGAGGTTGCCATGCTGACCGCGATTCTGACCGGCGCCTGCATCGGATTTCTGCCGTTCAACCGCAATCCCGCAAAAATCTTTATGGGTGATACCGGCGCACTGTTTCTCGGTTATATGCTGTCGGTGCTCTCCATCATCGGTGTTTTCAAAACGACCGCAGTTGTTTCGTTTTTGATTCCCGTCATCATCTTCGGATATCCGCTGTTTGATACGGTATTTGCGTTCGCGCGCCGTATTCTGCAGGGACGTTCCCCGTTCTCCGCTGACCGCGGTCATCTGCATCACCGTATCATCGATATGGGCTTCAATGTCAGACAGTCTGTCTCCATTCTGTACTGCATTTGCTCCATTCTCGGTATTCTTGCAATCATGCTGACGGAAAAACGTGCTGTCGCGTCGCTTGTCATTCTGGTTGTCGCGCTGATCATCGGTCTGTTCAACTATGCGCTGATCAAGAACAAAAACACCCGCACACTGACGGGCTTGCAGGAAACCGCGGAATTTGACCGTGTGAAGCTGCCTGACACCCCCAAAGAAGACAAAAAACCGGAAGGATCGGCACAACCATCCGAATCCGGCGATACCAAACCCGAATAAACGACAACAGGCGCAGAGATCCGACAACCGTCCGATATCTGCGCTGTTTCATCATCTTATATCCTATCAAAAAATTGTAAAGAAAGGAGAACAGTAGTGAAAAACAATGCAAAGCGGTTTCGCGTCCCCTCCCCGCTGCAGGACAATATCCTGTCGCTGATCGCCATTGTGTCGCTGATCGTCCTGACGCTGACGGCGGTCGGTGCTGTGCTGTGGCTCCTTACCACTACAGGAATTCTCTCCTATGACCCGAATCTGTTCGACGGACAACCCGAGCAGACCGCGCCGCTCCGTGAAAACGACGGCATCTTTGAGATGCTCCGCCCAACCTCCGAGTCTTCCGAGCCGGGGACTGCTCCATCGGAAATCGTACGCTTTTCCGGCTCCTTTTCCACACTTCGTTCACTGCTCTCCGATCTGCAGATTCCAAAGAGTTATCAGGCGCAGTTTGAAACGACACTCCATTCCGGCGGAACAGAGGTAAAAAATACTGTTCATATTTACCGAAACGATGATGCCTACCGAATTCACCGTTTCGCACCCGGCTCGACGCTTGCTGCAGATCCTGCTGAGCTCTATATCTGCGACGGCACTTCGGTTGTGTATCAGGATACCCACACCCAAGCCGCCGCGCGCTTTCCGATCAGCGATTCGTTTTCAGCGGAAGCACTTGCGGGAATTCCGTCCGTTGCTTCCTTCAACGAAATCCCCGACGAGCAGATTCTGCATGCATCCTATACTGAATATGAAAACGAAATTGTCTATTATGTTCTGTATGTCACACCGACTGCCGCGCAAAACCGCATCGTTCACGAAATCTGGATCTCCGCCGAATCGGAGTTTGTCATGCGGTGCAATACGTATCTGTGCGGAGAAAATGATGACCCGATGACGGTCATTGATCGGGAGGATGCAAAGCTCTTTTCCTCCTCCATGAATTACACAGCCGCATTGTCCGACAAAGACAGACGCAGACTGTTCGTGCTTCCCGAAATCCCATCATAACCGCATCACGATAATAACAGATAACCGATCAGCAGCAGCGCCAGATCATCGCCATCCCACGTACTGCGATCGAAGATACCGCCGCGGTCAAGATGACCCCAAAGCAACAAAAGACCGATGCCGAGCAGAAGCAGCGTCTCCTCCTCCGAGCTGTTTTCCCCAAGCAGCAGATCGTAAAGACCGCCGATCAACGAGTTCCCATGACTGCCCGCCTGCCCTTTGTCTGCCACGCCGTTCAACACCGCTTCCGCTGCCATCGGCACAAGATCGGTATCCGCTGTATTCTCATCCTGCGGATTCTCTGACAGTTCCGTATCTGACGGCGCTGTTGTGTCTGACGCTTCATACCGCTCCGACGGTGTCTGACGGTGACCGCGCAGAAATTCGCCCCGATAGTCCTGCGGAATCAAAATCGGCATGGAGCCGTGATCCGGCGCACCTCCGTTTGTCATCCCATCCGAGGAAAGCGGTACGGGACTTCTCATCATCGGCGTCGGACGTACGTTTCCTTGATTTCGCGTATACATGACCATCCCTCCCGCTTATTTTCCGCGCAGAACCGTATCTGCAAGCTCCGCAAGCTGTAAAAGCCGCATCATCTGATCGATCCGCGCCTGCTTTTCCTGCCCAAGATAAGGCTTGAGCGCACGCAGAAGCGCCGAATGACGACCGTTTACCGCCCGTATCCCATTCTGCGAAGATTTCTGCGGCTCCGCAGGCAGCGTATCAAACGGTCGGTTTTCCTCCGTCGAAGATGCCACATTTGCTTCAGCGGAAGCCGTCTTTCCGTCACCGCCCGCGCCGGGATTCCCCATCAAGCCGGACAAAACCCCCGATGACGCCAGAGCAGATGCCATACCCGCAAGCCGACTCAGACTTTCCGGATCCGACAGCATGGCGTTCAGCTTTTCGCCAAGATCGTCGTTCTGCATGTTTTGCTGTTCCTGTGCCATAAAAATCCCTCCCCCGGTTACGGTTCTTTGTTTTGCAGACGCTGTATCTGTTCCGTCAATGCCGCCATCTGTTCCGGCGAGATCTGTGCAAGCATCTTCTCAAGATCCTCTGCGCGAATCGATGACAGCTTCCGGCGAATCGCATCGGGATCACGTGTCAGTGCATCGGTACGGCGTGCACCCAGTCCGCTTGCCTCTGCGACAGCACGGAGCGCAGCCTGCAGCTGTGCATCGTTCAGCCGCATCACCTGCGACAGCTTATCATTCGCCGAGGATGCATCCTCAAAAAATCCCCTCTGTTGTTTCATGGTCAAACACTCCCTTTCGTGACCATTGTATGCAAGCCCACCGCGCAATGTTCCGATTTTCCGCTGTCTTTTACACAGAAAGGAAAGGTATCTATATGAAGCTTCTTGTTTTCTCCGATTCTCACACAAGAATCGAGCCCATGCAGTCCATCATCCGCGCACACGCCGATACCGTTGATGCCGTCCTGCATCTCGGTGACGGTGCCGCCGAAGTGCTGACGCTGCGTTCCCGTTTCCCGTCGATTCCGTTTTATGCGGTGACAGGCAACTGCGACAGCTACACATACTCCGATTTCGGTATCACCGATGACAAATGCATCACGCTCGGCGGATATACGCTGTATTTCTGTCACGGAGACCGCTTCGGTGTCGGCGGCGGTGTCGAAGCCCTTGCCGCTTATGCCGCATACAAACACGCCGATATTGCGCTGTACGGTCATACGCATATCGCACACGAGGAATACCGTCCGGCAGAAAACGGCAAATCTCGGCTGTGGATCCTCTCGCCCGGGTCTGTTTCCCTGCCGCGTGACAGTAGTCTGCCGTCGTTCGGGATTCTCGATCTGACCGAGCAAGGCGTTCTGTTTTCCGTCGGACGCTGGACACAAACCAACTGATATCCCGACACGGAGACGATCATGCTTCATTATACACCGAAACAAAATCCGCAGTCCGGTCTGCTGTTTTCCGTATCCTGCGGCACGGCGGCACTGCTCTTATATGCGCTGTCCTCCTACATTGCACACCGCTTTTTCGTGCTTCCGATCCTGTCGATGACCATACTCGCACTCGGCATCTGGTTTCTTTACCGATTCGCGCTGGTGTCCTATCGGTATCAGATCTGTGACGGGGTGCTGTGCGTCATCCGCTGTCTGTTCAAAACAGAGCGCACGGTCTACACGCTGTCCCTGCGCACCGGTATTGCGATCATTCAAACAGACGACAGTACCGCAAAAAAACAGTACGGAAAGCCACACCGCACGCACAATTTTCTGGCTTCTTGGCCCAACGAGCAGGCGGTGATCCTTTTTTATCCCGACGGCGGACGGCTGTGTTCTGTACTGCTTGATGACAATCCCGCGTTTTTTGCTGCCGCATCCAAATTCTTTACCAACCCCGATCAGGACTTCATCTGATAACAGATGGAGTCCTTTTTTGCGGAAAACAGGCATGTGCATTTTTCATCTGTATGCATAAAACAGAGCGATTTTCGGTATCATGAATACAGAACAAAACATCGGAGGAGATGATACGTCTGTCCTGTTATACCCTTGCCGCCAAACGCGCCCTTGCAATCGCCATCCGTTCTGCAAATAACAACAATGACGCTTATATCGGTACCGCGCATCTGCTGCTCGGACTGCTTGATGCACAAAGTGAGGACGGAACGCCATGCGTTGCGGCAAAGCTGCTGCGTGCACATGCTGTCACATCCCGTGCCATAGAAGGACTTCTTTCCCTGCCGCAAACGGAGGTACAGCCGCAAATCGCCGATGAAGATGCGCTGACGCAGATCACCTCTGACGTAAGCGAGCGATTCACGCCGGTCGTCAAACGCATCCTGATGCTATCCGAAGTGCAGGCAGAACGATTTGCAATCGAGCGCGTCCACGGCAAAGCGGTCATCGGCACCGAGCATATCTTATTTTCCCTGCTCTGCGAAAACAATGCCGCCGCGCACCATGCACTGACACGTCTGAACCTGCCGCTTCATGAGCTCTACGGCGACGTGCTTTCCTTTTTGTCCGCCATTACAGCGGAGGAGGCAATCTTTTCGGGGAAGTCAGACAGCATCATCGATACACCGTCAGACCCACCCCTGTCTCACCGCAAATCCGCATCCTCTGTCATCGACGATCAGACGCATCCGTATCTATACGACATGACCGAAGCCGCCGCCGTCGGTAAATACGATGCGGTTGTAGGACGGGAAACGGAAGAAGAAAACGTATTGCGCATCCTTCTGCACCGTCAGAAAAACAATCCGTGTCTGCTCGGTGAAGCGGGCGTCGGCAAAACCGCCATCGTGGAAGGTCTTGCCGCACGGATTGCACACGGTGATGTCCCGGACATCCTGCGCGGTGCCGCGATTTATGCGCTTGATCTCGGCGCAATGCTTGCGGGCGCAAAATACCGTGGGGAATTTGAGGAGCGTTTGAAATCGGTACTTTCCTTCTGTCAGACACAACAGCGGATTGCCATTCTCTTCATTGATGAGCTTCACATGCTGATGGGAGCCGGTGCTGCAGAGGGCGCTGCCGATGCGGCAAATCTGCTCAAACCCGCATTGTCGCGCGGTCAAATTCGCATCATCGGCGCAACGACAAGAGAGGAATACGACAAAAGCATCGGTCATGACGGCGCAATGAATCGGCGGTTTCAGACAGTCACCGTCGAGGAACCAAGCGAGGACAATGCATTCCGTATGCTCCAAGCGCTCCGACCGCGGCTTGAGGAGCATCACAGCGTCAGCATTCCCGACGAAACACTACGCTGTGCCGTTGCAGTCTCGGTACGCTGTCTGCCGGGGTTTTATCTGCCTGATAAGACCATTGATCTTCTGGACGATGCCTGTGCAGCCGTTTGCACACAAAACACTGCTAAAGCACAT
Organism: Eubacteriales bacterium; assembly: GCA_045637265.1. GTDB lineage: Bacteria > Bacillota > Clostridia > Oscillospirales > CAG-272 > RGIG3925. The sequence goes on along the minus strand of JAZTZC010000033.1, from coordinate 350 downwards.
TCCACACCGCAGCTGATACGTGATGAAGCCTTGCTGTCAGGGGATATATATGCGGCACAGATGGCTGTTCAAAATGCGGCTTCCACCATCGAAACCGCCGACATCCCGTCTCTGCCTGCCGTAACCCCGCAGGATATCCTGTCCGCGGCACAGCGCCGAACCGGGATTGCCGTTACAGCCGATGCGGATACCGATCGAATCTATCTGACGCTGGAGAGGACACTCGGTGAGCGCATTTTCGGGCAGGAGGAAGCGATTGCCGCCATTGCCGCGACGCTCCGCCGCAGTCGGTCGGGACTCTATATCGGCACACGTCCGCAGGCATCATTTCTGTTCTTCGGTCCAACAGG
>JAZTZC010000032.1:0-4843 GCA_045637265.1 Eubacteriales bacterium | reverse complement strand
CGGCGTTCATCATATTGCCGATGACAAGGGATGCGTCCTCAACACAGGTACGGACAGCGCGATCGGCAAGCACGACGAGCACGGTCGGTGCGCCATAGAACGGGTCACCGTCAGAACCCATGACCGCGGCATTCAGACGGCGGAGCATTTCGCGGACCTCGGGATCCTGTACACAGAGGATGATCGGGGATTGGCGGTTCATGCCGGTAGCGGCGTAGGTACCTGCCTCCAAAATCGCCTGCAGTGCGTCTTCCTCTACCTGCTTCGGCAGATAGGAACGGACGCTGCGGCGGGTTTTCAGTGTTTCAAGGGTCGGATTGGTCATGATGTTTCTCCTTTGGTTTGAATCTTTTTACAGACCGGAACGGCAAGAACAAGAGAAAGGATCGCCGCTGTGAGCTTGCCGACGATCATTGCCGGTAAATATTCGGGCAGATATGCCATGGTAAATGCCATATGATCGGTGAAGACAAATCCGGCGGAGACAAGGAATGCCGCGTTCAGTACAATGCCTTTCTGATCCATTTTTTCCATCATGGAGAACGTCGTAACACTTGTTGCAAGCGACGATACAAATCCGAGTGCCGCGGATTCGTTGATGCCGATTTTTTTGCCGACGGCACCAAGCGGTTTTGCAAGCAGTTTCGACAGCAGATAGATCATCGGGAAGGTTCCCGTCATGACGGCACTGGCATTGACGACGATGGCGATGCCGGCTTCCAGTGTATCCACATGCGGCAGAAGCGGGATTCCTGTCAGGAAGGTAAAGATACCGACAGCAAGACCGACGGTGATGACAGCCTTGATAATCACCCCGAGGATGTTGAAAATTTTCACACATAGATCGGGGGCACGAAGAATCCCGATGGCAATGATACCGGAAAATACCAGAAGCGGCAGGAGATTGATGAGCAGAGCAAACGGTGCAAGTCCTGATACCAGACCGCCTGCAAAGCATCCGAGAGGAATTGTGACAATACCACAGAGGAGTCCCAGCAGCATATCGCGGTGCAGAGCCTTTGGAACACAGCCGAGACAGAACGGGATTGTGAATGATACGGTACAGCCCATCATCGAGGATACGACCATGGCATTGAATGCACCGAGGGCTTCATTCCGTGCTGCTCCGACGGCAAGCGGCGCACCGCCCATATCGTTTGCGAACAGGATAGACGGCAGAATCGACGGATCGATCCACGACGGGAGATGGGCAAAGAACGGCTGCATCAGATGCGCGATCAGCGGTGCGGCAATGATCATACCGACCATGGACAGCGACATCGTACCGAGCAGCTCAATGCCGCGCTCAAATTCCCGCCCGAGCCCGAGCCGACTGCCGAAAATGCGGTCAGCAGCCGCAAGCAGCATGAATGCCGCCATTACATAAGTCAGAATTGCCATGTAGAGAGCTTATTCTTTTTCAGGCGGAAGCACATCCCACGGCTCGTCCGGACGGAAAATGGACTTATAGCAGCGGACGATATGCGGAATCGAGTCGGGATACCACTTCTCCGACGGCTGTGCGGGTTTGCCCTCAAGACCGTCCATCAGATAGGAAATCGGAACCCATGTCGTTTCCATAATGCCGACGATGTTGCCGCCGTCGTGTTCCTTTGCGTAATCGAGGAACAGCTTTGCGTTTTCCGCGATATTGAAGGGAGCTAACCAGATCGGATGTCCTGCGCGCGCAAAGACTTCAACGGACGGGAACTTCGGCCAGTTGTGATAATGCCAGTCGGTGATGACGATGTCATTCGGTACTTTTCCGAGCGCTTTATCGGTGCCGTTTGTGCTTGCATCCCACGGACCGTGACCACATTCATAGGAGTTGAGCAGACGGTCGCCCCACATCCACATTTTGATGCCCTTATCGGCAAGGTGTCGGTGCAGTCGGTTCAGCCAGCCTGCCAGCAGATCGCCGGGATCCTGTCCTTTACAGCGGTCGCACATACCGATATAGAAGACTTCATCAATACCGACATGGAAGTCTGTCGCTTCAAATGCGTCGGCGATTTCGTCTATCAGATCGCACAGAAGCTCAAACAGACCGGGAGCATTCGGACAGAGGGAATAGCTGTATTCCGGTGCTTCGGTGATCGGCGTTTCGGAAAATTCCGGATGCGAGCGCAGAAGTCCGTCGGGATCGACGTAATCCTGCACCGTCTGATGACCGAGCAGATTCATGTCGGGAATCAGATTGATGCCGCAGTCACGGCAGGCTGCGACCATTTTGCGGATATCCTCTTTGGAAAGCGGATAATCGCCGCGGCACTCGGGATGAGATTCAAACAGGTAGTTGTAACGGATGATCATGACAATGGTGTCGATGCCGTCTGCAGCGAAAACGTCTTTGACAAAGGCGCAGAAGCGGTCGACCTCATCATGGTGCGGTGCAAAAATACAAATGCCCGCGGATTTCCATGGATAGTTATGCATGGCAGGTACCTCCGATCGTCAATCAATTGATTATTTTCAGGGAACATCTTTTCTGTTTCATTATAGCACACTTTTTTTTCATTGTCAACTGCGAAAGCACCGCAGCGGAAAAGTTCCGGGAAAGTTCTGTCGAAAATCAGCGGTAATTTCTTGACACATACCCGCTATTGTGATATAATCCAAGTATCTACAATCCATGAGAGGAGATTGCTTCTATGACTTGTTCCGAGATTTTTCAAAAGATTGGTGAAGTGTATGCCGCAGAACTGTTTTTGCATGAAGACCGTTCTTTGTTTTACCGTCATTGTGTGGCGCAGGCGGCTTGGTTTGACGCAATGCAGCCCGTTGCTTATAACGGCGAATCGCTGTATCCGTGCGGAAGTGCTTATCTGTACAGCGATTGTGCGGTTGTCTCCCATTATGCCAAAACCTATGAATATAACGATGCCCGTATGACGGAAAAGCTGTCTGCCTCCGGTCTTCCCGATGAGGACTGTGATCGGGCACTGGATGCCATCCGTACCTATTGGGACAAACACCATTTTCCCGTCGGCTGGCTGCACGGTGCGCCGAACTATCACCGTATCATCAAGGAAGGACTTTCTTCCTACCGAACGCGGGCTTATCATACTGCCGGGGATGATGATTTCCGCGACGGCGTGATTTTGGTGCTCGACGCCATGGAGCGTTATGTCAGCCGATCTGCCGCATACCTGCGCTCCGTGGGAGCATCCGATGAACTTTGCCGTGCGATGGAGCGTGTGCCGTTTCAGCCGGCAGAAACCTATTATGAGGGTCTTGTTGCATGGAATCTGATCTTCTATCTGGACGGCTGTGACAATCTTGGCTGTCTTGACCGCGGACTTGCGCATCTGTACCGCGGAGAGGATTTAACAGAGGTCATCGGTCAGCTGTTTGCCAACATCGATGCTGTCGGTATGTGGTCCTGTACGCTCGGTCCCGAGTACAATGAAATCACAAAGCAGGCACTGTATGCCATCCGCGGTCGCCGCAGACCCCTGCTTGAATTGCGCACAACGCCCGAAATGCCCGAAGAACTCTGGAAGATCGCCGGAGAAATGCTGACCTCTGGCGCTACCAATCCTTCCTTTTATAATGACCGCGGGATTCACGATATGATGGCGGAATATCTGCCGAAGATTGCCGAGGAGGATTTACCGCTGTTCTGCGGATGCGGCTGTACCGAGACGAATCTGGAAGGTCTGACACGTGCAGGCGGTACGGATGATGACCTCAATCTTGCGAAGCTGTTTGAAGACTATCTGCATGAACGCCTTGCATCGTGCGAAACATTCGAGGCGTTTTACACAGGGCTGTGCAAAATTGTCCGTGCCCGTACCAATGCGATGCTTGACCGTCTGCGCGATGCATACTTTTGCTGCGCGGAAACGCTGCCGGCACCCGTCCGTACCATCTTCATCGATGACTGTATCGACCGTGGGCTTGACTACCATGCAGGCGGTCCACGCTATACCTGGACGATGAATTCCAACTCCGGTTTGATCAATGTTATCGATTCGCTGGCGGCGGTCAGAAAGCTGATCTACGAGGAACACCGCTATACGGCAAAGGAATTTCTGTCGCTGCTGTCGGCGGAAGATCCCGCGCTTTATACACAGCTCGCCGCTTGTCCGTGCTTCGGCGTTGACGATGCCGAAACCGATGCGCTTGCGACTGATTTTGCGACGCATGTCTATTCTGTCTACAAAGATCGCGGCAGTGAAGGGTTTATCGATGCCTTCACGCTGACGGAGCATCAGTTCTCCCGTTATGAGTGGGCAGGTCGTGTTGTCGGACCGACTCCTGACGGACGCCGACGCGGAGATCCCACCTGTGACTCGGTTGCCGCTCTGCGCGGAAAAGCAAAGAAGGGTCCGACCGCGATGCTGACATCCGCCGCACGTCTGCCGCAGAAGCTTGCCATGGGCATGACAGTTCTGAATCTGACGGTTGCCAAACGTGTTGTCGAAAATCCAGTTCTGCTCCGTGCGCTTGTGGAAGGCTATTTTGAGCAGGGCGGTCTTCAGATTCAGGTCACGGCAACCTCGGTTGAGGAATTACAGGATGCAATGGAACATCCCGAGGCACACGACGATCTCATCGTCCGTGTCGGCGGGTATTCCGAATATTTCAACCGACTCTCCCCTGCGCTTAAGGCGGCGGTGCTGGAGCGAAACATTCACGAAGTATAAATCATATCGATGGAGTTGACAGATGGATATCCCCATGCATATTATCGCATATATTGAAACGGCGTTTCCGAGCAAATTCGGTATTCCGAGACAAAGCGGTCTTGTTCCGTCACTGCGCGGTACAATCGTTTTTGTGCCGGAATACCGCAATCCCGATGCCGTGCGCGGATTGGAGAGCTACTCGCATCTCTGGC
>JAZTZC010000031.1:0-2006 GCA_045637265.1 Eubacteriales bacterium | reverse complement strand
GTCAGTATGCGGCGGATCGTTTTCCCGATCTCCGGGAAAAGACCCTTTGCAGGATGCTTTCTCTGATGCAGGATTTCCGCAATGTCTGTGCGCATAACGACTGTCTGTATTCCTTCCGCGGGGAAGATACGATCCCCATGATGCCCGCTGTCCGTATGACCGCACATGGCAGCGATACAAACGGTCGGTTATACAAAGGAAGTGACCTGTTTGCGCTTCTGGTGGTGTTCCGGTATCTTCTGGATGAACGCGATTACCGCAACTGTGTGGATGCGCTGAAGCGGATCCTGGCGAGCTTCGAAGCGGGCTGTCGTACGGTGGACCGTGAAGCGCTGCTGCGGACGATGGGTTTTCCGGAAGACTGGGAAACCATGTCGCTTTCATAAATACTTGAAGCTCACTGTGTTTCTGATAACGCAGTGAGTTTTTTTGTGTCGGATTCCGTCGGTTGTGAAGCTTCTGCACGTGTTTGCTGTCGGTATTCGGTCGGTGTCATGCCGTATCGTGTACGGAATACCCGATAAAAACTGCATATGGAACGGAATCCAATCTCCTGTGCGACGGCAGATGCAGACAATTCTGTTTCTTTGAGCATTTTTGCGGCAACTGTCAGACGCTTGTTCTGCAGCGCTTGATGAAGCGTCGTGCCGTATAGCTTTTTGACCATACGGGACAACTGACGTTCACTGATATAGAGCTGATTGGCAACATAGGTATCGGTCAGATCATTCATAAAGCAGGAGTCGATCAGGAAATCAAGTTTTGAACTCCGATCCAATTCATTGACACGGAGTGAATGAGGGGTATTTTCCCGATGATCTTTTTCTTTCAGTTCTCCTGCGATCTCGGATAGCAGAAGTGTCAGACGGAGCGCAGGCAGTGCAGGATTTCCATCGGAATGATCTGTTAAGGAAGTGACTGCCGAACATAACGAGGGACGGTCACGGAAAATCAGGATTTGTTGACTTTGAGAAATACCGGACAGAATACGGAAAAGATTAAAGCATCCGCGTGTATACCGTCGTCCGATGACAATACCGATAACACAACAGTCCGCGAAAGTATTTTCTCTTCTTTTGACGTGTGGTATGTTGGCGGGAATGATTGCCGCATCACCTGCATTCAGGATCAACGCATCATTTTCTGTACTGATGACAACTTGTCCGCTGTGACAGGCAAACAGCTCCATATAGGCGTGCGCATGATGCGTACTGCATATCATATTCTCAATCTGATCGCCGCGGTCGTCAGATTCACATTCCCACAAAAGACCGACAGTAACGTTTTCGATTACAGCAGTGTAAATGGTTTGCTGCGGAAGTTCTGAGAAAAGCTCCATATGGTTATTACGTTCCCTTTCTGTTATGAATAACATAATTATAAATCACTGTCGCAATAATGTCAAGTATAATTATCGATTTCAGCCGCATCTGTGTGCATATGTCTGTATTTGATATTGTCAGATGTTCCGATGTATGCTATAATTATGATAGTCAAAATATCATATAGAAAGGAAGCTATTTATGAAACGGACACACAATTCATTCCTACTGCTGCTTCTCGGAGCGCTTATGCTGACAGCATGGGGCGGTAAGGACGGAGAGGCGATGGATACGGAAACTGCATCTGTGCCGACTGATTCTACGGAAGCTGTTACGGAAAATCCTTACAACGATTCTTTGCCTGCAAAAATGGATTTGGAAGGATACGAATTCCGTGTTCTGATTTTTGATAAAGGCAACATTGAAGGGCATAACAATGCATGGCGCGGCTGGATCGATATTGATGCTGAAACCGGCGAAACCATGAACGATGCCGCTTACCGCCGCAATCTGGAGGTGGAGGAACGGCTGAATGTGCATATTTCCTGTCTGGAACAGGGGAACTTTGGTGAAACGGTTCCGATTGTGCGCAAAGCAGTTATGGCAGGTGACGATGCATTTGATTTTGTCATCCTGCAGAACGACAGAACCGCAACAAGCAGTCTTCTAACCGATAACTGTCTG
>JAZTZC010000030.1:0-4863 GCA_045637265.1 Eubacteriales bacterium | reverse complement strand
GGTCGGAATAGTTGCGCCAGCCAAACATCTGACCGTTGCCGTCCTTGGAATGAATACGGTTTTCGTAGGAGTGAACACGTCCGATCTTGCCGGAATCCAGCGCCTCACGCAGGATCAGATAGTCTCTGTCCCAGCGGCGGTTGTGGTGCACCGTGAACATCTTTCCTGCCGCTTTGGAATGTGCGATCATCTGCTCCACCTCGGCGGAGGACATCGCAACGGGCTTTTCGCTCATCGCATGGTAGCCGGCATCGAGCGCCGCGCAAACCATCGGACAATGGTACTGGTTCGGTGTTGCGACCAGGACAAAATCAAACAGCCGCGAGTCGAGAAACTCCTGCAGATTGTCAAACGCCGCAAGTCCACGCTCCTTTGCAAGATTCCGCTGGGATTCACGCAGGTCAAAGACTGCCGTAGGAATAAACGGGACATCCTCGCGCATTGCCGTGTCATAGTGGTAGCCCGACGCCATGCCGCCGAAACCAATGTAACCGATTCTGTATTGCATAATTATCTTCCTTTCTTTTGTATGCAAATGTTGTTGGATTCATTGTATCATCCGAGCGGCGATTTGTCAACAGGTTTTTCATGAAATCAAAAAAACATCGGAAGCGCCCGTGAACTTTCTCATTTCCCCTTGAATATGGGATAAATCTATGATATACTATATATTATATGAATGAAAAACAAGCAACGGAGGAAAAACCGACCATGACCCTGCTTGACCGCTGCCGCGAACCGGCGATGCGCCATGCCGCCATTGAAATTGAATTACAGCAGCCCGATTTGATGTCCGACGGCGCATGGTATCTTGCGAAAATGCGCGAATACCGTTCCCTCGCCCCCATTGCCGCGGCGTACCACCGCTATCTTGCCGCACAGACCGCACTTGACGATGCGGAAGTACTGCGTACCGAGGCGGAAGCGATGGGAGATCACGACATGGCGGAAATGGCAGAAGAAGAAGCGGCATCCTCCCGCGCTGAACTGGAACGCCTGGAAGATGAAATCCGCATTCTGCTCCTGCCGCGAGATGAGGACGATGACCGCTCCGTCATCATGGAAATCCGTGCAGGTGCCGGCGGTGAGGAAGCGGCTTTATTCGGCGCGAATCTTTACCGCATGTACCGCATGTATGCCGACCGCATGGGATGGAAGCTGTCGATTATGTCCATCAACGAAACGGAGCTCGGCGGCGTCAAGGAAATCACATTCTTCGTTGAAGGAGAAGGCGTATACGCAAAGATGAAATACGAATCGGGTGTCCACCGCGTGCAGCGTGTCCCCGAAACGGAATCGCAGGGACGCATCCAGACCTCGACCGCAACCGTCGCCGTTCTGCCCGAAATCGAAGATGTGGAAATCGACATTCCCGCGTCTGACATCAAGATGGAAACGTGCAAATCCTCGGGTGCCGGCGGTCAGCACATCAACAAAACGGAATCCGCTGTCCGCATCACACACCTTCCCACCGGCATTGTCGTTGAATGTCAGGAAGAGCGCAGTCAGTTCAAAAACCGCGACAAGGCAATGAAGATGCTTCGTTCCAAGCTCTATGAAATCGAAAAAGAAAAGCGCGATACCGCACGTGCCGATGCAAGAAAATCACAAGTCGGATCGGGTGATCGCTCGGAGAAGATTCGTACCTACAACTATCCACAGCGTCGTTTGACCGATCACCGCATCGGACTGTCGCTTTACTGTCTTGAAGATATTCTCAACGGTGCACTCGATTCCGTCATCACGCCGCTGACCGAGGCTGATATTGCCGCAAAACTGGAAGCGGCGACCGTCGAATCATAATTTTCACATACAGGTATTAAAATGATGATAAGTACAGAAATTCTTCCCGTAACAGCGGGGCAAACCGAAACCGAACAACAGCATCTGCGCCGCGCCGCCGACTGCATCAGAAGCGGTGGTCTTGTCGTATTCCCGACCGAAACGGTCTACGGACTTGGCGGCAATGCGCTTGACGGCGATGCGGCAAAGAAGATTTATGCTGCAAAGGGACGTCCGTCCGACAATCCGCTCATCATCCATATTGCAGATGTCGACTGGGCAGAGGAATACTGCTACACGACAGAACTGTTTTACCGTCTTGCCACGACATTCTGGCCGGGACCTCTGACGATGATCCTGCCAAAGCGCGACTGCATTCCCGATTCCGTCACAGGCGGCATGGACACGGTTGCTGTCCGTCTGCCCGCCGATCCGATCGCCAATGCGCTCATCCGTCTGTCGGGTGTACCGATCGCCGCACCGAGTGCCAATCTGTCCGGGCATCCGTCGCCGACCACAAAAGAACACGTCATTGGCGATCTGTCGGGACGTGTCGATATGATATTGGCAGGGGAACCGTCGGAGATCGGGCTGGAATCCACCGTCATCAAGCTGGAAGGCGACGACGTCATCGTGCTCCGTCCGGGCGGTGTTACTTATGAAGACCTCTGTGCGCTGCTGGACGAAGATCATGTCAAAATCGACCGCATTGTCACAGAAAAGGTCACAGGGGACTTCAAGCCGCTGTCTCCCGGCATGAAGTACCGCCACTATGCGCCGAATGCGACCGTTGTCCTGCTTCACGGCACAGAGGAACAGATCACCGACTTTCTGCAGAAACACCGCTGTGACCCGGATGTCGGATTCCTCGTTTATGAAGAAGAATATCACACACTTCCCGCCGCGCGCACGAAGCACATGGGACAGCGCAACGATCCTGCCATGCAGGCACACCGCCTGTTCTCCTGTCTGCGCGACTTTGATGACATTCCGCGCATCAGGACAGTCTTTGCGCGGATTCCGTCGCGCGAGGGCATAGGACTTGCTGTCTACAATCGTTTAGCCAAAGCGGCAGGCTTTACCGTACTTGATCTGTCCGACGGAGATGCGGTAAACGAAATTCCGACCTTCGCCGTACTGGGCTTAACCGGCGGTACGGGAGCGGGAAAGGGCGCGGTTTCCGCCGCACTTGCCGAAAACGGCATCCCGACGCTTGATACCGACCGCGTTTCCCGTCTTGTCTGCGAGATCGGACAGCCTTGTCTTGCAGCACTTGCCAAGGAATTCGGCGACGGAATCCTGACCGCCGACGGTGCGCTTGACCGTGCAGGTCTTGCCGCGCTTGTCTTCGGTGAACCCGATGCCGACAAAAAAGCGGAAAAACTCTCCGCACTCAACCGCATCACCCATCACTACATTCTCGAATACGCCCGCGACTGGCTGTGCGAGCAAAAATCAGCCGGATACACCGCCGCCTGTATCGATGCGCCCCAACTGTTTGAATCGGGTTTTGACACGGAATGTTCGTTCATCATCGGCGTGACAGCAGAATGTGAGACCCGCATTGCCCGCATCATCGCCCGCGACGGCATCACCCGCGAAAAGGCACTGCAGCGGATTGCGTCCCAGCACGACGATGTATTCTTTGCCGCAAACTGCGACATCATCATCGAAAACAACGGCGATCTGGATGTTCTGCACCAGGCAGTACAAAAGATGCTTGCCGACGGAGCATTCCGCCGATGAAGCGCCGAACAAAACGACTTCCCGCGCGCTTTCATGTCACAGCGGTGATCCTTTTGCTCATTCCTGCTCTGCTTGCCGCCGCGCTTTGTATCGGTGTTGCCATGGACGAGACGACCGAGCGCGTGTACAACCGCTTCTACCCGCTGAAATATATGGCTCTCGTTGAGCTTGCGGCTGAGCGGTGGAACATTCCGCAGTCTGTCATTTACGGCGTGATCCACACCGAAAGCGGCTTTGACGAAAACGCCCTCTCCCATGCAAATGCCATCGGTCTGATGCAGATGACGGACGACACCTACGACTGGATCTATTTTCTGCGCCGCGAGGAATGTCCTCCCCATGACACGATGGGTATCCCCGCCTACAACATTGACGCCGGCGCGTTTCTGCTGTCGTGGCTCTACAAGCAGTACGGCAGATGGGACACCGTCTACGCCGCATACAATGCCGGCTATGCGCGCGTGAACAAGTGGCTCGAGGATCCCGCAATATCGAAGGACGGCGTGCTTGTCAATATTCCGATCAATGAAACCGAGCAGTACGTCAAACGGTGCACCGAAGCCGAGGAGATTTATCGGACAGTGTATGGAGACATTCTGGGAGGATAAACCTTCAATATACACGATGGCGGGTGACCGCAGTCACGGGGGTTCTGTCTCCTGCCGCTTTTATTCACCAACATGGAATTGTCAAGAAAATTTCACCATCCCCTTGCAATTTCCGCCATCTTATGTTAGAATAATACCAACGAAATTCACCCCAAAAAGGAGAAAAACCAATGGAAGAAAAAATTCTTACGCCGGAAACCCCGGAAAATGAAGAACCCAAGTCCGATAAGTCCAAGGGACAGGAGCTCAAGGAAAAGCTGTTCTATGAGCAGAAGGACGCGTTCAACGGTCTGACAAAGGAAATCCGCGACGCAGCGCAGGAATTCTGCGTTCCTTACGCAAAGTTCCTTGACAACGCCAAGACCGAGCGTGAAGCCGTCAATGAAGGCATCAAGATGGCAGAGGCACACGGCTTTGTTCCGTACACCTTCGGTCAGGAAGTCAAGGCAGGCGATAAGTTCTACATCAACAACCGCGGCAAGTCCCTGCACGTGTTCGTCATCGGCTCGGAACCGCTGGAAAACGGTATCCGCATCTCCGCGGCACACGTTGACTCTCCCAGACTGGACCTGAAGCAGCACCCCGTTTATGAAGACAACGGCGCATGCTACTTAAAGACACACTACTACGGCGGCATCAAGAAGTGGCAGTGGGTCACCATTCCGCTGGCAATTCACGGTACTGTCTGCAAGAACGACGGCACGACCGTTGATATCTGCATCGGTGA
>JAZTZC010000029.1:0-9517 GCA_045637265.1 Eubacteriales bacterium | reverse complement strand
TGCTTCTGCTTCCCCTGTTTTGTTCGTGTGTCATGACAGGTGAGGCCGAAACGCTGACCGCGCGCATTGTCCGCATTTATCCCGATGCCGATGCGATTCTGCTTGCTCCGATGGGAATGTCGGAGGGACAACCGCCGCTGTTCCTTTCATGGGAATGGCATGAACAGCTGTCGGAGGGCGACTGCCTGGTGCTGACCTATCGCGGCGGGATGGTCGAGGAAGAATCCCCGTATCTGAACGCGCCGGTCTACCGTCCGAAGAAGACAGTCAACATGGGAACAGATGTGAAGCGGTTTGACAATCTTGCGTCGGTCTATCTGCAAACGCTGATCGATCACGTCATTGAGAACGCCGGATTCGGAAATCCATCCATGCTGTCGGTCGATCTTTCAAAAACATCACTTCCCGAAAACGAACGCACCGCCCTCCGTCTTGCCATCGAGGAAATTACGGGGACTGTCCCGCTCTCCCTCTCTGTCACAGAGCTTGAAGAAGCGGGATATCTTGTCAAAGATCCGATTCTTGAATGGGAGGAAGGATATGTCCTTTCCGTGATAGAAGCCGAGGAAAAATCCAGCGGCACGAAAAAGTTCTTCCGTGTCGGCAGATGGAGAAGCGGACGGTATTCGACAAGTTGGATCGACAATACCACCGAATGTGACAAAAACGGTGTCTGGTCGCCGTATAGCAAGGGCAGACTCCGCCAAACCTGAAAATATGAAAATACCGCAGTTTTTGATGACTGCGGTATTTTTAATGCAACTGTTATTTGGTTGTAATCCAAATGGTAATCGGCATTGCGGGATCCCAGTTCTGACCTGCGGACGGGTAGTCGACCACGGTAATGAAACCGTCGGTCGTCTTGACCTTGTATGCCTGCTTGACGGGAATCGCATCCACGGCGACTGCCTCAACCTCTGCATAACCGCCGTTATCAACGACCGTCACAGCAGATGTGACATCCTCACCGAGCTGGCTGTCACGTGCGAGCATCACGGGACCGCGCTGGAGAGCGAGATGGCAGATGGATTCTGCATCGGCGTTGGGATCGATGTCAGCGGCGTAGATGATCTGTGTGCGCATATCGAACTTGACGGTGATTTCGTCGCCGCACTTCCATGCGCGGTCAATGACACAGTAGGTGCCGGCTGCAGCTTCGACCGCTTCACCGTTGACGGTGACGGAAGTCTGCTTGCTCCATGCGGGAATACGCAGGGAGAGGGCAAATGCGCTGTCCGCATCGGTGCAGACCCGGAGCTTTGCGGTATCGCCGACAGGATAATCGGTATCCATCGTCAGCTTGACCGTTTTGCCGTCCGCAAGTGTCTGTGTATATTCGCCGGGCATATAGAAGTTGACGACCGCGCCGTTCTTTGCCTGCATGTTGGCTGTCATCGCAATCAGACCCGTACCTGCCGCGCCGATGGCGACACAGCAACCCCACCAGAAGCGATTCTTGATGATGTCCTTATGACCGCCGACCGCTCTGCCGCGCACGTCGTTGAGCAGCGGAGAATAGCTGTCGAAGTTGAAAATCTGATTCTTGCAGACATGCTTGTTGACATTGATGGCACCGATGAGCGCATTGTAAATGGAGATTTCCATCTGGTCTGCATACACAGGATCGCCCGTCAGGCACAGCAGCTGCCAGCAGAACTTCATCCAGGTAACGGTGACACATGTTTCCTGCATAATGCCATCGAACTTGGGGTCAAACTGGCGTACCTTGGAATGGTCAAACAGCTCGTGCGTCGTACCTGCGCAACGGATGACCCTAATATCGGAATCAATGACCAGACGAGCGAAGTTGGTCACCATCGTCTTGTACTTTTCCTCACCAGTGACACGGTAGTATTCGAGAATACCTTCAAAGTTGGAGATCATCTCGTATGCCTTGGTGACAGGATATTCATACGGATACTGCTTGCCCTCCAGCGCCGCTTCAAAGATATTGTAAGAGCGTAAGCCCCCTGCGTCGATGATACCCTTTGCAAAATCAAGGTATCTCTGCTCACCCGTCAGATTGTAAAGACGGACAATCGGTTCCAGAATCGAGGATGCGTTCAGACCTTCCCACCATTCGGATGCATTGGTGATCGGGAACTTACCGACCTCACCGTTGCCGATCTTGGCAATCAGATAGTCCGCCTGACGCTTCATCGATGCAATGACTTCATCGGCGAGGTTGTTGTCACGGCAAATTTCCAGGAAATACTGCATGCCGAGCAGAACATACTTTCTGCCCCAGACATCCCAGCCGTGGAATTCGCGGAAGAAGGAGTAAGAGGTGATACGTCCGTATGCGTCCTGTGTGGTCAGAATGTCGCGGACAGTATCTTCGAGAACCTTGTACAGTGCTTCATTCTGCGTGTAGGCATAGGTAAAGCATGCGCCGCGCATCATCTTGCCCCAGTATTCGCTTCTCCAGCCCAGATCCCAGTCGTCGACATTGCCGATGCGGAACTGCTCGACAAACAGTGCCCAAAGCGCGGGATCCATCAGCTGTTCGCGTTCAATGTAACCGATAGAATCTGCAATCGCGCCTGCATATTTGCCGGCACCGATTTCTGGTGCAGAAAATGCGTCGGTCTTCTTTCTGTTTTCATATGCGGTATATTTCATAGTGTTGTCCTTTCGGGAATTTTATTGTTATGTTAATTATAGCAACCGATGGGCAAATTGTCAAGTACCAATTGACAGGAACTTATTTTCAGCCATGCGTTTCAAGGTACTTTCGCATAATAATCTCCGATCAGCGCAAGCTCCTCCGATGTGCAGAACGAATCAAACCTGCACAGTGTATAGCCGGTATCGCCGCTGCCTGTCACCGCAAGATAATCCGGAAAACCCGCGCAGGTATAAAACAAGGTATCTCCGCGCACGGCATACAGCTCTCCAACGGCAAGATGTGTTTTGAGTCGGTCAAATCGGCTTTCCGGACGGTTTTCGATATATTTTGCAACCTGACCGTCAATCTCGCAATACTGTACGGCAACCATTTCCTCAAGACCATAGGTCGGTGAGAAAAACCACGCACAGAACCATGCCGCTGCCAACAGCACAAGCAACAGCACACCACAGATCAATATCGGTTTTCTTTTACATACAGATTTCATATCGCTCTCCTTCTGAATCAAACAAAGGACAACTCCGCCGCATGAATACGCAGTCCTCACCTGCCGCAGCAGCAGCGAATCCGTGTTTTCCATAAAACGAAACACACGGCTCTGTTGTTTCTGCAATCCACTCGGTGGTGGGATAACGCTTCATGCAGCGTGACAGCAGGTTACTGCCGATGCCCTGTCCCTGATACTGCGGCAATACCGCAAGATCATACAGCACCGACCGCACAGCACCGTCGGAGATTACCCGTGCACATCCGACAAGGATATCACCATCCCACGCAGAAACCACAAAAGAGGAACCTTGAAACGGCACATTGAAATGATGCAGATGGAGTTGTTCACCGTCTTCCGTTGTCCAGCCGACTGCGCGGAATAACGCCATCAATTTTTCATTCGGCAATGCTTTCTCGGTATCGCAATATACAATCAAAGCAGATTCTCCTTATACCGTTCATCTGTTTCCAACAACCACGCAAGATCAAACCGTGCGACATTCAGACCGAGATCACACGGGTCATCCTCACCAAGCTCATACAGCAGATAGAAGCGGTGCTCCGCCTCGGAATAGGTCAGCGACGAATATCCCGACGGTCCTGTATGCACACGTCTGACATACGACCATGTCTTGCCGTCATCAAAGCTGACTGTCGCCGAAACATGCTCACGTCTGACCGAAAACGGATTGGCAAACACGGTGACCGCATCACAGCCCTCGGGCAGAAGCGATGCCTGTTCCCCAAGCGCGTCACGTTCCACACGGAGAAGTGACGCATTGCAGCCCATATTGCGCTGTTCCACCAAGAACGGATCAATGCGGAACTCGCCCCATGTCGCGCCGCCGTCGGTACTCGTCGCAAGATACCGTCTTGCATCCTCGTAATAAGCACGGGAATTATAGAGAACCGTACCGTCCGCACATTCCATCAGCGTACCCTCGCCTGTTCCGTGCTGGACAGGTGCGGAGGAAACCCATGTCATACCGTGGTCATCGCTGTAGAGAGCGTTGTTGTAGCTGTGCTTGTTCAGTCCTGCCATATCGGAATAGCGTCCCGATGCGATACGGGAAGGACAAAGCAGACGTCCTGCGTACTTGCCCTTTTTGAGCTGGATTCCCGCCGCAGAACCGTGTGACGAACCGATGTCATAGACGGTTTTCCCGTCACAGTGCAGTTCGGTCGGTGTCGCGGCAAGCGGACGCTCCTGCCATGTTCTGCCGTCGTCGCGGGAATACATGATGAACGAACCGCCCTCAACACCTGCCGCCGCCGAGCGTTCCCGGCGTAAACGCTCAATTTCGGCAAGCTCCTCGGGCGTATATTCCTTGAACTCGATCATAACAACGGGAGAACGCCAGAAGTGGCACATGACCTCATCTGTGATTTCGTCATAGACCGCCGCACCAATGTAGCATGTCCAGCCTGTCTGCGCAAACAGGCGGATTTCGTCCTCCCATTCACCGCCCGCTTCCTTTCTACGGACAACAAGGTGCGCTTCATCCGCATGGTCAATACGGGTATCGCGGCGGTCATTGGAGAACGCCAGTACCGTGCCGTGCTTCGTCGTGACAATCGACGGAATACGGTAATTGGATCGCGGATCGGCATGCGTATCAAATAAAATCTGTTCGTGGAATAGCATCGCAAATCTCCTTTTCATGAGCATGATTTTGATATTCTCATTTTACATGATTTTCCGTATTTTGTCAATATGCCGCGAATAATCGGCAAAAAAACAAAACCGAGGAATCAAACCCTCGGTTTTGTAACAATTCTTTTGAAAATCAGCTTCTTGCGTCGGAATTGACTTCAATACCCGCAATGACCTTCTTTGCATCGGAAATGAGCTTTGCCGCCATGTCACGGTTGACATAGAACTCGCCCTCGCCGTTGATGGTCATGAAGCAGCGGCGTGTTGCGTAGGCGTAGAACTTGTACTCGGTGACAACGCCCGCTTCCGTTGTAATGCGCATCGATGCGATACACTTGGACTCATCTGTGGATGCATCTTCTGTGTAATCCTGAATTTCGATGGACAGCATGGTCTTGTAAAGCTGGCGGAAGTTCTGCGTATCAACAACCGTGCCGGTCAGATCTTCGGTAACGACAAGTTCCTGTGCGTCGCCGACGAGACGGAAGTCGGACTTCATCTGCTCTTCTCCGATTTCGCCGCCCCAGATTTCGATCTTTGCAACATTGTTGATGTTGAGCTGGAAGACAGGACGGTCGATGAAATCGATGATATCATAGGACAGCCACGGATACGTTGCCGCATCGACGACGGAAATGACATCAAAAAGCCAGGAGTACACGTAATACTGACCTTCCTCGGTCATCGAGGAGAACCAGACCGCATTGGTAATGGTATAGCCAGCGTTCGGATCGGTATAGTCAAAGGAGATCGTGGTTTCGGGAGCTGCGAGGTCGTACTTTTCAAACAGTGCCATCTGCTCGTCGGTCAGCTCTTCGGTATCCATGGAACCGAGAACATTGAACTCCAGAACACGGTTGCCCGTGAAGTTGGTAAAGGACTGCAGCATTGCATCGTAGTTGGTCGAGGAGGGCGTATAGCCGCCTTCCGGATAGACCATCTTCCAGATCGAGGTCGATGCCGTCTGGACACGCTCTGCGTCGGTCAGATAGTCGACATGGAGGAAGTCCTCGCCGTTCTTGGTCATATCAAAGTTGGTAATCGTGTAGTATGCCGTTGTGGTAACGGGATACGTCAGAATTGCGGTCATCAGATCGCGGATGTCTGCAAGCAGGGTCGATGCCAGCGTGGAGTCGAGAACGTAGACCGCGGGTCTGTCCTCATAGGAGCAGTAGAAGCCCGCGCCGGTCGGAATCGGCTTACCGATGTAGACCGTATGGGTAACACCCTGTGTCGTGGTCAGCGTATAATAGGAGGGATTGTCAGCCTTGGACAGACCGTATTCGCTCATATCCTCGCAGTTTTCCGTAACACGGGTCATGGACAGCGTATAGCCGGAGGAAACGACGAGGGAGGACAGCAGTTCCTTATCGTAGGAAGCGGTTTCCGCATCCTTGATGACAAAGTTGTCGGACGCATCGCGATAGAACGTATACGTGCCGTGCGTGTTGTGCACCTCAACGGACTGGATGTTTGCCTTTTCCGTGTGGTTGAACATCAGAATACGGTTCTGAGAACCGAGGACTTCGACCTTACCCTTGTTGAACAGATCGTTGTATTCGATCTCGGAGATCGCGCCGGAGGTCATCTGCTCGGTCAGCCAGGTATTGATCGGCGGAATCTCTTCCTCGGTCATGCTTTCCAGCATCGGCTTGAGAACGACGTAGTACAGAATCAGACCGACGACTGCACAAACGGCGAGGATCGGAATCAGACGCTGTTTTTTGGAGATATCGGAGCGCTTGTTTGCCTTTTCGGGCTTCTTTTCGCTCTCTTCTTCCGCATCATCCTGGAAGGTGGAGAGGACATCTGCGATGGAGTCCATCGAATCCTCGTCCTCACCCTCGATACCGAAGCGGCGATAATCCTCCTGCAGCTGCCGTTCCTCTTCCGTCAGTTCAGGTTCGACGGAAGAGGCAGTTTCTGCTGCTTTGGTTTCGTTTTCCGGTTCCCCGGACATTGCAAATAACATCATAAGTGCTTTCTCCTGATATAAACGTAGGTGCCCCAGATCAGCATGGCGATCGGAACAATGGCAACGATGGCAACGGTCCAGCCGTTTGCCTGCTCGGTGGAAATGGACAGACCGATATCGTCAAGGACCTTGAACTTGATGTTGATCGGCACATTGTCCTTACCGAAGGCATTCATTGCGGAGAACAGGATGTCGGAGTTACCGTACTGGCGCTGTGCCATGTAGGTGGAGTTGCCGAAATCGGCAGAACCGCAGGCGAGGACATAGGAGACACATTCTTCATTGTCGACATAGCGCATTTCCTGAACGACGGTCATCAGATCGAACTGACCGCGGACGGGATCGCCTTCGCCATCGGACGGATATGCTTCTGCGGACTTGGTCGTGGTCAGAACGGAGGAAACATGTCTGCCGTCACGGTCGGTGAAGACCTGATAGATCGGGCATGCATTCTTGACGATGGTGAGCGGAACAGACGGCAGTTCACGCAGGGTCTTGTGCAGGGATGCACCCAAACCTTCTGTCGGCAGAGACGCGATGATGGTCTGAC
Organism: Eubacteriales bacterium; assembly: GCA_045637265.1. Classification (GTDB taxonomy): domain Bacteria; phylum Bacillota; class Clostridia; order Oscillospirales; family CAG-272; genus RGIG3925. The sequence goes on along the minus strand of JAZTZC010000029.1, from coordinate 2,220 downwards.
CGTCAACGGAGGAGGAGGACGCATTGTCCTTCAGCGTTGCTTCGCCGAACTGGATACCCCATTCCAGCAGGTAGGTTTCAAGCTCAGGCAGCTTACCTGCAACATCCGCATTCATGAAGACCATTAAGTTGCCGGAGGTACCGTCGTCCTTGATTTCCAGGAAGTCGTCGATGACGGCGATTTCGTTGACAAGACCGTCTTCGTTAGCGCCGATATAGTCAAAGAGCGGATTGTTGATGATGAGAACCTTTGCGTAGTCGGGCAGCTGACCGGGTGCGAGGGTATCGGTACCCTTCTGCAGGTCGAGTACCATAACCTCAAAGCCTGCCGCATCGTAAAGAACCTGCATAGCGGATGCGTCTGCTTCACCGTGACCGGAGAGGAAGACGGCAACGGGGTTGTATTCGCCTGCCAGCTGAAGGAAGCCGGAGACAAACTTGAGTTCACCGTTGAACGCAAAGATGGAGCCGTCGGATTCTGCGGTGACGAAGAACGCCTCCTGAGAATACTTGCGGAAACCATCGGTGTTGGTGCTCTTGATGATGACGTCAGTCGTCTTGACGGTTGCCGCAGTTGTGGTGGTATATTGCTCGGCAAGCGTCGGATAGGTGATGATGTCGATGTAGTCGATGGAAATGAGATCGGGATAAGCCGCTTCGAGCTTGCGCGCGAAGTTATAAATCATCTTGGTGGTCTGCGTGTTTTCCAGCGTATCAAACGGTGCGCAGAACAGAATTTCATAATGCAGCGGGACAACGTCGTCTGCGTGGTCAGCGATCAGATCATCGATCATGGAGTCACATGCCTCGGAGATCGAGTACAGATCCTCGCTCGTCATATCAACATATAAGGAAAGCTTCTGTGTCAGTGCCGTGGCAACGACGTTGAGAACAACGATCGCCGCAATGACGGCAGCAGTAAACAGAACAGCGACAGAGCCGTATTTGAATTTTCTGCTCTGGGAGATGGACTGCTTCTTCATTTTGTTTTCTTTATCCTTTCTTGGTTACGGTGTTTGCGTGTTCACGCCTGTTGGCGAGGTTATGCCCATCTGCGGTTTTCGTAAACTCGAACCGTCAAGAACAGGAATACGAACATGATGGATGCATAGTAGAGCAGCGACGCGAAATTCAGAATACCGTAAGTGAAATCGTAGAAACGGGAGAAAATGGAGATCCAGGAAAGAACCACACGGATCGGAGCTGCGCCGATATAGGAGTTAGCAAAGCTGATGAACAGCAGTGCCGCGATGATGGCAATGGTCGTGATTGCCGCGACAAACTGATTTTCCGTCAGCGCGGAGATGAACAGACCGATGGCGACAAATGCGCCGCCGATGAGCAGAATACCGACGATATTGCCGAGAATGGACGCTAAATTGACATCTTCACAGTAAATAAAGTACGGAATCAGATTGAACACGGTTGCTGCAAGGAACGTACCTGCGAACATGGTATATGCGGCAAAGAACTTTGCGGCGACCATATCGACAAGGCTGATGGGGGCGGTGAGCAAAAGCTGCTCGGTCTTCTGCTTGCGTTCCTCACAAAACAGCTTCATGGTAAGCAGCGGAATCAGAATGATGAATAAGAACAGCAGCATTAAGAAATAACTGGAAATGTCGCTGGTGCTGCCTGCCTGCAATGTCAGGTAGGAGAACAGCGCGCCGTTGGCAACGAAGAAAATCGCGATAAAAATGAAACCGATGGGAGACGTGAAATACGCCCGCATCTCTCTCTTAAAAATAGCAGACATGTTAAAACCTCTCCTTTACTTTGCAATGATATTGCTCTTGACGACATTGCGCTTCTTCTTGCGTTCGTCGTTGCGTTCGAGAAGGGCTAAGAAGACGTCTTCCAGGTTGGTGCCCATCGTTTCCTCACCGATCATCGCCCATCCCTTTTCTGCAAGTGCGAAGAACAGCGGACGGCGGATATCGACACCGGGCTGGCTTTCGATCAGATACGCATAGGAATCCGCTTCACGCTGACCCAGACACTCGCAGTACGCAATGCCTTCCTTATTTTTCAGTGCGGCGAGAACCTCTTCCTGCGGACCGACGATCTTGACGCACAGACGGCGGAATCCGTCGACAACGCGGGAGATCTCCTCGGTCTTTTCGTTTGCGATCAGCTTACCCTTGTTGATGACAACAATGCGTTCACAGACCGCAGAAACCTCAGGCAGAATGTGCGTGGACAGAATGACGGTGTGGTTGCG
>JAZTZC010000028.1:0-3075 GCA_045637265.1 Eubacteriales bacterium | reverse complement strand
GAAATACATGACCGGAGGGAGGTTCTCCGTGATGTATTTCTTCTTTTCATTTTCCGATTGCTTTTTGCGTACCCTTTGTCTGCAATCAAAAACAAATTTACCGTTTCGTGAAATGAAAATGCGAGTGTTCCCCAAAATCAGCTATACAATGTATGCAGCTTATAAAACAAACTCCATTTGTACATCATACGGCTCATTTTCTGCTATCACTTGATTGATTTCTGCTGCCTCGATACAACCTAATTTTCGATAAGCAGCTTGACTTTCTTTGGAAGAATGTGCTGAAATATATAACTTCTTTGCACCAATCTCTTTTGCTGTTTTACAAGCCAATGCGAAAAGTTGTTTTCCGATACCGCGCCTGCGATATGGTTCTGACACATGATATAAAAGCAACTCCAAATATTGGTTACTGCTCCCGAAAAACTGGTTAGATACCAAAATGTATCCAACTACCTTTTCTTCACATAATGCACCGTACGCAAAACCCCCTCCGGCAATTGTTTGCAGAATTTCACGTGCTATTTCCTTTCGCTTATTTAAGTCCCAATCTTCCACATACGCGTTCGGTATTAAGACATACGCATTGCTGCTGTTTTTTCTCCAGCACTCTTTGACCTCTTGATGCCGCAGAAAACCGTCTAATGAATTTTCATGAAAATTTTTCTCTGTTAATAATAAATAAGTGATTGTATTCATCGTTTCTCCTGTCCGTTTGATTGGTTCGATCATATCAAATCTCTGCTTTTCATCACAATCACGCACTTCTGCACATTCTCAATGATCGAACACGCATCTGTAGATCAGGAACACAAAGCGAATTGGGAGGTTTCCTTTCGCATTGCTAACTGTCGCTTTGTACCCGGAGAAGTGCGCCGTCTGTGAAAACACGGATCGAGCCGTGCTCGTCTGTACGGAAAATATGGTCGGTAAATGCAGAAAGCGGTGTCATCGTTACGCTGTGCGGATGCCCATACTCGTTGAGCGCGCCGCAGCTGATGACGGCGACATCGGGTGATACTGCCGCCAAAAACAGTGCCGAGGACGACGTGGACGAGCCGTGATGCCCGACTTTCAGCACATCGGCATTGCATGCGGCAGGGTCACGGAGCAGGACCGCATTTTCCGCTGTGACCTCCGCATCGCCCGTGAACAGAAACGACGTATTACCGTAGATAAAGGACAGAATCACACTCGCATCGTTGAGGTTTTCCTCCGCCGGATACGCGCCGAGAATCGTAAAGGCGCCGTCACCGAGCGGATAGGAATTGCCGGGTACGGCATACTGTACCGTGCATCCCTCGGCGGCAATCGCCTCGAGCATGACCTCATACGTGACGGATGTGGATACCGTGTCCGGCAAGATCACACAGTCGACGGAGCACATCTCGAGCACCGCGTCCGCACCGCCGATGTGATCCTCATGCGGATGCGTAAAGACAGCGTAATCGATCTGCCGGATGCCGTATTTCGCAAGATAGGACAGCAGCTGGTTTTCGGATGCATTGCTGCCGGCGTCAATGAGCATGGTTTCTCCGCCCGGCAGAACGATGCATGCGGCATCCGCCTGTCCGACATCGATGAAGTGCACGACGGCAGAGGTTGTGGGATCCGGGGTGCCGTCACCGTACTGTATGATGCCCGAAAAGCGGCTGTTGATGTCGTAAATATAGAGTGCGAGCAGAAGCAGGAAGGCGATGCAGAGATGGCTGAGTGGGATCGGTCGGCTTTTTCGGCGCCTGCGCTTTTTCGATGTGTGTTTCATGAAATCAAGCCCGTTTTGCGCGGCGGCGAAGCACCTGCAGAATACCGGCGATGATCGGACGCGCGTTGAGTACAAAGATCAGGACAAGCGAGATGATCTGTACGGCGATCCAGCCGGGCGTCTCGGCAACCATGCAGAACGCCTGCACGCCGGCAATGGTCGTGTTGACTGCAAGCTTGACGGGATGCATTTGGAAGCGGATATATTTCTGACCGTTGATGGCGCGGATGATGAAGACGATAAAATAGCTTGCAAATGTCGCAATCGCCGCACCGTTGGGTCCCAGAGCGGTCGGAATCAAAAGGAAGTTCAGTACCAGGTTGATAACAGCGCCGATCATCGACGTAATGAACGAAAGCACACTCTTTTTCTCAACGAGATACACCGAGCCCATGAACGTGACAAGCGAGGAGAAGATCGTGGCGACTGAGAGAACGGGGATATACTGCCATGCGGGATAATACGAGACATCGTCCGCCATGACGTAGACCGCGATTTTGGCAAAGGCGGTCAGACCGCATCCCGCGATGAACATGAGTGCCTGAAACGAATCGAAAACCTTTTCAAAAAATTCGGAATGATCCTCGTTTCCGCGCTCACGGACGGCAGAGAACTGCCATGCTTCAATGAAGATGCCGGAGAACAGAATGAGCAGCGTCGGAATCTTGTAGGCGAGTGCGTACTGACCGTTGGCGGCTTCTCCGATCATCCCGAGTACCATATAACGGTCGGCTGCGTTCGTTGCCCACCAGAAGACGGTCGTCGGAATCAGGGGAATGGCAAAGCGGAGCATCCGTCCGATGTGTGCCTTTTCCAGTGATGCGGGCTTGACGAATTTCCAGAGCGATTCCGTGAAGAACAAGAGCGCCGTCACCAGCGCGTCGGAGACGATGACCGACAGAACATATCCCGTGATGCCCATGTCAAAGCCGAGCAGGAAGATCAGATTGAGGATGATCGTGACAGCGGTCGACAGGATACCGTAACCTGCAAACTGCTTCATCCGTCCGCGTGCACGCATGAATTGGATGGCAACCGTATGCAGACACGAAAAGAACGTATATGCCCAGATCAGCACACCGTAGCCGTGGAAGAAGTCAAACGCATTGATGAGCGGGATGACAAATAAGAACACCGCACCGCCGCCGAGTACCGTGAGCAGTCCTGTTGTAAAGACACGTGCGGGATCCTCGTCGCGGTCGAGCGCAAAGCGGAATACAGCCTCTGCAATGCCGAGGGAGAGCAGGGGAATCAAAAGATTTGCCGTCTGCGTGATGATATCGGCAATGCCGTATTCGTCGGGGGACAGA
>JAZTZC010000027.1:0-2445 GCA_045637265.1 Eubacteriales bacterium | reverse complement strand
TTGTAACTTATTTATTCTTTCTTGTTTTGTATCAGATTTCAATACTGCGCAGGATTTCATCAAGATTGCGTTTGATCGCTGACTGCCGGTTTTGTGAATTGATAGGAATATTCAGAGTCCATACTTTTCCGTCATCTGTTTCCGAACGCTGTCGCCGTCCGCAACCTCTCCGTCGGAAAGAGCAGACAATCCTTCCTTGAGAATGCCCGCTTCAAAGAGCTTTCCCATCGTTCGTTCAAAGTATTCAATGTCCATCACGACCAGTCGTCCGTAGCCGTTTTTGGTAACGAAAACCGGTCCGTTGGCTTCGGCGCATTTCCGTTCAATCTCGACGGTGTCCTTCAAATCGCGCATCGGTATAATTGTCATTTGGAAACCTCCTTTGTATATGTGTGATCTTACCGTGACTATATTATACACCAAATATAGCCGCACGTCAAGATGCTCGCTGAATTTCCTTGACTTTTCCTGTACGATATCTTGCGTTTGCACACATAACCGTTCGCCCATCTTGTGTTTCTTGTCGATTTTACGATTCTTTTGAAAATCGGCGGGGTTTTGTCTTGACAGAATCTCTTTTTTGTGGTACAATATATCCCGCACGGCAAACAGGTTCCATTCGGACAAAAAATTCATCTACAAAACCGATTGGGAAAAATGTACAATTTCCGTCATGCGTTTTGTGCAGAACAGCGAAAAAGCGAAAAAACACAAAATGTATGGAAAAGCCCTTGACCCAAAATACAAAATGTGGTATAATAGGAAGCGTAGAAACACAAGATACTGCGCTTCCTGTATTTATGTTCCGCGAGGAGCACAAGATGCGGGAATCGCGTCCCACGTAATAGATCAACATGCAAAAAGGAGACCCCGAATGAATATCATCAAACGAAGCGGTATGGAAGAAGTCTTCGATATCACAAAGATCATCAATGCGATGACCAAGGCAAACAATGAGGTGCCTGAGGTTGAGCGCCTGACCGCACAGGAGATCAGAGACGCGGCAAACGCCGTCGCTGCCCAGTGCGATCAGATGGAACGCGCGGCAAGCGTTGAGGAAATTCAGGACCTTGTGGAAGATCAGATCATGGCACGCGGCAAGTACAATGTCGCCCGCAAATATATCACCTACCGCTATACCAGAGCGCTCGTCCGCAAGTCCAATACGACCGACGAGCAGATTCTGTCTCTGATCGAGTGCAACAACGAAGAGGTCAAGCAGGAGAACTCCAATAAGAACCCGACCGTAAACTCCGTTCAGCGCGACTATATGGCAGGTGAGGTCTCCAAAGACATCACGCGCCGACTGCTGCTCCCCAAGGAGATCGTCGACGCACACGATGAAGGCATCATCCGCTTCCACGATGCCGACTACTTCGCACAGCATATGCACAACTGTGACCTTGTCAACCTGGAAGACATGCTCCAGAACGGCACGGTCATCTCCGATACACTGCTTGAAAAGCCGCACAGCTTTGCGACCGCCTGCAACATCTCCACGCAGATCATCGCGCAGGTCGCGTCCAACCAGTACGGCGGTCAGTCGATTTCTCTGACGCATCTGGCGCCGTTTGTACAGGTCTCCCGTGAAAGCATCCGCCGCAATGTCGTCGACGAAATGCGCGATTTTGTCGGTGCTGTTTCCGAAGAAGCGATTGACGAGATCACCGAACGCCGTCTGCGCAAGGAAATTGCCAAGGGCGTGCAGACCATCCAGTATCAGGTCATCACACTGCTGACGACCAACGGTCAGGCACCGTTCATTACGATCTTCATGTACCTGGGTGAGGCAAGAAACGAGCAGGAAAAGCGCGACCTTGCGATCATCATCGAGGAAATGCTTATTCAGCGCTATCAGGGCGTCAAGAACGAATCGGGTGTATGGATCACGCCTGCGTTCCCCAAGCTCATTTACGTGCTGGAAGAGGACAACATCACCGAGGACTCCAAGTATTACTATCTGACCAAGCTCGCCGCAAAGTGTACGGCCAAGCGTATGGTTCCCGACTACATCTCCGAAAAGAAGATGTTAGAACTCAAGGTCGACAAAAACGGCAACGGCAACTGCTATACCTGCATGGGCTGCCGCAGCTTCTTAACCCCGTACGTTGACGAAAACGGCAAGCCGAAGTATTACGGACGCTTCAATCAGGGCGTTGTCACCATCAACCTGCCCGACATCGCGCTGTCCTCCGGCGGCGACTTTGATAAGTTCTGGAAGATCTTTGATGAACGTCTGGACCTTTGTCACCGCGCACTGATGTGCCGTCACAACCGCCTCAAGGGTACGCTGTCCGATGCGGCACCGATCCTCTGGCAGTACGGGGCTCTCGCTAGACTGAAGAAGGGCGAGCCGATCGATAAGCTGCTCTACGGCGGCTACTCGACAATCTCCCTCGGTTATGCAGGTCTTTATGAATGTGTCAAGTTCATGACCGGCAAGAG
>JAZTZC010000026.1:0-2160 GCA_045637265.1 Eubacteriales bacterium | reverse complement strand
CCAGTACACCCGTCCCGTGCCGAAGATCACCCGTCCGCGTCCCAATGTCTGTGTGCGTCTGTGCTCGATTGAGTGCTGCTTCTCCCATCCGCTCGACGACGATACCTGTGCGCAGAATGCCGCTTTCCACCGTGACATCGTCGCGTGGAACGAGGTCTGCGACCGCATCTACATCTGGGACTATGTCACCGACTTTGCGCACTACATCCCGACCTTCCCGAATCTTTCCGTCCTGCGGGAAAACATGCGCTTCTACGCCGATCACCACGTCCGCGGCATGTATCCCGAGGGTGCGCACAATGCCCGTCTTTCCGGCGAATTCGGCGAATTGAAGGCGTATCTGCTCGCCAAGCTGATGTGGAATCCCTATATGTCGGCAGTCGAATATTCCAACCTCATCGACGGCTTTATGGCGGCATACTACGGCGAGGGCTGGCGGTATCTGCGTGCGTATGCAGATCTGACGGAAGCCTTTACCAAGGGTCGTCACATGGGCATTTTCGAGTACCCGTACAACTACCTTGACTATGACAAGCTTGCCTCGTTTGAGGACACGTTTGATTCCTTCTGGGACAAAGCGGAAGCTGCGGCCGGTGACCGTGCGGAATACGTTCGCCGCTCCCGTCTGCAGTGGCGGTTCTTGAAGCTTGAGCTGCACCCCGACAAGGAGGCGGGCAAGCGCTTCCACGACGATTGTACCGCATATGGCGTCAAATGGAACGAATGGATCACCGTAGAGGCTGACAAGATCGATTTCGCGCTCCCGCCGTCCAAGTGGGCAGAGTCCACCAGATGGCACATTGGAGCATAAACATAAAGAAAAAGGGAACCTGCGGGTTCCCTTTTTGTAATGAATAATGAAGGATGAAGGATGAATAACGAATAATATTTTACAGTAGTTAAGAGTCGCTGCTTTTTGTCATTGCGACCTTCTCGGGCGTGATCGGCAGTTCTCTGTGCCAGACACCCGTTGCGCGGTAGATGGCGTGGGCAATGGCGGGAGCGGGCGTGTTGATGACGATTTCACCGATGGATTTCGCACCGAAGGGACCTGTCGGTTCACAGCTTGCTTCAAATGCGACGTTCAGGTGACCGATATCGAGGCGCGTCGGAATCTTATACTGCATAAAGGAGGACTCCATCGGACGGCCGAGGTCGTTGTAGGTGACGTTTTCAAACAGCGTATGACCGATGCCCTGAACAAGACCGCCCTCGGTCTGAATCCGTGCCAGTGCGGGATTGATGGGCGTTCCGCAGTCGACAACAGCGGTATAATCGAGTACCTTGACTTCCCCTGTCTCGGTATCCAGCTCAATTTCCGCCATACCGACCATAAACGGCGGCGGGGAAATCGGCGAAGAATGGGACGCGGTTGCAGATGCCGCATCGACGGCACCGAGCTGGGTGCGGTAGGCGATATCAGCAAGCGTAACGCTTTCTCCCGTTGCGGCACAGCGCACCTGCTTGCCGTCAAAGACGACCTCCTCTTTTTCGCAGGACAGCATCTCGGCGGCAATCGCGCAGATCTTTGCCTTCAGATCAAGACATGCCTTTTCGACGGCTTTGCCCGTGATGTAGGTCGTGGAGGACGCATAGGAGCCGGAGTCATAGGGAGACGCATCGGTATCGGCACCGAAGACAGCGACATCGTCAAAGTCGCAGTCAAGAACCTCAGCCGCCATCTGCGCAAGGATTGTATCACAGCCTGTGCCCATGTCGGCGGCGGCGATCAGAAGATTATACGTACCGTCCTCGGACAGGCGAATGGTTGCCGAGCCAACGTCGACGTTGGAGATACACGAGCCCTGCATTGCCATGGCGACACCGGATGCGCGGATCTTGCCGTTGCCCATATCGCGGACGGGATAGCGGTGTTCCCAGTCAAAGAGCTGTCGGCAATGCTCCATACAGCGATCAAGCGCACAGGCGTTGGCTGGTTCTCCATAGTAGGCAGGCATCGTCATGCCCTCACGGACCATGTTCTTGTCGCGGATGACCGTCGGGTCGATGCCAAGCCGCTCCGCAAGCTCATTGACGGCGGATTCCACGGCGAAAATGCCCTGTGTCGCGCCGTAGCCGCGGTACGCGCCTGCCGCCTGCACGTTGGTATACACCACGTCGTAGCCAAAGCGGAAAGCCTCCAGTCCGCCGGTATAGAGG
>JAZTZC010000025.1:0-6344 GCA_045637265.1 Eubacteriales bacterium | reverse complement strand
CAGATCATGGAAAAGCGCGGTGCGCTTCATCCCGCAATGGATCCGTTCCTGATGAAAGAAAATCAGGGTCTGCAGATGAACTATACGATGGATATGTGCCCGAAATCTCTCGATCTTCTCTCCCGCACCCTGTATGTCGGCATCAATCCCGAATGGACAGAGACAGACATTGCCAATATTGCAGCCGTCATGAACGGATAACAGAGGAGTAAAACCAATGAAACTCGGATTACAGATTTATACACTCCGTACATACTTAGCCCCCGATCAGATCCGTGATACACTGAAGAAGGCAAAAGATATGGGTTATCTCGGCATCGAATGGTTTGGGTTGATGGGATACACACCCAAAGAACTTGCCGATATGACAGCAGAAGCGGGAATGGAAATGTTCTCACTTCACAGAAACATCGACGATCTGATCAAATGTGATCTCGACGAGCTCGACGCGATTGCCGCAACCGGCGTCAAGTATCTCCCGATCGGCTGGCTTCCGAAAGAACGTCTTGCAGGCGGCGCACTGTTTGAGGAAACCTGTGCGCTGATCAAAACCTACGGCGCGGAAGCGAAGAAGCGCGGCATGCTGCTCATGTATCACAACCACGACTTTGATCTCGATCTTTTGGACGGCAAGCCGATGCTCGATCACCTTTATGAGACGTTGTCTGCCGATGTGCTCGGTGCAGAGCTTGACACCTGCTGGCTCTATTCCGGTAAGGTCGATCCTGCCGAATACATCCGCACCTACGCCGACCGCGCACCGATCATTCATCTCAAGGACTGTGTCAAGGATGGCGGACGTGCCGGCTTCAAGCCCGTCGGCTCCGGTGTTCTTGACTGGACTGCCATTTTCGCCGCATGCGGCAAGGCTGAGTGGGTCTGTGTGGAACAGGATGACCCGTCCGACGGCATGGATGCGTTTGCATGTGCCGAAACCAGCGCCGCATTTGTGAAAACCCACATTTGAGTGACATCCCAAATCTAAAATCATACGCAGGAGATATCCATGACCGATAAACCGCTGTCCACAAAGGACTTTTACTATGATCTTCCCCCGCATCTGATTGCGCAGACGCCCGCACCGAATCGGGATGAATCCCGTCTGATGCTGCTCAACCGCGAAACAGGGGAGGTCAAACATCAGATTTTCCACGACATCATCGATTATCTGCAGCCGGGTGACGTTTTGGTACTCAACGAATCCAAGGTCATTCCCGCCCGCATCTACGGTAAAAAAATCGCCGAAAACTCGACGGTTGCCGTTGAATTTCTGCTTCTGAAGCAGATCGAGGAGGATGTCTGGGAGGTACTGCTCCATCCGGGAAGACGCCTTAAGCCCGGGGCGGCGGTCTCCTTCGGTGAAGGCATCCTGCGCGCCGATATTCTGGAAACCGTTGAGGACGGCAACCGCATTGTCCGCTTTACCTACGACAAAACCCATTACCGCACGCTGTATGAAGTGCTCGACGAAATCGGCAACATGCCGCTCCCGCCGTACATCACAGCTAAGCTTGATGACAGAAGCCGCTACCAGACCGTTTATGCAAAGCATGAAGGATCTGCCGCGGCACCGACTGCAGGTCTGCACTTCACATCGGAATTGCTCGACCGTATCCGCGCAAAAGGTGTTGAAATTGTCCCCGTCATGCTCCATGTCGGGCTCGGCACCTTCCGTCCCGTCAAGGTGGACAACGTCGAAGAACATGTCATGCACGCGGAATATTTCTCCGTTTCCGAAGAAGCGGCAGAAAAGGTCAACCGCGCGAAAGCCGAGGGCAGACGCATCATCGCCGTCGGTACAACCTCTGTCCGCACGTTGGAAAGTGCGACAGATGAGAACGGTGTCCTGCATGCGATGAGCGGTGATACCCGTATTTTCATTTATCCCGGTTACCGTTTCCGCTGTGTCGACTGTCTGATTACAAACTTCCACCTGCCGGAATCGACACTTCTGATGCTGATTTCCGCGCTGACCTCCCGTGAGATGGTGCTCTCCGCATACGAGGAAGCCATCCGTGAGGAATATCGCTTTTTCTCCTTCGGTGATGCCATGTTCATCACCGACAAAACCGAACCCACAGAGAACACATAATGGATCACAACGAAACCAAATCCCCGCGCGTCCTCTGCATCGTCGGTCCGACCGCAAGCGGAAAAACAGCCCTTGCCGTCGCCGCCGCAAAAGCGCTGAACGGAGAGGTCATCTCCTGCGACTCGATGCAGATCTACAAATATTTATCCATCGGCACAGCAAAGCCGACAACAGATGAAATGGACGGCATCCCGCATCATTGCATCGATTTCGTCGACCCGCGCACACCGTTTTCCTGCCCTGATTATGTCAAGGCGGCAACGGAATGTGCCCACGACATCCTCTCGCGCGGCAAGCTGCCCATTTTCTGCGGCGGTACGGGACTGTATCTGGACAGCACCATCCGCGGCACACAGTTTTCCGATAAGCCCGAGGACGACGGTGAGAGCGCGGTCATGACCGATCTGCGCGCTGAGTTTGATCGGACGGGTATTGACGGCATTTACGAACGGTTGACCGCCATCGATCCCGCATCAGCCGCCGCCATTCACAAAAACAACACCAAACGCGTTCTTCGCGCATTGGAAATCTATCTGACGACGGGAAAAACCAAAACAGAGTGGGATGCACAGTCCCACAATGCCCCGCCCGTCTTTGATGCCTGTTATGTCGGTCTGGATTACCGTGACCGCTCGATTCTGCACGACCGCATCAACCGCCGCGTCACCATGATGCTGGAGGGCGGTCTCGAAGAAGAAGTGCGCCGCCTGTATGCAGAAGGCTATCTGCCAGACGGTTCCACCGCAGCACAGGCAATCGGATACAAGGAATTTCTTTCGTATCTGCGCGGTGAAATGACGCTTGACGAAGCCGCTGACAACCTCCGTACCGCAACCCGCCGCTACGCAAAGCGCCAGCTGACATGGTTCCGCCGTAATCCCGCAATGCACTGGCTGTATCCCGACGAGGTCACCGCAGAAGGGGCAGATCTATTATCGGTGCTGTGCAGAACAACCGTCGAACATTTCTGTTCCAAACAAACCGGACAAAGGAGTGATACTGCTTGGATTTGAAATATCTTGCGAGTGTACTGAAATATGTCATTTCCACAGTATGCTCCATCGGTCTTGTCGTTTTTTTAATGTATCATATTATCGGCAGTCTGACATCCGATGTCGATACCGCATCCATCTCCTTTACCACACAGGAGCAGGTCTCCGAATACGACGCATACATCTTCCGCGGAGAATCCCTGCTGTACACCTCCCCCGGGGACGTCGGCAATATCAACTTTCTCAAAGAAGACGGTACCAAGGTCTCTGTAGGCGAGGAGATTTGTCAGGTGTATACCGGCAGTGCATCGTCGGAATCCGGTATCGCCATTGCCGAAATTGAAAGAAAGCTTGAACTTCTGAACAATTCCAATCTCGACGAAAACGTCAATTATTCCGACACCCAACTCATTGACACCGCGATCAGCAATGCGTATTACACGCTTCTGTCCCGCATGGCAGACGGCGCGGCAGGCTACGCAATGGCGAAGTCCGACGATCTGATCGCCGCAATGAACCAACGTCTGATCATCACGCGCCATGTCGAAAATTTCGATCGGCAGATCCGCATGCTGGAATCCGAGCGAACTGCGCTGATCACAGGCTCCGGTGCCGCCGCAGAAAGCGTCTACAGCGACTGTGCCGGCTATTATTACAGTGACATCGACGGATTTGAAGAAATATTCTCATCCGAAAAAATATCCAATCTGACACTCGACGAGTACGACAGTCTGATCTCCTCCGCAGCTGACATTTCCCTGCAGAAAAACAGACAGGGCGGCACCAACTGCGGAAAGATCGTCACCGAATACAACTGGTATATCGGTGTCAGAATCACCACCGAAGAATCCCGATCCTATACAGAAGGCTATACCTATACCGTCATCTTCCCCTACAACTCCGATATCCGCATTTCCATGATTCTCGACCGCATGATCCTGCAGGCAGACGATGACCGTGTCGTTCTGGTCTTCCGTACCAATACCATTCCCGAACACTTCTCCTTCCTGCGCCGTCAGACCGTACAGATCGTCACCGAGACCTGGGAAGGCTACAAGGTTCCGCTGTCTGCCGTCCGAATCGTCGACGGTGTGCAGGGTGTCTACATTCTGGAGGGCTATATCGTTGAGTTCCGCCGCATTGAACCGATGTGCGAAATCGACGGCTACTTCATCTGCCGTGAAAACAACGGCTCGGAGGAGGATGCGGATATGCTGGAAATGTACGACCACATCATCATCAACGGCAAAAACCTGTATTCGGGAAAGATCATCTCCTGACGGACACGAAAGGAACCATTATCATGGCAAGCGAAACCACACAGAACCAATTTGCGGACATTGCCGAAAACATCCGGGCTATCCGTGATATCATCGCACAGAGACAGGTGCAGTCCCCGTATCATCAGGATGTAACACTGATGGCTGTAACAAAGACGGTGGACGCAGAACGTATCAATTACGCCATTGACCACTGCGGCATCCGCTGTATCGGCGAAAATCGCGTACAGGAGCTGTGCGACAAATATCCGCTTCTGCATTTGGACGGCGTTTCCGTTCATTTAATTGGCAGTCTGCAGTCCAATAAGGTCAAATATATCGCCGATAAGGTCGATCTGATTCATTCTCTGGACTCCCTCTCTCTGGCAAAGGAAATCGACCGTCAGGCAAAGAAGCACAACCGCATCATCGACTGTCTGATTGAAATCAACATCGGACAGGAAGAAGCAAAGGGCGGCATTGCGCCGGATATCGATACAATTCTCGCCTTTTACGATGCCGCGGCAGCATACGAAAACATCCGTGTCACGGGACTGATGACCATCGCGCCCAACTGCGGCACGTCCCCCGATGCAAAGGAACGCTACACCGCATATTTTTCCGAAACACGCAAGCTTTTTGAAGAGCTTTGTGCGCACAGACTCAATGCGCATCCCGACATCCGCCCGATTCTCTCCATGGGGATGTCCGGCTCTTATGAGGCAGCGATTCTCTGCGGTTCCGACATTGTTCGTGTCGGCTCGGGCTTTTCCGGCGCACGCCCGGCAGCGCACCCTGTCGATCCCTGTCCAAACAACGGCGATAAATTGTAAACAATTTGTTAAATATGCATTTTTGGTGCAAAAAAATGGTGCACAATTCTTTAATCTGTGTTATAATAAAGTGATATTTGAAATTCGCCAAAAAAAACGGGATATTTCAAAACACACAGCATACTGCAAAGCAAACAGGATCAATTTTCTATTTTTATAAAATTCATAAATTCAAACACAGGAAATACAGTGGAGGTACAACAATGGGAATTTTTGACAAGATCAAGGGTATGGTAGGTTCCGAGGATCTCGATTATAACGAATACGACGGTGATCTGTTCGGCGATGAAATGCCGGGTGCAGATCCGATGACCGATACACAGGGCGCACAGTCCGCCTACGATGCAGGCTACAGCCCCTTTGATGCACAGCCGCAGCCCCAGCCTCAGCCGCAGAGACAGCAGGCTCCGATGGGCGGCTCCAATCTCGAACTGAAGGTTGTCAAGCCCGACCGCTATGAAATGGTCAACCAGATCGCAGACCACCTGCTCAACCGCCGCACCGTTGTCCTCAACCTCGAAGGCACCAACAAGGAAACCGCACGCCGTCTGATCGACTTCCTTTCCGGCGTTGCATATTCCATCGACGGTCAGCTCAAGCGCGTTGCAAACAACACCTTCGTTATCACACCTCATAACGTCGATGTTTCCGGCGATCAGCTCCGCGGTCCGGAACCCAAGCCCGAACCCAAGTCTCCCATTGACGAAGACGATATTTATTCCAGCGAACTTTAATCGCATAGATCCGATTCCGGTCAATGTGCCGGATTCCGAAAGATAGGAGGATTCTGTGACACAGATCACTTATGTGTTCGCCAATGTAGCATATCTGCTGGTTGGCGCGATACAGACGCTCATGTTCATCCGTGCCATTCTTTCCTGGCTGCCGATGCTTGAGGAAAACAGCATCACCGACTTTATTTATCAGGTAACAGAGGTTGTGATCTACCCTGTGCGCTGTATTTTGGAGCGCTTTGAGATCTTCACCGCCCTGCCGCTGGATCTGTCGTTTTTCGTCACATTCATCCTTCTGTCCATTCTGCAGACCATATTGATGGTATAACATGTCTCATGAAAAAAGCATCGCCTTTCTCGCCCGCACCGAGGAAGAACGATTACTGCTTGCACACACGGATGATCTTGTCAGCCGTGCCGATGGCGGAACTGTC
>JAZTZC010000024.1:0-2092 GCA_045637265.1 Eubacteriales bacterium | reverse complement strand
AGGCACGGACCCCGCTTACGGAAAACCACCTTTATTATATGTACCCCTGCACCAAGGTTCTGACCGTTTCCGCGGCGATGCGGCTGTGGGAGGAAGGAAAACTTGATCTGGATGCGCCCGTATCCAATTATCTGCCCGCGTTTGCCGATGTGAAGCAGAACATCGACGGCACACTGACCGCACCCGAAAAACCGCTTCTTGTCCGTCATCTGTTTACCATGAGCGGTGGTTTTGATTACAACATGCGCACCGAGGATGTCAAATCCCTGATTGCGGAAAATCCCCACGCCATCACGCTCGAGATCGTCGATCTATTTGCAAAAAAGCCGCTTTTATTCACGCCCGGCTCCCGCTTCCAGTATTCGATCTGCCACGACATTCTGGCGGCAGTCGTTGAGGTTGCATCCGGTATGCGCTTCTCCGATTATCTGAAAGCGGTCATCTTTGATCCGATCGGCATGTGTGACAGCACCTTTGATGATTCCGATGATGTCATCGCACGTCTTGCAGGACAGTATGCCTCAAACAGTGCGGGCATCGTCACCCGTGCAGGACAGGGCAACACCTTCCGCCTGACAGACAATTATGAATCGGGCGGCGCGGGACTGATCTGTTCTGCCGCGGACTATGCACGTTTTGCCGATACGATGGCATGCGGCGGTACGGCGGCAAACGGTTACCGTTTCTTAAAGCCCGAAACCGTCCGACTGCTTCACACCGATCAGCTGCCCACGTACACAATGGACGGTACCTTTTCCTGTGCAGCTGGTCCCGGTTACGGCTATGGACTCGGTGTCCGTACGCGTCTGGACCAGAACGAGGGGCAGAGAAGTCCGATCGGTGAATTCGGCTGGGACGGCGCAGCAGGTTCCTATGTCATGTGCGACGATACCAATCATCTTTCCATTTTCTTTGCCATGCACGTCCTTTCCTGGCCGTCCTGCATCGGCTCCGACCACGCTGTCATCCGCGATATGGTTTACGACGCCCTCAACCTGTAATTTCATATTTATATAAAGGAGATTTCCCATGTTTCAGATTCCCAATGTAAAACCCGGTATTATCGCAGTTTCCCGCGACTGTTTCCCGATCACCCTCTCAGAAACACGCCGGCACGCGATTGTCAGCGCATTTGGCGAGGGACTTTATGAGTGTCCCGTCACCGTCGAAAATGAACGCGACGCACTGAAAGCTCTGGACGATGTCAAGGCAGCAGGCTGTAATGCGCTTGTTGTATTCCTCGGCAACTTCGGTCCGGAAACGCCCGAAACCCTGCTGTGCGAGAAGTTTGACGGTCCCACAATGTACATCGCCGCAGCAGAAGGCGACGGTGATCTCATCAACGGACGTGGGGACGCGTACTGCGGTATGCTCAACTGCTCCTATAACCTCGGTATGCGTCATCTGCGCGCGTATATTCCCGAATATCCCGTCGGAGATGCAGGGGAATGTGCCGATATGATCCGCGAATTTCTGCCGATCGCACGTCCGATTCTCGGTGTCAAGGGACTCAAGATCATCACGTTCGGTCCGCGTCCGCAGGACTTCTTTGCATGCAATGCACCGATCAAGGGTCTTTATGAACTTGGCGTTGAAATTGAAGAAAATTCCGAGCTGGATCTGCTCGTTTCCTACAAAGCACATGAGGGCGACCCGCGTATTCCCGAGGTTTGTGCCGATATGGCATCGGAGCTCGGTGCGTGCGGCAACTGCTATCCCGAGCTGCTGCCGCGTATGGCACAGTTTGAGCTGACACTCCTTGACTGGGCAGAAGCGCACAAGGGTGCAAGAGAATATGTCTGTTTTGCCGACAAGTGCTGGCCGGCATTCCCGGAGCAGTTCGGATTTGAACCTTGCTACGTCAACTCCCGTCTTGCATCGCGCGGTATTCCCGTGGCCTGCGAGGTTGATATTTACGGTGCGCTGTCCGAGTTCATCAGCTCCTGCATCACAGGTGACGCTGTGACCCTGCTTGATATCAACAACTCCGTTCCGAAGTATCTGTACAACGAAGATATCGCCGGTAAGTTTGACTACTCGCTGACCGATACGTTCATGGGCTTCCACTGCGGCAATACCCCTGCATGCAAGA
>JAZTZC010000023.1:0-1731 GCA_045637265.1 Eubacteriales bacterium | reverse complement strand
AAGATGGACATCAAGAACAAGGATTCCATTGAGATCTTTGTCGAAGAGGACAAGATCATACTTAAAAAGTATGTCCCTGCGTGCCTGTTCTGCGGCAACGCCGATGACGTTATACTTTTCAAGGGTAAGCTTGTCTGCAAGCAGTGTCTCACCGAGATGAACAAGCAGAGGTAAGCATTTACTGCGCAAGATAATAATACCGCATGAGGTTATCATGATACATCTGCGGCTTTACAAAAGAGAACCATGCACAAGGTTTTGTGCATGGTTCTCTTAATTAATTTTCACGTAATTTATATGTACAAACACAAAATGTCGAGTGCCCCTTACAAAAAATTCACCGAAAAAACCGTGGGATTTTCATATGTACGGTGTATAATAAAATAGAACCACTTTTTGAAAAGGAGGGAGCGTATGCGGGAAGCTGAAATCCTGGAGCTGCTTGCGTCACATGATGAGCATGGCATGGAAGAACTTCTGACCCATTACGGGCCGCTGATGCGGTATATTATAAAGCCGATTCTGCGTGACCGTCATGATATGGAAGACTGCTTATCGGAAACCGCCATGCGGATCTGGGAAAATTTCGATACATACGATGAAAATAAAGGCTCATTTGCGGCGTGGGTGACGGCGATCACACGAAATACCGCTCTCAATATGATCCGCAAAAAGAACCGACATCCGGCGGATGAAATTGAAGATAATACCGAATCCGCAGAGCCGACACCGGAGGAAGTTGTGCTCAGAGAGGAACGACAGCGGGAGCTACTTCTAGCGCTGGATCTCCTATCACAGAAAGAGAGGAATCTGTTTTACAGAAAATATTATTATCTGCAGTCCACCGTAAAGATCGCGGCTGAAATGGGCATGACAGTACGTGCGGTGGAAGGAAAGCTGTACCGTATCAAGAAGAAACTGCGTAAGATGATGGGGGGTGACGAGAATGAAGTTTGATGAAAGAGATTTCGACTCCATGCTGGAATCTACCATGTCTGAACTTCCTCCCGAGGATATTGTATCGGAAGTTACTCCGTGGAAGAAATCCATGCACCGCGTGCTCATCGGTCTTGCGCTCTCGTCGCTGACGCTGAACTTTTGGTGTCTGAACTACATACTCCCCGCAATCGGATTCATTCTGATGCTGCTTGGTTTCCGCACAATGCACCGTGAAAATACTCCATTCAAAGCCTGCTATGCGATCACTCTAATCCGCAGTGTCTACTATTTCCCGATGTTGATTCTGAATGCCACGATCTATCAGCAGACGTTCTATGAATCCGGATGGACATGGTACCTGACGATCGGCAATCTGATATTGCAGTTCACTCAGCTTGTCTGCTTGTGGCAGGGTATCAAAGCCGTACAGCGCAAAGCGGGAACCCCTGAACACGCAGGCGGTGCTGTAGGTCTGATGATTTGGTTCGGCATCATCTGTCTACTTGGTATCATCAATTACAGCGGTATTATTATCGCGGCAATCGTGATTCTTGTCTACATCCTTGCGCTCCGAAGTCTGTGGAAGCTGGCAGGTGAAATGGACGAAGCGGGATATATGATCGAAGCCGCTCCCGTCCGTGTGCCGGACGTGGTACTGACCGGAATCATTGTGGGATCACTTGCCATTGGGCTTGCGCTGGCGTACATATTCGGCGGCAGTTATCGCATGGATTGGCAGCCGCTTGAGGTTACAGAAAACGCAGAGATTGATGAAATCAAAGCACACCTGAT
>JAZTZC010000022.1:0-3286 GCA_045637265.1 Eubacteriales bacterium | reverse complement strand
CCTGTTCTACTCCAACGGCGAGCCTGTAAAGGTGGTCATGGCTGATACCTGCATCGGCCGTGTGCCGGAAGCCGCCGCCTGCGCCGACAAATTCAAGAAGGAAGGCGTGTCCATCACCCTGTCCGTCACCTCCTGCTGGTGCTACGGCTCCGAGACCATGGACATGGATCCCCAGACCATCAAGGGCGTTTGGGGCTTCAACGGCACCGAGCGCCCCGGCGCTGTGTACTTAGCCGCCGTGCTGGCCGGTCATGCCCAGAAGGGTCTGCCCGCCTTCGGCATCTACGGCCACGAAGTCCAGGACCGCGACCAGGTGACCCAGATGCCCGGGGATGTGAAGGAAAAGCTGCTGCGCTTCGGTCGGGCTGCTCTGGCTGTGGCTACCATGCGTGGTAAGTCCTATCTGCAGATCGGCTCCCAGTGCATGGGTATTGCCGGCTCCATCATGGATCAGGACATGATCGAATCCTACTTCGGCATGCGGGTTGAGTCCGTAGACGAGGTTGAGATCCTGCGCCGCATGGAAGAAGGCATCTACAACGAGGAAGAGTACCAGAAGGCGCTTAGCTGGACGAAGGAACACTGCAAGGAAGGCCGCGATGACAACCCCGAAGAAGTTGAATTCCTGGGCGAGAAGGTCCCCATCAAGTTCACCCCCGAGGAAAAGGAAAAGCAGTGGGAATTCACCGTCAAGATGTACTGCATCATCAAGGATCTGATGGCCGGCAACCAGAACCTCCCCGATAAGTTCGAGGAAGAAAAGGTTGGCCACAACGCCATCGCCGGCGGTTTCCAGGGTCAGCGCCAGTGGACCGACCATTGGCCCAACTGTGACTACCCCGAAGCTCTGCTGTCCTCCTCCTTTGACTACGAAGGCGCCCGGGAACCCTACACCCTGGCTACCGAAAACGATATCCTCAACGGCATGGGCATGCTGATGATGCGCCTGCTGACCCACCGGGCTCAGATCTTCGCCGACGTCCGTACCTATTGGTCGGGTGAAGCTACCGAGCGCGTCACCGGCTACAAGCTGGAAGGCAAGGCAGCAGAATCCAACGGTATCATCCACCTGCTCAACTCCGGCGCGGCTTGTCTGGACGCATCCGGTGTCTGCACCGACGAAAACGGCAATGCCATCATGAAGAAGTGGTGGGAAGTCACTGACGAAGATATCAAGAAGATGACCGACGCAACCGTCTGGTGCGAAGCGGGCTTTGATAACTTCCGCGGCGGCGGATTCTCCTCTCACTTCACGACCCGTGCGGAAATGCCCGCAACGATGATCCGTCTGAATCTCGTCAAGGGTCTCGGTCCGGTTCTCCAGATCGCAGAAGGCTGGACGGTCAACCTGCCTGAGGATGTCAACGATAAGCTGATGGAACGCACCAACCCAACATGGCCGTGCACATGGTTCGCACCGCGCTGTGACGGCAAGGATGGCTCTCCCTTCAAGACCGCGTATGAAGTCATGATGAACTGGGGTGCAAACCACGGTGCGATCTCCTACGGTCACATCGGTGCAGACCTCATCACCCTCTGCTCTATCCTCCGCATCCCCGTCTGCATGCACAACGTTCCCGCGGAAAAGATCTTCCGTCCGGCAGCTTGGAATGCATTCGGCATGGACAAGGAAGGTCAGGACTACCGTGCTTGCGCGGCTTACGGTCCGATGTACAAGAAGTATTAAGATAGATACTTTCCATCCCGGATATCACACGATGTCCGGGATCTTTTTTGTCAAAAATCGGATACCCTCTTGACATTCCGAAAATTTCATGTAAAATATAAATAACGAAATTCATCAAAGGAGGCACACCCATGCCCAAGCTTCATATGCTCCATTCCGTGACGGACACGATCAACACATCCTTTATCTTACAGTCCGAAACCTCCACCATCGTCATCGACGGCGGTTTTCCCTGTGAGGAGGACTATCTGTACAACTATCTCAAAAACCTCGGCGGTCACGTCGACACGTGGTTTTTGACCCATCTGCACGACGACCACGTCAGCGCAATGACGAAGATCATCGAAAACCATCCCGACATCACAATCAACCGCGTCTGCTGTCATTTCCCGTCTCCCGAATGGGCACAGCAGCGCGAACCAAAGCAGACCACAATGACCTCGGCAGAGCTGTACACCTGGGTCATGGACACCGCCGCCGCACACCATGTTCCCATCGTGACCACTCACACCGGTGATGTCTATGATTTTGACGGCTTCGCGGTGCAGGTTCTGCGCGACCCGCATGAAGAAATCGCCCGCGCCATCAATGATACCTCCATCGTTCTGCGCATCACGGCAGGCGAAACGGTGCT
Organism: Eubacteriales bacterium; assembly: GCA_045637265.1. Taxonomy (GTDB): domain Bacteria; phylum Bacillota; class Clostridia; order Oscillospirales; family CAG-272; genus RGIG3925. Next base: position 965 of record JAZTZC010000022.1, on the reverse strand, counting down.
TCTGTTCCTCGGTGACCTCGAACCCGCCGGCGGCAGACAGCTGCTTGCCGATACCGATCCCGCGCTCCTGAAAGCAGATTACGTGCAGATGGCACACCACGGTCAGGGCGGTGTCGAGCGTGCGGTCTATGAAGCCATCAAGCCGAGCTACTGTCTCTGGTGCACGCCGACATGGCTGTGGGACAACATGGGTCCGGGCGGCTATGATACGAATCAGTTCAAGACCGTCATCGTCCGCGGCTGGATGAGTGAGATCGGCGGCATCAAACGCCATTACAAGATGCAGGAAGGCGACCACATCATCGAACTGTAACGCAGAACGAAAGGAATACCAGCATGAAAAACAACGGATTTGTTTATAAGCACGTCGTCGTCCTCGGCGTTGACGGCGCGGGCAATTTCTTCTCAAAAACCGATACACCGAACATGGATCGTATTTTTGCAAACGGCGCGACCAACTACAATGTTCTGACCTCGATTCCGACGATTTCCGCGGAATGTTGGGGTTCGATGCTCCTCGGTGTCACACCCGAAGTCCATCGCCGCACCAACGGTATTGTTTCCTCGATTCCCTATGATACCGAATCGCCCTTCCCGTCCCTGTTCCGTGAAATCCGCGCGGCATATCCGGAAGCAGACCTTGCATCGTTTTGCTGTTGGAATCCGATCAATTACGGCATTATTGAGAACAACCTCGGCGTGTATGAGGATACCGCAGGGGATGACGAGCTGACCGACAAAATCTGCGCATATCTTGAAGACCACGACCCGATGATGCTGTTTGTCCAGTTTGACTGGGTCGACGGTGCAGGTCACGGGCACGGCTACGGCACAAAGGAGCACCTTGACCGCATTACCGCCACCGACGGGCTGATCGGACGGATTTACGACATGTACGTCAAGCGCGGCTTCATTGATGATACGCTGTTCATTGTCACGGCAGATCACGGCGGCTTCGGTCACAG
>JAZTZC010000021.1:0-4289 GCA_045637265.1 Eubacteriales bacterium | reverse complement strand
TTTATGATTCTCTGATCGCGGCAATTCATGAGGGACTTCCGACGATGAAGAAGTACCTTGCACTGCGCAAAAAGCTGCTCGCTCTTGAAACCCTCAATATGTATGACCTCTATGTCCCGATGATCGACGATGTCGATTTCTGCGTTACATACGATGAGGCAAAGGAACTGGTAAAGAAGGCGACACCGCCGCTTGGAGAACGCTATGCCGCGCTGCTTGACGAAGCATACGCAAACAACTGGATGGATGTTTACGAAAACAAGGGCAAGACGACCGGTGCATTCTCCTGCGGCGTATACGGTGTACACCCGTATGTCCTGCTCAACTATACCGATACGCTTGACGATGCCTATACCATGGCACACGAGCTCGGTCATGCGATGCACTCCTATTTCTCCTCCGAAGCAAACGATTTCGCAAATCACGATTACCGCATCATGGTAGCCGAGGTTGCGTCTACTGTCAATGAAGTTCTGCTTTCCAAGCATCTGCTTGCAACCGAAACCGACAAAAAGAAGCGTGCGTATATCCTCAACCATCTGCTCGAGGGCTTCCGTACCACAGTCTTCCGCCAGACGCTGTTTGCAGAATTTGAGCGCAAGGCACATGAGATGTACAAGCAGGGCATCCCGCTGACAGCCGAAACAATGAACCGCGTCTACCGCGAGCTGAATGAACTTTATTATGAGGGCGCAACGGTCAACGAACTGCAGGATATTGAATGGGCGCGGATTCCGCACTTCTACAATGCGTTCTATGTCTATCAGTATGCGACAGGCTTCTGCTCTGCTGTTGCGATTGCCAATCACATTCTGACGACCGGAGATGCTTCTGGATATCTGAAGTTCCTGTCCACCGGCGGTTCCGATTATCCGATTGAGGAGCTGAAGATTGCGGGTATCGATCTTACCAAGCCCGATACCGTCAAGAATGCCCTCTCCGTCTTTGCCGATACGCTGGACGAACTGGAAGCACTGCTTGCTGAAATCTGATATAACAATACGGGAGCACCCTTTTCTCTGGGTACTCCCGTCATTTTTATTCAGCTGTCGTATCGGTTGCGGTCAGTGTGTACATGAGATCTTCTTCTGCACCCGGCGTCTGCAGGGTGACCGTCCACTTGCCGTCACGCACCATGGTATAGGTGGTTGTTGTTCTGTAATAGTATAGCACTTCCCCGGTCGTCTTATCCTCCGCACGGCAGGTCATTGTAATCAGCGCCTGTGCGTTGTCTTCATTGATAAACGCGGTGTCGATTGATTCGGGTGTGCAGCTCAGATTTGCATTCTGCCGCATGGATGTAAACTGCGCGACATTGAAGTTGAGGTCTTCGCGTTCCATGTTGAACAGCGCATAGTAGCCCTCAGCGTCCCCTTGATTATACGCATCGAGCTGTGCGATGATGACATTTTTCAGTGCCTTTGCCGCATCGTCATCTGTTTCTGTAAACAAGTGACTGTAAGCAGCATCGGCTTCATAGGAATGTCCGCCGGAGCAGGCGACACAGCAAAGCAGCAGGAGTGATGCAAGAAGCATCAGTAAGGTTTTGGTAAGTGTATGTTTCATGTTTGCAGATCCTTTCGGTTGATTATAAGTCTTTTCTGTATTATATCAGATTTTCGGTGATCTGTCTACCTGTTTTTGTAAAATATTTAATTTCCATCGGTTCACGCGATTAGTATGTGATGGTTATTTGAAAAGAAACCGATGTTGCTTGACATTTTTTTGGATTTATGCTATAATCTAAACATATTATAAGAAATTGATGTTTCATTGACATATATGGAAAGGGGTTTATAACATTGAAAAAAGAATTCAGAGCAGAGTCTGCGGCATCAATCACACCGGTGGAATCCAAAACGACATATGCACTTGTCTGTGATACTGCAAAGCTGATGGACGGCTCCGTTGCGAAGAAGACGGAGGAACAGAAGCTGCAGGTCGGTGCACGCCGTGTTCTTGCATTTCTTTCCGTTCGTGACGGCGTCTCCCAGCTCGATCTGATCCGTTTAACCCATCTCAAAGCACCAACGATCAGCCTGATTGTACAGAAAATGGAACACGACGGACTGATTGAGCGCAAGACCGATGATCTGGATATGCGCCTGACCCGTGTATATCTGACCGAACACGGCAAAGCTGTCAACCGTGAGATTCATGAGACGATCTGCAATGTGGAACAAACCGCGATGCAGGATTTCACCGATGCGGAAAAAGAGCAGCTGCACAGTCTGCTTGTCCGTCTGTACCGCAATATGGAATCCATGGAACAGCCCGAAGATCACTGATATCGTACGTACTGCTGTAAGTTTTTGGCTTACAGCAGTGCTTTTTTTGTTTTTGTTCTTGTATCATTCATATTTCTGTGTTATAATAAGAAAAACAGCCTTCTGTGTCGATGATTCCCTTATGCAGAAGAATGACAAAGAAACGGACTTGTGACCATGAAACTGCAAATTCTCCCCAAAATACAATCTCCTGCCGATCTCCGTGCGCTTGATGCCGCTTCCCTGCCGCAGCTGGCACGAGAGATTCGTGCATTTCTTGTTGAGCATGTTACCAAACAGGGCGGACATCTGGCATCCAACCTCGGCGTTGTCGAGCTGACGATGGCAATCCACCGCGTGTTTGATTCGCCGCGCGATCATATCATTTTTGATGTCGGACATCAGTCCTATGTTCATAAAATTCTGACGGGACGTGCCGGCGATTTTCTCACGCTGCGAAAAAACGGCGGTCTGTCGGGCTTTACCAAACGTGAGGAAAGCGAGCATGACCCGTTCGGTGCGGGACATGCTTCTACTTCCCTCTCGGCGGCTCTCGGTATGGCGGAAGCAGAGGCATCCCGCGGTTCTGATGCATACACCGTCTGTATCGTTGGTGACGGTGCTTTTACCGGCGGTATGATTCATGAAGCGCTGAACAATATCCGTCCAGACCGCCGTCTGATCATCATCCTGAATGAAAACGAAATGTCGATTTCACCCAACCACGGGCGGTTTGCAGACTATCTTTCCGTCATGCGCGCGTCGGCTGGATATCATGATATCAAAAACAGTACACGCCATATGCTGGCTTCACTGCCTGTTGTCGGTAAGGCGATCGTGGACGGTGTGCGTGACATGAAGCAGACATTCAAGAATATGCTGTATCAGTCCAACTATTTTGAGAACATGGGTCTCTATTACCTCGGTCCGATTGACGGAAACGACATTGAGACAGCCGAGACGATCCTGCGTGTTGCAAAGGATGCCAAACAAAGTGTGCTTTTGCATGTCAAAACCCAAAAAGGCAAAGGCTATGCCCCCGCAGAGGAAGCGCCGGATGTATTCCATGCTGTTCCCAAAGAACGGTATTACCATAAAAAAGAGATTGTTCGCGATACGGATATGAATTATTCCGATGCCTTTGGCGAGATGCTTCTGCACTCTATGCAGGAACGCGATGACCTGCGTGTCATTACAGCGGCAATGGCGGTCGGAACGGGGCTTCGCTGTGTGGAACAGGAAAAGCCGGAGTACCTTTATGACGTCGGAATTGCCGAAGAGCATGCTGTGACGTTTGCGGCAGGTTTGTCCGCCGGCGGGCTTCACCCGATTGCGGCGATCTATTCCTCGTTTTTACAGCGTTCCTATGACAATATTATTCACGATGCGGCTTTGCAGCGTCTGCCGATGACACTCTGTATTGACCGCGCAGGCTTCAATGAGGGAGACGGTCCGACCCACCACGGTATTTTTGATGTTGCGATGCTTGCACAGCTGCCAAATACCGAAATCTGTGAGCCGATCTCCTACGCATCCCAGCGTCGGTATCTGGAAACCTCGTTTGATGCGGACTGTATCTATGCCATCCGTTACCCAAAGGGTGCGCCCGATGATGCACTTGCCGAACGCTTCCTTACACACTCGGCTGTGGATGCACCGATGAAGTCCGATTTCCAGCCGACACTGGACGGAAAACAGGTGCTGATCGTCACCTACGGCAGAATCGCCGCAGAAGCGGTCAAAGCGGAGGAAACACTGTCGGTGCTCGGCATTTCCGCGGGTGTACTCTTAATGGAACAGCTGACGCCGTTTGTAAAGCGCGCCGAGGAAATTTCCATGTACATCACCGATGACACAAAGATGATTGTATATCTTGAGGAAGGTATTTATAACGGCGGCGCAGGTATGATTCTGTGCGATGAAATGCGTGATGTCTGCTGTGAGCGCGGTATCCGACAGAAGATTCTTGCCATCCCTGATCCGTTTGCCAAGTCCGAGACAGCACGACGTATGGTTGAGACG
>JAZTZC010000020.1:0-1564 GCA_045637265.1 Eubacteriales bacterium | reverse complement strand
GCTTTAACTTGCCTGCGTCGATATCCGCAATCTGGTATTTGAGCAGCTCTGCCATCCGCGCCTTTTCCTGCTCGTTTTTCTGAAGCGAGCGGATCTTTGCGCGGATTTCGTTGTATTCGTGATAAAGCACGGTGTAGTCGTCCAGCAGTGCCTCGACGCCCGCAAAGTCGTCGAGATAGCGGATATGCATCTCGGGACGCAGAAACTGCTGATTGTCGTGCTGACCGTGAATGGCGATCAGCGCACCGATAAATTCCTTCTGTGTGGAAACGGATACGGGTCGTCCTCCGATGCGTGTCGACGCTTTTCCGTCCGCCTGTACCGCGCGCTGTAAAAACAGTCCTCCGTCCTCATCGAGCCGCAGACCCGCGTCGGTCATCTGCGCGGCAAGCGTTTCGGGGATATCCGTGAACACGGCGGATGCGACGGCGGTTGTCTCGCCCGAGCGGATCAGGTCGCGCTGGGGACGTGCGCCGAGCAGCAGGTTGATGGCATCGATGATGATCGATTTACCGGCACCCGTTTCACCGGTCAGAACGGTAAAGCCGCAGCCGAGGGTAATATCCGCCTCACGGACAACGGCGATATTTTCAATGTGTAAGGTGTCAAGCATGGCACTTTAGTGGAGAAGCTCTTTGTACTTCTCGGTGAAGTCACACGCGATTTCGTTGGAACGCATGACAATGAGAATCGTATCGTCACCCGCGACCGAGCCGACGATATCCTGCATCTGCAGAGAGTCGATGGCAGCAGCAGCAGCCTGCGCCATGCCGGAATACGTCTTGAGAACGACGATGTTCTGCGCGTAGTCTGCCTTGACAATCGTTTCCTTGAGAATGGTCTTGAACTTCAGCGCGGTCTTTGTGCCGGAGTGCTGGGAGACGGCATACTTATAATGACCGTCATGTCCTGCGACCTTGACCAGCTGCAGATGCTTGATGTCGCGGGAAATGGTAGCCTGCGTGACATCAAAGCCGTCTTCGCGCAGCTTTGCAAGCAGCTCGTCCTGCGTTTCGATGTCATTGGCATTGATGATTTCGATGATTCTTTCGTGTCGATTCTGTTTCATTGCGGTTTACCTGCCTTTATTTTTTATATTCTGAACCGCAAGCCTCACAGGTCGGCGGTCATCGTATTCAGTATTACTGCATCTTTCGGTTCAAAACCGAGAAAAAGCTGTTTTCGTGGAAGCGGATCATGTGCGTTTCGGCGGATGCCCGACGGATACGGACTGTGTCACCCAGAAGAAGCTTGAAATTTTCCGAACCGTCGACGGTCAGATACGTATTGTCCTCGCGTCGGCAGATGTTTTTGATATCGAGTGTACAGTCCGAGGACAAGAGCATCGGACGTGCCGTTAAGGAGTGCGCACAGACGGGTGTCAGACAGAAGCAGTCGAGTGCCGGGTCAATGATCGGACCGCCTGCGGACATGGAATACGCGGTTGAACCGGTCGGTGTCGCGGCAATCACGCCGTCTGCGTGAAACTGCGTGACCGCCTGTCCGTCACAGGTGACATCCAGCTCGACCATATGGGAAATCGCGCCGTTGGAAATGACGGCTT
>JAZTZC010000019.1:0-2270 GCA_045637265.1 Eubacteriales bacterium | reverse complement strand
ATGTGAAGGTGGCACTGTTGTGTGAGCGTGCCCGTGAACTCGGGATTCTGCGTGTCAGTACGGGCCATTATGCGCATATCGGGTACGATGCTGCATCCGGTCGGTATTTTGTCCGTGCTGCTGCGGATCGCCGCAAAGACCAGAGCTATGTTTTGTGGCGCCTGCCGCAGGACATGCTGTCGATGCTGGATCTGCCGATGGCGACATTGGATAAGGCGGCTGTACGCGCGCATGCCGCAGAGCTCGGGTTTTCGTCGGCATCCGCAAAGGAAAGCCAGGACATCTGCTTTCTGCCGGACGGCGATTATATCCCGTTTGTCGAGCAAAGATTGGGACGTCAGTTCCCGCCGGGTGATTTTGTCGATGAAAACGGCAGGACCGTCGGCCGTCACGCGGGCATTATCCGTTATACGGTCGGGCAGCGGAAGGGACTTGGGATCGCGCTCGGACATCCTGTATTTGTCACACGCATTGACCCGCATCGAAATACGGTCCATCTGGCACCGTCGGGGCAGGAATACAGCGAAACGGCCTCGGCTGTGGGGATCAATTTCCAGAAACTGGCACCGGCGGCACTGTGTGTCGGCATGAAGGTTTCTGTGAAGATCCGATACGCAGCACCGCCGGCAGAAGCTGTCGTTGCAGCCGTGGAAGATGACCGTGTAACCGTCCGTTTTGCATCGCCGCAGAGAGCAGTGACGCCCGGACAGAGCGCGGTCTTCTATGATCCGGAGCGGTCGGAGGATGTTCTGTTCGGCGGAACCATTGCTGAGTGAGACAGAAATCTGCAGCAAAACCCCGTTTTTGACGTCAGAATCCTCGAAATTTGAAAATTTTGTGCAAAATGCCAGGGTGTAGAAAATTAGGGTATGATTTTGTTGAAAATGCATATGGTACTTTGGGTGCAAAACTAATATACGATGTATTGCACACATATAAAAGAGTGCTTGATAATAACGAAAATCCGAACAGTTCAGGATTTATTCAAATTAAGTGCTATAAAACAGCCTTAAACACCTGCGAAATGTTATATAGAGTAACAAAACACAACAATTACGAAATCTAATGCAAATCTAATATTTAAGATGACGCCGCATTTCTGTCCCATTGAATTGGAGGGGCGCCTTGAAAACGAAATCTGAAGAATTTTTTACGATTTTATGACAAAAACGCAGACTTGACAAGAAACGGCGTTTGTGGTATCATTATCCTATGAAAATTCAGGGCATCATGCCGTCACCATGTCCGGTATACAGCCTTTGATTTTTGTATGTCAGCCATTCGTCCTCGTTTCCGCTGTTACTTTCCTTATATATGTGCCCGTGCGGTGCGTATATGCGGAAGGCGGACACGCGGAATGCGGCGGACGTGTTGTTTCAGCCAAATGTGTCACTACACAACAGCAAACAAATCTTGGTAGGAGGAAGAGATGTAAATGAAAAATCTCAAGTTGACAAAGCCGCTCGCTTTGCTGCTTTCGGGCATGATGCTCGTGAGCACATTTACCATCCCGGCCGCAGCAGCGGAAACGGGTGATGGCAGCGGCAATGAATCACCCGTAGTCGGCCAGAGCATCAGCGAAGTAATGGAACTTCTGAACGCAACGCCTTATGCCGAATATAAGGCAGATCACAAAGATAGTGCGCTCGGTAAGAATGCAGTTACTGTCAATGGTACGGACTACAACGCGGAACTGACCGATGCAGCGGTCAAGACAGATACCTACGGCGGCAAGACGGCGCTTTACACGCCCGAAACCGGTACCGTTGTGTACAATGTCGATGTTCCCTCGGATGGCCTTTACATGGTCGAGATGGAATACTATCCGATCGTCGGTAAGGCATCCAACATTGAACGCGCACTCCGCATCGACGGAAAAATCCCCTTTAAGGAATCCAGATACCTGTCTATGACAAAACGCTGGGTTGACGACCTGTCCGATATCGGTGAATCCGATACATCGTTTGAACAGGACCCGCTGGGTAACGACGTTCGTCCCATGGCGATCGAAGCACCTGCTTGGGCAACTTACGAATTTAAGGATGCAACCGGTTATTACAATGAACCGTTCCAGTATTATCTGACCGCAGGCGAACACACCCTCGAGCTTGAAGCAACGAGAGAGCCTGTCGCCATCGGCAGCATTACGCTGAAGCCTTACGACGCACCGAAATCTTATGAAGAGGTTTCTGCTGAGTACGCATCCAAGGGCTATAAGGCCGTGAGTAGTGACGCGACCGTAAAGATCCAGGCTGAAACCCCGATTGCAA
>JAZTZC010000018.1:0-3805 GCA_045637265.1 Eubacteriales bacterium | reverse complement strand
CCCAAGCAGAGCTTTCGGCAGAATCCGCTTTCGTATACTGCCGGGAAAACCGAAGCCGCACAGATGCCGGACGGAGACGCCCGTCTGCACGTGGAAATCACCGCAGAAGATGCCGCCGCACGCAGACACAATGTCCTGCGCCGTCTGTATCTCTGGATGACTGCCCTGCTGTTCGCCTTCCGCTTCCTTCCGAGTGTGGCAAACATGGTCACGGAAATCCGAGTGGTCGGTGCGCCCGGTGATATCTGGGATGTCATTACCCTGCTTCAGCCGCTGGCAGAGATCACGCTGCTTTCCGCCATGGGTTATTTTGTCATGCTGTACATAGGCTCCATCCTGACCGAACGCAATGCGGCGGCAAAAGAAGCGTCCATGACAGAAGCATCTTCCGCCGAATAACGCCCAATCTGCTCAAAAGCAGCTTTATGAGAATCATGCGTTGAAAACAATGATAACCGAAAAAAAAATCCGAAGATGCCGTTTTTGCACATCTCCGGATTTTTCTTATTCCCTTATGCTTTCTTGTTCTTTTACGCTTTCTTGGGCACAAATGCAATGACAATCGCACCGGGACCGGTATGCGTACCGATGACGCATCCGAGCTGACCGCGTGTGATCTTGTCTGCATGATCGCCGATGGTCTCGGTGCTGTCATCGAGGAATCGCTGTACCGCGCCGTCGGACAGATCACCTGCATACGTCATCACGACAGGCATGGAAAAATCAATGCCGCCGCAGGCGAGAATACTGTCGTTCATCATTTTGTGGCTCTGCTTGATGCCGCGTGCCTTACCGACCGTCTCGAGCTTGCCCTCACCGTTGAGCGTCAGGACAGGCTTGATGCTTAACATACCGCCGACAAACGCACTTGCCGCAGAAATTCTGCCGCCGCGTTTCAGATATTCCAGCGTTTCGAGCCGTACAAACAGACGCATACGGTGACGGATATCGTCAAGCTCGGCGTAGATTTCCTCGGCAGATTTTCCCGCTTTCTGCAGCTGCAGGGCGCGTTCGATCAGCACCTGTTCCCCCGCCGTCGCCGTCAGACTGTTGATGACGAAGATTTTTCCGGGATAGTCTGCCGCCGCGATGACCGCACTCTGATACGTTCCCGACAGTGCGCCGGACATGGTAATGACGACAACCTCATCGCCGTCAGCGACCGCACGGTCAAACACCTCGGCAAATTCGCCCGGATTGACCTGACTTGTGTGTGCAAGCTCTTTATTGGCTTCGAGCTTTTCAAAAAATTCATCGGGGACAATATCAATGCCGTCGCGGTATTCGACACTGCCGAGGGTGGTTTTCAGGGGAACAAAGCCGATGTTGTGCTCTTTGGCAAAGGCTGTGGTGATGTCGGATGCGGAATCAACGATGATTTTTACGCTCATGAGGGATACTCCTTTATGTTGTAGTTTTGTGATTTCGGGTTTGAAGAAAAACGGAAAGTGCCATCAGACACAATGCGGGATAATACGTGCCCATGCAGGCGTTGTCGGTCCAGTCCCACCGCCCGATGAACCAGTCAAAGACGAGCATCAGATCGGAGAAGAAGAACAGTGCACTGCCCGCGGCAAGTGTGACCGTCGTGGGCGTTTTGTGCGCGAGCGCATTGCCGACAGCCTTTCCGAGCATGGATGAGATGATCAGCGCATAGACCAGACATACGATGCGGAACACGGGAACGTCAAAGGTCAAGAGCGGCGAGAACAAGAGAAATGATGCGGCGCCGACAAACAGTACAGCGCTTGCGAGGAAATCAAAGGGACGGGGACGTGCCAGAAATCCGTAGGCGATGACAAAAAAGACATGTCCCAGCGCAAACACACCTGCGCCGACGATGAAATTGTACCCGATCAGAACGTCACCGAGAAACGCAAGGAACAGACCGAGCAGCATGGACACGCTGAATCGGCGATCACCGCGCCGTGCGGCAAAGGCATATCCGCAGTTGATGAGTCCCAAGAGGACAAACAGTCCCGAGCAGGTGCATTTCAGCGTGAAGTCAAAGCCGTTTTTCTGATAGAAATAATTGAGGATGCAGATGACGGCAATGAGAAGCACATTGAGTGCGGGAATCAGTTTTTGCAGTTTCATTTGGGAATCCTTTCTTATCTTAATACCATCTTCAGCATCCACGCATACAATTTATTTGTGTACGGCTGATAGCGCATCGGCAGGTCAAGCCAGGTTTTCTTGTCGACGACCGACTTGTAATGGGTGAACGCATCAAAGCCGCGCTTGCCGTGGTAGGCACCCATGCCGCTTTCCCCGACACCGCCAAAGCCCATTTCCGAGGTCGCTAAATGAATGACAACGTCGTTGATGCAGCCGCCGCCGTAGGAAAGCTCCGTTGTGACACGGCGCATGTGGTCTTTGTCGGAGGAGAACAGGTACAGCGCCAGCGGCTTGTCCTTTTGCTTGAGATCATCGATCATTGCATCAAAGCCGTCAAAGGTCAAAATCGGCATGATCGGACCGAAGATCTCCTCACCCATGACAGCGTCATCCCATGTGACCCCGTCCATCACGGTCGGCGCAATCCGGCACGATGCTCTGTCCGATTCCCCGCCGTGGATGACCTTTGCGTCATCGATCAGCCCAAGCAGACGCGAGTAGTGCTTTTCGTTGATGATCTTGCCAAAGTCCTTGTTTTCAAGCGGTTTTTCACCGAACTGTGCGGTGATCTGCGCCTTGACTTCTTTGACAAACGCATCCTTGATCTGTGCGTCACAGAGAATATAGTCGGGCGCGACGCACGTCTGACCGCAGTTTAAGTATTTGCCGAAGACAATGCGTTTTGCGGCAAGAGGAAGATTGGCGGTTTTGTCAACAATGCACGGGCTCTTGCCGCCGAGCTCCAGCACAACGGGTGTCAGATGCTCAGCCGTCCGGCGCAGAACCTCACGTCCGACCGCCTGGCTTCCCGTGAAGAAGACAAAGTCAAACTTCTGGTCAAGCAGTGCCGTGTTCTCCGCTCTGCCGCCCTGTACCACCGCGACATAGTCGGGCGAAAAACACTCTGCGACAATCTTTGCAATGATCGCACTTGTTGCGGGGGAGTAGGCGCTTGGCTTGACGATTGCCGTATTGCCCGCCGCAATCGCATCGGCAAGCGGATCGATGGTCAGAAGGAACGGATAGTTCCACGGACTCATAATCAGCGTACATCCGAGCGGCACCGGCTGAACATAGCTGTGCGAGGGAAACTGCGCAATCGGCGTGTACACCGTTTTGCGGCGGGAAAATTTCTTTGCATGGCGGATCATATAGCTGATTTCCGTCATCGCAAGCCCCGATTCGCACATAAAGCCCTCGTAGTGGGATTTGCCAAGATCTGTTTTCAGCGCGTCATTGATTTCGGTCTGATATTTTTTGACGGCACTGTATAATTTTTGTAACTGCTCGATGCGGAAGCGCACATCAACGGTTTGTCCCGTGCGGTAAAACGCGCGCTGGGCATCGAGCAGGCGGGTGATTTGTTCGCTTGTCATGGGTGGGTTCTCCTGTCATTTCATTGGGGATGGATGATGGACGCAGCCTTATCCGTTTTATTTTCACATCTTCTCAAATCCAACCAGCACGCCGCCCGGCTCTGCATAAAAGCTGCACAGACCACGGAGCGGGTGAATTTCGATTTCTGCGTCGGGGAAGGCTTTTGCGATGCGGGATGCAAGTTCTTTTGCACCTGCCTCATTTTGGCAATGTCCGATGCTGACGCGCCCCTGTTTCAGACCGCGCGCGGCAAGCTCGTTCACAATCGCATCGAGCGCACGGGATTCGCCGCGGCATTTGTGTCCCGGTT
>JAZTZC010000017.1:0-10696 GCA_045637265.1 Eubacteriales bacterium | reverse complement strand
CTACGGGGGTCTCGTCTCTCACTACGTCCAGGGAGCGAGGCACGATGTCGTTGTAGCCGAAGGTAGCCAGAATGGTGTTGACCTCGGTGTGCATATCACCGATCCAAACAAGTCTGTCGCGCTTGATGCCGTCCCACAGATATTCCTGCATGTTCAGATGTGCGGTGTAAGCCGCGGTGTTCCAGATCTTGTTGAGCAGCGGATCGGAGCAGTCAAAGGAACCCTTGTATTCGATATCGCGGAAGATAAAGACCGCGTTGATGCTCTTGAAGGAAACCGCGGATTCCTCGCCGAGCAGGTCGATGCGTGCAAAGCGGAAGCCGGATTCGTTGGTTTCCATTGCAGAGTGCGAGCCGAGATTCATGACGAAATCGCGGTTGGCGTGGTCATTGGTGGTGTTCTTGACGCCGAGATCGGTCATCGCTTCCATGACAGATTCGCCCAGACGGACGCGGACATTGGCACGACCGGGATTGTCAGAGGTGCCCGCATCCTCCGAGGACTGGGAACCCCAGACCATCAGACGGAGTGCGCCGTTGATTTCCATACCGAAGTCAAGCAGGATGGATGCCTTGGGCTTGCCGGGCTTGTTTGCCATGACGCAGCGGTCAGCCTGATTTCGGTTGAGGGTGATCTGTTCCCGCTTGGGTGTGAGCAGATTTTCCATGCCGGTGATTTCCGCACCTTCATCAAGCGTCGACCAGACGATGCGAGTTGGTGTCAGATAACGGCGGGAGCGTTCATCGGGGTCCTTGCCGTTGAGGATCGGGAATTTATCGTAGATTCTTGCCATGATATTACTGTCCTTTCTCATACTTCCGCATCAGTACATCATTGCGGAAGGTTTTTTGTTATTATATCATGATTTGAATCGTTCGTCAAGAGAAAAATTGCGCTTTTAATTGTCTGTATAATTGCAAGATTCCCGACAGCAGAAGAAAGTATCCGAAACAGCGACGTGCTATCATCTCCGGCAGGACGGAAGCCAGGCGGCATCCGACCCATGCACCGGGCAAGGCTGTTGCGGTGTAAATCAGAATCTTTTTCCACGGCAGTCTGCGTTTTTTGATATGCAGGGGAAGTGCGCAGAGGGCAGAAACGATGAAGAATATCAGATTGATGCCCTGCGCTGTGGGAGCGGGAATGTTTGCGATGAGCACCAGCCAGATGACAAGCAGCCCGCCGCCGCCGACACCCATTCCGGCAAGTGATGCGACGAGGAGCCCGATGAAAAAATGGAGCATGACCATGCGGTGATCCCCCTTATGAAAATGCCATGCGCCAGCCGGAGAACAAAAGCAGTGCCGCAAACACGTATTGGATCACGGACAGCTTCAGGCGGTCGAGCAGAACAGCGCCGAGGAGTCCTCCGGGAATGGCACCGAGCAGATAGGGCAGAGTGTCCGATGACAATAGAGTGGACACGGTGATGCTCCCGTTCTGAGCATACAGCCATGCGGACAGCACTGACAGCGGCAGAATACAGCAGAGTGCCGACGCAAACGCATCCTGTGCCGCGCTGTGACGACGCAGTAAAAACAAAAGCGGAATCCCGCCGCCTGTGCCGAGCAGACCGTTGACCACACCTGCACAAAATGCGGTGACGGAGGACAGAATGACGGAAAACCGTGACGGCTTGGACGGTGCGGGCGCAGAAACAGCAGACATCGGGGGACTCCTTTCGTGTTGGCAGGTTCGGATTCTTTTTGGATACTGTAAGAAAATCGGGGATAGGTCTTGCTATTTTCGGAAAAATTTGTTATAATATTATAATAATAAAGTAATACCTGTAGAATTTCCGAAACGGACTTATTTATACATCCATTGTAACGAGAGGAGCGCTTTCCGGTGGCTGAAACCAAAAAGAAATCCGGCAGCGGTACGAAAAAGTCGTCCGCATCTGCAAAAACAAAGAAAACAACAAATTCTGCGGCAAAAAATCCCGCAAAGCATACAACATCCGCGCCGAGTACACCGACCATGTCGCCCGGAATGGCTTCACTGATTGCGCTGTTTTTGGCTGTCGGCGGCATTTTCCTGGCGGTATGTCTGTTATTGCCCGATCTGACAGGTATCGTGGGCGGAGGTCTTCATGACATCCTGCGCGGTCTGTTCGGTCATGCCTCCTACGGCTTGCCGATTCTGCTGATCGTCGGTGCAGTCTTTGTCAAAAAAGATATCGAATACCATGCTGTGCCGTACAAGTTCTGCTTCGGCTTTTTCCTGCTTGCCTTTATCGGTGTGCTGTTTCACTGTGCCGTGTGGGAAGATCCCGCACTGCAGGCAGATAAATTCTTTGCCTCGGTGGGACTGATGTATACCTGTGGTGAGGCGGGTATCGGCGGCGGTGTGATCGGCGGGCTGTTGGCAAAGCTTTTGGGCTTTACAGGTCTTGTCGGTACGCTGATCATCAGTATTCCCGTTGTCCTTTTGCTGGCGCTTTACTATGTCGGTATGACGCCGCGATCGCTTTGGATTACCGTGCGCTATCAGATCTACAAATCCCGTGAGGTACGTCAGGTCTACCGCGAGCAGAACCAACCCGATATGGAAGCGCGGCAGGCAAAACTCCGTGAAAGAGAAGAAGCACTGGCTGTAATGCGTGCAGAACAGGCGGAACGCCGCCGCATCGAACAGGAATACCGCGCAAGAGAACGTGCCGTTGCACGTGAGGAAGAAGCACTGACAGGCAAACGCCGCCGCGGTGCGATCGATTCCAATATCTATGCCGCAGATGCAGATCCGCAGGCAGGTACAGCGCAGAATAGCGCAACCTATGAAAAACCGACGGAACCGCCTGTCAAGCGTCCGACACGAAAAGTCCTCGACCGCAGCGGTACGCCCGTTTCGGGTGATGTTTACGATCGCGGACAGATGTCGGGGGATGCCGATGCGCCCGATAAGACGGTACAGACAGCAGAGGCTGCAGAACCGATGTCACCGGCGCTGCCCGATGAAAATGCATATACCCTTGCCGCACAGGATGAGCAGGAAGCGCTGTCCCGTGGGAAAGAAAACCAGGATACCGCAACGCATGACCGTGTGGAGATCCTCGCGCCCGAAGAACCTGCACAAAAACCGATTCTTCCGACCTCGGAAATCGATCTTGCCGCAATTTTCCGCAATCCGATACAAGCAGCTGCTGACGAACAGCCGTCCTCGCCTCTGGAAACGGCAGGTTATGAAGAACAGACAGCGGAGATTGAGCTTGCTGTGACGCGATCTGTCCCCGACGGATGTGACACGGATGACGAGGATGACGGTATTCCTCCGTTTGATGTCGATGAACCGCTCGCCGCAGGACAGGAAATTCCGCTTGGCGATCCCGATACCGACGCGCTGGTTGCGTCGCTCGGAGCCATGTACGGCACACCGACTACACCTGCAGCACCGGCTGTTCCCGTGTACCAGTTCCCGCCGATCACGCTGCTGAAAAAAGATCTCTCGGACAAATCGGATGACGTTGCGGAAGAGCTGGAATCCAATGCCGTGAAGCTGGTCAACATTCTGCGCTCGTTCAACGTCAAGACAAAGATTGTCAATGTTTCCCGCGGTCCGACCATCACCCGCTATGAATTGCAGCCCGAAGCCGGAACAAGAGTCCGCTCGGTTGCAAACCTTGTGGACGATATCGCGCTCGGTCTTGCGGCTGACGGTGTCCGCATTGAGGCACCGATCCCCGGTAAGAGCGCCATCGGCATTGAAGTGCCCAACAGCTCCGTCTCGACGGTATACATCCGCGATCTGATCGACAGCGAGTCGTTCCGATCTGCCAAGAGTAAGCTGACAACATGTCTCGGTATGGACGTTGCCGGTGCTCCGATCTACCTCGACGCCGCGAAGATGCCGCATCTGCTGATCTGCGGTGCGACAGGTATGGGTAAGTCGGTCTGTATCAACTCACTGATTGTGTCCATGCTTTATAAAGCGACACCCGATGAAGTCAAATTGATTCTGATTGACCCCAAAAAGGTCGAGCTTAACATCTATTCCGGCATTCCGCATCTGCTTGTTCCCGTTGTGTCTGACCCCAAAAAGGCGGCAGGTGCACTGCATTGGGCTGTTACCGAAATGGAACGGCGCTTCGCGCTGATCGAGGATGTCGGTATGCGCGACATCAAGGGCTACAATGAAATCACAAAGAATGACCCCGACCGCGAATATCTGCCGCAGATTGTCATTATCATCGACGAGCTTGCAGACCTGATGATGACAGCACCGGATGATGTCGAAGAATCGATCTGCCGTCTGGCGCAGAAGGCACGTGCCGCAGGTATGCATCTGATCATCGGTACGCAGAGACCGTCCGTCGATGTCATTACCGGTCTGATCAAGGCAAATATCCCGTCCCGTATCGCATTCCGTGTGTCTTCGCAGATGGACTCCCGCGTCGTTTTGGATGCGAGTGGTGCGGAAAAACTGATCGGACGCGGTGATATGCTGTATTCTCCCGTCGGTGCGCCGAAGCCTCAGCGTGTGCAGGGTGCGTTTGTTTCCGAGGAAGAAATTGACGGTATCATCACCTTTATTAAGAAAAACGCAGGACACGCCGATTATTCCGACAATGTCATGGAATCCATCGAAAAGGAAGCCGCAATGTGCGGACAGAAGAAGGGCAAGGCACCGATTGAGGGTGAAGACTTTGACGGTGACGGAAGCCCCGATGACCCGATGCTGAAAAACGCGGTAGAGCTTGCCGTGGAAACCGGTAAGATTTCCACATCGCTGATTCAGCGCAGACTGTCGCTGGGCTACGGTCGTGCGGCAAAGCTGATCGACCGCATGGAGCAGATGGGATATGTATCGGCACCCGAAGGACAGAAGCCGCGCCGTGTGCTGATTACCAAGGAACAATATATGGAGCTTGTACTCAAACAGGAGGATATCATCTGATGGGACGACTGATTACCATTGACGGTCTGGATGCGTCCGGTAAGGAAACGCAGACCGCGCTTCTGTGTGCGGCACTTCGTGAACGCGGATACCGTGTGCGCGAGCTGTCCTTTCCGATGTACGGCGAAAAAAGCGCGGTTCCCGTTGAGCTTTATCTCGGCGGTGTACTTGGCGACAATCCCGAGGATACAAACGCTTACGCTGCATCGACGTTTTTCTCTGTCGACCGCTATATTTCATACCGCACCGATTGGAAGCGCGATTTAGAGGATCCCGATACAATCGTTGTGACCAACCGATACACAACGGCAAACGCTGTGCATCAGCTGTCCAAGCTGCCGCGTGAGGCGTGGGAAGGATTCCTTGCATGGCTGTGGGACTTTGAGTTCGGGAAGCTCGGTCTTCCGACGCCTGACTGTATTCTGTATCTGGAAATGCACCCTGATATCGCCCGTCGTCTGCTGGCATCCCGCAGTGCCGCGACCGGTCGTGTGCAGGACATCCACGAAAAGAGCACTGACCATCTGGACAAGAGCTATCTTGCCGCACTGTATGCATCTGACGCTCTCGGATGGAACCGTATCCGCTGTTTTGCGGGAGACGACCCGCGTCCGATTGCGGACATCCATGCGCAGATTATGGATACCATCGTACCGTATCTGTCCTGAAAACGACGATTTTGTAAAAATAATGTAAATGCTTTCCGTTTGCTGTAGGCAAAGGCGTAAAACCGTGTTATACTGATGAGGAAACGTCCTTGGAAAGCAGAGAAAGGATCACATCTATGGTATATCTATTTTTGGCTGACGGCTTTGAGGAAGTAGAGGCGCTTTGCCCGCTCGATCTTCTGCGCCGCGCAGGAGCTGATGTAAAAACCGTCGGTATTACCGGCAAGCAGGTTACAGGTTCTCATAACATCACGGTGACAGCCGACATTCTTCCCGAGGAGATCGTGCTTGACCGCGCACTGGAAATGATCATTCTGCCCGGCGGTATGCCCGGAACGACCAATCTGGATGCATCCGGCGCTGTGCATGAGGCAATTCGCTTTGCGGCAGAACGCGGCATCACCATCGGCGCCATCTGTGCTGCTCCGATGATCATCGGCAAGCTCGGCTACCTGTCGGGACGTTCCGCCATCTGCTATCCCGGTTTTGAAAAGTATCTGATCGGCGCAAATATTTCCGCAAAATCCGTTGTCGTCGATGAAAACTTCATCACCGCAAAAGGGATGGGTGTTGCGGCACAGTTCGGTCTGGCGCTTGTCAATGTTCTGTTCGGAGAGGATTGTGTCAGCGAGCTGTTCAAATCCACGATGATGCAGTAAAGCGATGAGAGGCAGCAAACATTCATGATTCACAAAAACAAAGGAACTGAAATCCGCACAAGAAAAAACGAAATCCGCGCACAGTATAAAGCCCAGCGCGCAGAGCTGTCAGAGGAAGAACGTGCCGCACGCGACAATCGAATCTGTGAGCTCTTTCTTTCCTCTATTACCTACCGATATGCAAAGGTGATTTTGATGTATGCACCGTTTGGCGGTGAGATCGATATCATGCCGATTGCCGTGAAGGCATTGGCAGACGGGAAAACCGTTGCATTTCCGCGCTGCAACAAAGAGGACAGCACAATGGAATATCATGTGATCGGGAGTCTGGATGATCTGACAGTCGGTACGTTCGGGATCCGTGAGCCGTCCGAAACTGCGCCTGTTCGGTATGCCGATGACTATTCGGCGGAGGATCATCCCGTATGCCTGATTCCGGGACTTGTATTTGACCGTGCAGGCTACCGTGTCGGGTACGGACGTGGCTTTTATGACCGTTATCTGACCTCTTTCCCCGGTGTGCGTGTCGGTATTGTCTATGCGGACTGTGTGCTCGGAGAAATCCCGCGCGGACGCTTTGATCTGGCGGTCGATGTTCTGGTTACGGATAAAGGAGTACGAGCTGTCCATGCGAATTAAACGTCATTTATTGCCGCTTCTTCCGCTGTTTTCCATCGCGTTTCTGATCTTTTCCTCGTATGTGGACACAGAACGACTGACGGGAACGCGTGATGCGTATCTTTCCTTTGCCATCCTGCAGCTTCTGACCTTTGTTCTGCCGACGATCTTTTTCTGCAAGGCAAAGGGCGAAAATTACATTTTCCGTCTGAAGCTGCGGCTGTTCGGTTTGGAAAAAGCGGTATTCTTAATCTTTTCGGTCCTGGCGATGGTCTGTGCCGTGACCGCTGTTGAGCTATTTTTACGGAACTTCGGTATTTCCGACGGTCTGTATGCCCACTCGGTGTACACCATATACGGAAGAACGCTTCCCGAGCTTGGCGGCAACATTTACGATACGATGTATACCATGATCGTCTTTGCGATCCTGCCGGCAGTCACAGAGGAATTCATGTTCCGATCGGTGCTCTACACGGAATATGAACCGCTCGGTGCACCGACGGCGATCATTATGACAGCATTTGTGTACAGTTTTCTTGATATGAGTGCGGTGGCATTCATTCCGTCGTTTGTCGGCGGTCTGATCCTCGGCTTTTCCGTCTATGTCACGCAGTCCTTCTTTGCGCCGCTGGTCATTCATATGGTGTATAATCTGTATGCACTCTTTTTCGAGGAATACATCTGGGCATTTATCGCAAAGCCGGAAAATGAAGTCTTCTTTACCTTCATTCTGATCACGGCAATGCTGTTCTGCGGCATTATGATGCTGTCGCAGGCGGAGCGTGTCATTTACGATAAGGGTATCCGCGGAGAGGCCCTGCCTGACTATCTGCAGGTGTATGCGGAGAAGCGCGGCAAGCTGCCCTCGACCATCAAGGGAATCCTTGGTTCCCTGATGTCTCCCGGATATCTTGCATGTGTCGTACTGTTTGTACTGCGCGTGGCCGGGATTGTCTGATGCGGTACGAATGGTGTGATTACTCCGCTGACGATGCGGAAACCGTAGACGGCTGGATGGACAGCGATGCGCGGTATGATACCAGGTGCGACGACGGCTGGGATGATTATATCACGGCAATGTGCAGTGAGGATTACATCCGTATCGGCGAAAACTTCCGGTGTAAGGTGATTTTATCGGAACATCAGCCGATTGCCGCTGTGGCTTGCTATCTTGCGGAAGACGGAACTCTGTGTGTTTCGGAAATCGTTGTAAAACCCGATACGCGCGGCAGGGGACACGGCAGAACCATTCTGCGTGAGCTTCTTTGTCATGCTGATATGATTCTCGGGTGGAACTTCCGTGCGGCACAGGCTGTCATCTTTCCGAGCAATCAGGCTTCCATCCGCGCATTTGAGATGGCAGGCTTTCACTTTACCCATGCGCATCCCGACGGAGATGCATGGTATTACAAATACGATATACCAAACCCTGATGGATGAGGAGGTATTTCAATGGATGAAAACAAACAGGTCGGCGCGGTGAATCCGGCGGAAAACCCGACCTTTGATCAATTGACAACAGACGAAAAGCGCCGTCTGATTGCCGCTTTGAGTATGGGACGGCTGAACGAGGAAGAAAAGCGTGAATTTGCGGATCTGGTACGCCGCAGTCAGCTGACCGAGAACGAGCGGGCGCAGATCTCCCGTGCGTTTGCCATGTCCCGCATGACCGATGAGGAACGCAGAGCATTGCTTGCGCGCCGACAGCAGGAAAAGTCTGTCGGTACAGCTGCAGGAGAGCAGGCACAGACCGCGACACCGACACCTGCGGCACCTGCTACTGTCCCCGATACCGCTTCGGAGGAACCGAAACAGACGGTGTCACCGAACGCCGCCATCCACGACAGCGAAGAAGAGCGGACACGGGCGCATACGGTTATGAACGAGGATACCGCATCGCATCGGCGCGATACCGCAGGTATGACGCGGTCGGTCACCGTTCCCGTCACACGGGTATTGCAGGACAGTACACAGAAGGGAAAGCCTGCCAGCAAGAAGAAACCGCGTCATGTGGAAGAAGAGCCCATGGAGCGCGACACAACGGCGATTACCTCGCTTCTGAAAGGGATCGTTTATATCGTCGCCGTGCTTGTCATTTCGGTGTTTGCGTCGTGGACGATCATTGAGGTCGCAAACGATGTCTTTGCATTTGCCAAGAGCGATGAAGCGGTCACCGTTGTCATTGAGGAAGAGATGACCGCAAACGATGTTGCACAGATGCTGTATGAGAACGGCATCATCAAATATCCGACGATGTATGAGCTGTTTATCCGTCTGAAGGAGGAATCCACGGACTATCTTGTCGGCGAATACGAGATTTCTCCGTCGATGAACTACGGTGATATCAATGATACCTTTACCTATATTGCGCATACGCGTGAGCAGGTTGTTGTGACGGTTCCTGAAGGGTATACCGTCGATCAGATCATTGATCTGCTGCTGAAAAACGGCATCGGTACGAGAGAGGGCTTTGTTGCCGCCATCAATGAGTTTGACTACGAATACCGCTTTATGCAGGGGCTTGATGATCTTGATCCCGAGCGTACGTACCGTCTGGAAGGATATCTGTTCCCCGATACGTATTACTTCTTCAAGGATGCGTCCGAGGTTGCTGTTATCGATAAGTTCCTTGTCAACTTTGAACGCAAGGTTTCCGAGGAATATTATGAGCGTGCCGATGTGCTCGGCATGTCCATGGATGATCTGATCATCCTTGCATCGATGATTCAGGCAGAGGGTATGACGCTGTCCGATTTTGAGAATATTTCCTCGGTTTTCCATAACCGTCTTGCCAATCCGCGGACTTATCCGAAAATGCAGTCGGACGCGACCCTCCAGTATATTCTTGACAAGCGTAAGACCGCACTGACAGCTTCTGATCTGCAGATCGATTCCAAGTATAATTCCTACAAGTACAACGGTCTGCCGCCCGGATCGATCTGCAACCCCGGTATGGATGCCATCAACTGTGCACTGTATCCGGCAGAAACCGGCTACTATTATTTCCTTGCTGACGGACGCGGAAACACGTATTTCTCCGAAACCATCGATCAGCATGAAGCGCTGAAGGCAAAGTATATTGACAACCAGTAAGGCATAAGCCAGAGAAAGGACAAGAACATTATGAAATCACTGTTTGACCGCACACGCGTATATGCTGTCGCGGGAGAAGGATCTGTATCTGCAGAGGGTGCTGACGGCATCGTGGTCACTCTTGCAGATAACGGCAGTCTTGCATTGAAGGATGGCTGCGGCTATGACGATTTCGATGCGCTGTGCCGCGCAAACGCACAGACGACGACGGAGATCCTTCTGTATATTCCGGCACTTGATGAAGAACAGCGAAAACTGCTGGCGCACTGTGTGATCCGAAATGCGATGTGGAATCGGATTCTGTTTGTTTCCGCCGCGCATAAAACACTGGATGCGCTCAAGGCAGAGTACCCCGAGGCACGCATTTCGCCTGTTTGTGACGACAACATGGTTCGCCCGTGGATTTACGCGGCGTACATGGGCGCTCCTGCGTATCTGATGGAAGCAAAGGAGATTTTGCTTGACGCCGATGCCTGGGGCAGTCCGACGGTCGACCGTGCGCACAATGCCAATGTCTGCATTTTTGCCATTGGTGCGGACGATGAGGATACGGTCAAGGCGCTTGTCCGTGTCGGCTGTGATGCGGTTCTGACGCACGATGCCGCGATGGCACGGGAACTGGTTTGGTGATGGGTATGCCGGAACTGCTGTCACCTGCCGGCAGCTTTGAAAAACTCCGTGCGGCACTGTTATACGGTGCTGACGCGGTGTATCTTGCCGGCAATATGTTTGGAATGCGTGCCGCTGCTGCCAATTTCACCGATG
>JAZTZC010000016.1:0-2451 GCA_045637265.1 Eubacteriales bacterium | reverse complement strand
GTCTTGCCTTCCTTTGTGACAAATCTGCCGCGCAGGACGGTTCCTCCGACAGCAGCGCCGCGGAATGCAGAGGTGTCATCACCGGCAAGCAATGCGAGAATTTCGGGCACTTCGAGCACCGGGTGGTCAGATGCGGAAAGGGCGTTTCCTGTCAGCGCATCATACCGCGGCTTTTCATGGAAGAAGATGACCTTGACTCCGGCGCGGGACAGAATCTCAAGCGCATCATACGCATCGCCGTACATGACATCGACGCCGGGCAGAAGCAAGTTCTTTACGGCATATCCGGAGATCATGGCGACACCGGTCTCCTCCGCTGTCCGTGCGGCTTCCAGAATATCGTCGCGGTCAACATAATAGTAGTCATGACCGGACTCATAGACCGGATAGGTAATTCCGTATGTTGCGTTATCGGCCTTACGGTCACCGCTCTGCCAGCTTCCGGAATATGCGGGCTTCATCTTTGCCTGCGCGTCCTCCAGCGGATAGTAGATGAAGGTATCACAGTCGTTGTGCAGGCCGTCCAGCATGGCGCCCAGCCGTCCGACGTACTCGTTGAACCATACGGTTTCCGCCTGATTCGTATAGCCCTTTGCATTCGGGAATTTTCCGTCGCGCCATGCGGAAAAATCGGCGGTGAAATAAGAGTGCGTCTTGCGGACACCGCCGAGGTACAGCATACCCATGACAGCGGTCATATTGTCAAGCGGTGCTTTTTTGAAGGTCTCCACATCCGCAAACGGGCAGATCTCGACCATCATGCCGTTGGTCTGCTTCTTGCGTACGACCATCTGTGCAAATTTCGCGGTATTGTAGTCGTAGATTTCGGGGTAGCAGCAGAGAACGTCGATGCCGGGATAGCTTGCCGCAGAAACGACGCGGATGTAGCTGCCGTACTGCATGACATGCTGACAGATGTTTTCTTCGCATACATAGTGACCGGAAAATCCGCCGCCGTGGGATTCGCACCAAGCCGCGATCTGACCGGAATATGCTTCTGCCACCAGCTTGCCGACCAGCTCATAGAACTTTACGCGGACGGGATAAGCATTCTGCTGTCCCTCAAAGAGCAGCGGAAGCGTCGGGAGCATCGATTCGCCGTATTCCGCCTCATATGCCTCAAACAGACCGTCGACCCACGGAGCAAGAGCGTGGTTCCATGTTTCGTAATCGCGGGCGTAGGAGGTGTGAAGGCTGGGTTCGTCGGTAAAGACGTTAATAGCGCGGCGGTAGGCATCGGGAATCGCCTTGGCAATTGGCTCAAAGCACAGGTCAAGAAAACGCTTGACGGCGCGCTTGTCCATAACGTTTATGTTGTTTTTGAAAGAGGAGACGTTGTGTGTGCTGTGGGAGCCCTCGTGGGCATCCTTAACGCAGAAGATAAACAGGATTTCGCGTTCAGCCAAGTCACAGATAACCTCGGTATCGGTGAAGGGAACCGCTTCCATCTTATCAAACTGAATAAAGGTATCGTCAAGCCGCGGAATATACAGCGGATATTTTGCCGCCCAGATGATCTTGTCGGAGACGTCGTCGAGATGATAGTGGACGTGTTTTGGTTCATAGGCGATACGGCGAACCATATAGAAGCCCTTGGCGCGCAGTTCGGGATGTCCGTTAAGAACAAGACCACCGCCCTGTCCGCTTGGGTAGCCGTCCTCGTCGTAGATCCAAATGCCGAGGTCATGCGCCTCCATGGCATCAAGCAGTTTCGCAAACTGACGGAGATTTTCTTCGGAAGAGGTAAAGCCGCCTGCAAACGGGACATTGGTAACGGCACCGCCGTAGCCGTAATCGCGGTAGGCATCCATATGCGCATTGTAATCCGACATCCAATGGTGGGTCATGGGAAAAACTCGGTAGCGCTGCGCCGGTGTTTTGAATGCATTCTTGTCTGTCATGGCGAGATTCCTTTCTTTTTGTTTTCGGTTTTGTTCAGTATACCCAATCACGGAGGTTTTGTCAAGCATGTCTGCCGACGAGATTTGTAATACTGTTGTCAAAACGAAATGCTTCTCTTTTGTGAAATTTGCATGGCTATTGTGTTTTATATAATTTAGTCGTATAATAAAACAGGCATATTTCTTCTGTGAAAAAAGAATGGTTGGTCTTGTCGGTGGTACAGTTTTACTTGTTGTCATCTGCAGTGTACCTTAAAATATTGAATCAAGAAGAGTGGTTAGTATAATGATCAAGATACCAAAAACAGTGAATGTGTGTGATAATAAATATGTGTGTTGGGGTAAAACGGAGTTTTCGGATTTTGCGAAGGATTCCGATGAAGTTGTATTCAAGTTGTTGAATACCGATTTTGAGGTTAAAATTAACGAGATCCCCTGTGAAGTGAGGGAATGCCGTGTGTCGGCAATTCCCTTTAACAGACCGTGGCCCGGAAAACAAAGGCCGTATGATCAAAGTGAATCTGCAGGCTTTATTTCTTTTTCAGCTGAT
>JAZTZC010000015.1:0-2785 GCA_045637265.1 Eubacteriales bacterium | reverse complement strand
TATTCCTGCTCGGGACCGACGGTCGTTTTGACGTTGATGTCGGTCGGAGCGCCGAACAGACGCAGAATCCGCTGTGCCTGACGGTTGATGACTTCCATCGAACGGAGCAGCGGCGTCTTCTGGTCAAGTGCTTCACCGCCGTAGGTGCAGAACGCGGTCGGAATGTACAGCGTATTGTCGCGGATGAACGCAAAGGAGGTCGGGTCCCATGCGGTATAGCCCCGTGCTTCAAAGGTGGCACGCAGACCGCCGGACGGGAAGGACGATGCATCGGGTTCGCCGCGAACGAGCTCCTTGCCGGAGAATTCCATAATGATCTTGCCGTCGGCGGTTGGGGAGATAAAGCTGTCGTGCTTTTCTGCCGTAATGCCGGTCATTGGCTGGAACCAATGGGTATAGTGGGTCGCACCTTTTTCGATCGCCCAGTCCTTCATGGCGTTGGCGACGACGGACGCGGTCTGCGGGTCGAGGCGCTTGCCGTAGTGCAGGGATGCCTGCATCATTTTGAAGGTTTCCTTGGGGAGCTTGGATTTCATGGTGGCTTCATCAAATACCATGGAGCCGAAGAGTTCGGTTACAGAAGCTGTCATGCGAATGTCCTTTCTGTTTTATACTGAAACACTGCAGTTGTGTGAGATTGACTCGGATTTTCACCTTTATTATATAATTATACACCCAAATCTGCACTTTGTCAACGAGAAATCAAGATATCACTTGTGGTTTCAAACAGAAATTCTTATCACGGAACGGTATTACTGCTTCTCCGCAAGATAAATCGATACGCGCGACTGAATGATTTCTGCACACGCGGCGGCATCGCGGACACCGGAGGCATAGGCTGAAATCTCCTCCATGACAATATCCTCAACCGTGGAATCACACAGTGTGTTGTGCGGCATGTCATAGAATAAGGAACGCAGCGACGCGATATCCTCATCGGTCATATATACTTCCTCATATCCACCTCGTTCTCTGGATTCAGCATCCATCGGCTCGGTAAGGCATCCGACATACCCGCCTGAATAGCGGCTTTGGTCGGCGTTCGTACCGATATCCGGAAGATAGTAAAAATAGCGCTGTGAGGTGAGATTGTTTTCAAGAGCGTTTTGTGTGATCGGGAAGGCACTCATGGAGACAGCAGGCGCGTTCTGTACCGCATCGGAGAGTACATACTGTAAAAACGTCATTGCACCGCGCGGAACGGTTGTATTCTGCATCACGGCAAAAGAAAGGTCACTTTCGATGTATGCCGCATGACCGTCCTTTGTCGGATATCCCCAGAAGCGGATGTCTGCATCGGAAAACCATCGTTTGGTGCGCATATACTGCTGTGTGGAACTGAGCGGGACTTCCAGAAATGCAAGCTGACCTGTGGTCAGGATATCATGAAGATTGGGAACGGAAGCATCTCCGTTTTCATAAAGGAACCAGGGATTCTCGGTATTCAGTCGGTCTGTGATGCTTTTCTGCAGGGATAGAAGTGTCTCAAACTCCGGTGAATCGAAGGAGCAGGTACCCGCATCCATATCATAAAAGGATTGCAGAGCTGTGCCAAGAAAACGGAAGCCGAGAAAGGCACCGGCATCGGATTTTTCTGCCGAGAACGGAACGGTATCCTGCGGGCAGTTTTCCATGTATGCGGCAAGGGTGTCAATCGACAGCACATCGGCATCCGGCAGAAGGTCTGCCAAAGAGGCAAATACGCGCAGCCGTATATTGACCGGCAGAAGGTGCAGTCGATCTGCGGCGGAATAGGCATCTGTGACACCCGGTGTCAACTGTGTACCGAAATACGGATTCAGATCAAAGAACAAATCCTTGTTTGTAAGATCACGGTAGGTGGTCATCGAGTTTGTTCCGAAGATCATGATGTCCGGCGCATCGCCCCATAACAGCTGTTCTTCGAATTTGGAAAGTGCGGTATTGTTTCCGTCTGGTTCATATACGGTCAGTGTCACATGGTAGTCCTGCGAGGAACGATTGAAGCCGCTGATGAGCTTGCCGAGCAGGGTTGGCTGTGTGCTGTAATCGAGCAGACCGAGACGGATTTCCGTTTTGGGTGTGGATGTCGTATCCTGTACAGTCAGAATTTGCAGAGACGGTTCATTCGTCAGAGGATCGGTCATCCAGATCAGGTATGTTTTGGCATCGAGAACCGCAAGCACGGTGATGGTGTCGTAGGCGTAATCGGTGCGGTTCCATTCCATCATCGGGGTGACGGTTTCACTTGCCGGTTCGTACGCCCAGATGGCAGTCTTGTCGATCAGATAGGCGTTTCCTGCGGCATCAAACATCAGCTGGGCACTGCGGTCAACAGAATCCGGCTTTGTATAGATGTCCGAGCGACGAAAGTCTCCGGTATCGGGATCAATCGTATAATAGGATTTTTCGTTCGGTGCAAAGGTAAAATACAGCGTATTATCAGGTCCCTTTGTCGGTTGTCCGTGGCGGTTGTCACATTCTGCCTGCAAAACAATCGCTCCGTCCGGGGAAAATACCGTGACATCCGATCCTGTGAAAACCGAAAGATTGCCGTTGTCAAGCAGGAGCAGATCTGCTCTTGAACCGGGAGGAAGCTGATGCTCGGCAAACACCACTCCTGCGGCATCAAGAAAGACCGCCGAATGACATCCGCTGTCATCCATCGGCAGAATGGCGAGGATACCGCCGCCTGCAAGCGGAAGGTGATTTGCTGTCATATGGGCATCCTCTGTGGGAATCACCGCGTCTGTGGTTTCAAGAAGGGTTCCGGTGCTGTCATAGCAGGCATAGGCTCTGCCGTTGC
>JAZTZC010000014.1:0-2546 GCA_045637265.1 Eubacteriales bacterium | reverse complement strand
CTCCGCAGAACAGTGCGGAAACAAACGAATTATTACTTGACGGCGAGATGTTTGCCAACATGGTGCGCGGAGGTGCTGCACAGCTCCGCTCCAACGCCGAGGAGGTCAACAATCTCAACGTCTTCCCGGTACCCGACGGCGATACCGGTGACAATATGCGCATGACCATCGAGGGCGGCGTTGCGGCTCTGCAGGGCATGGATTCCGATAACCTTGCCGATGTCACCAAGAAACTGTCACAGGGCATGCTGCTCGGCGCAAGAGGCAACTCCGGCGTAATCCTGTCCCAGTTCTTTGCCGGCATGACAAAGGGCTTTGCAGGTCACGATAAGGCAGACGCGGCTGTCATCGGCGGCGCACTGCAGGAAGGCGTCCGTCATGCATATGCATCGGTTATCACGCCCACAGAAGGTACGATTCTGACCGTTGCGCGTGAATCGGTAGAATATGCCGTTGCACGTCTGAATGAAAAGAGTACAATTACCTCTCTGTTCTCCGACCTGATTAAGGAAATGTATAATTCTTTGCAGAGAACACCTGAGCTGCTTGCGGCACTCAAGGAAGCTGGCGTCATTGACTCCGGCGGTGCAGGTCTGTTCTATATCATGCAGGGCTTCTATAAGATTCTGATCGGTGAGACGGTTTCCGATAATGCAGAGCCTGCGATGATCAGCGCACCTGTCACGGACTTCTCTTCGTTTGGTCCCGACAGTGAAATGACCTACGGCTACTGCACGGAGCTTCTGATCCAGCTGCAGAATAAGAAGGTCGACATTGAAGCGTTTGATCCCGCAGTCATCATCGAGTTTTTGAAGACAATCGGTGATTCTATCGTCTGCTTCAAGACCGATTCTATTGTGAAACTGCATGTGCATACGCTGACTCCTGAAAAGGTGCTCGAATTCTGCCGTCAGTACGGTGAATTCCTGACTCTTAAAATCGAGAACATGAATGTTCAGCATAGCGAGACGGTCACCGAGGAAAAGAAAGCTCCTATGGCAGATGTGAAGCGTCCCAAGAAGGATTTCGGTACGGTTGCGGTTGCATCCGGTGACGGCATTGCCGATCTGTTCCGTCAGCTCGGTGTCGATGCAATTGTCTCCGGCGGTCAGACGCAGAATCCGTCCGCACAGGATTTCTTGGCGGCTTTTGAAGAAGTCAACGCCAAGCACATCTTTGTATTCCCGAACAACGGCAATATCGTGATGGCGGCAAAGCAGGCGGCAGGTCTGTGGGAAGACGGAGAAGTTCATGTCATCCCGTCAAAGGATCTCGGTAAGGGCTATGCGGCGATCTCGTCGATGAACTTCCAGTCTGGCGATCCCGAAGCGATTGAGGAGATGTTCACCGTTGCGATGGATATGGTCACAACCGGTTATGTCTGCCCGTCGATCCGCGATGCGGAGCTGAACGGTGTTCACATCGAATGCGGCGACTTCATCGGCTTTGTCGGTAAAGAAATGCTTGTCTCCGAAAAGGATGTCCTCACGGCGGCACAGAATCTGCTTTCCAAGATGGGCGGCGAGGAAATTTATCTCATTACCGCGTTTGTCGGCAAGGATGCATCTCCTGAGGATGTTGCGGCACTCGAGGCACATGTTGCCGAAACATATCCCGATGCAGAGTTCTATACCGTTGACGGCGGTCAGGATGTTTATCCGTTTATCTTTGTTGTGGAATAAGAATCAAATTTACGGCGCTGTGTTGAAAAACATGGCGCCTTTTTTGTGCTTATTCCCGATTCCACGCAAATTCTCTGAAATGGGGATTGAAAACAGCGTATGTTTGCGGTATAATGGTATCGAAAGCGAGGGATTTGACAATGAATCAGAACGAAATCGGAACCTTTATTGCCACAAAACGCCGTGAAAAGAATCTGACACAGGAAGTACTTGCGGAAAAGCTCGGTGTCTCCAACAAAACCGTTTCCAAGTGGGAAAACGGAAAGAGTATGCCCGATTATGCGATCGTGGAGGACTTATGCCGTGCACTTGACATTACCGTTGCGGAATTGCTCGGCGGAAAAGAAAATGAACGACATAATGAGGAACAGTACGAAATGCTGCTATACAAGGTACAAGAACTGGAACACAGGGTACAGGCGGCAGAACAGAAAAAAGTCACGAACAATACGTCCGTCGATGTCGGTGTAACCTTTGGCTCGGCACTTGCAATGATCATCAGTTATGTCCAATGGAAATCCATTGGCTGGGCGATCCTTCACGGACTTTTGAACTGGGTCTATGTTTTATATTACATAATAAAATACTGATAAGATAAAAGCACAGCCTGAACCAAATCATCGGTTTCGGCTGTACTTTGTTTTGTTATTTATATAAAGGTTTTTGGAGGGGCTCGGGGAACCCTTTTTGCCTAAAAAGGGTTCCCCGAATAAATAAATTATTTACTTCTTAAAAGTCTTAACCTCATCCTGCACCTTTGCGATGAAGTCGTCCAGGGACATAACGCCGCCCTCGCCTTCCTTGCGTGCACGGACTGCAACGGTACCTGCCTCCTGCTCATCGGCGCCTACGACCAGCATGTAG
>JAZTZC010000013.1:0-3030 GCA_045637265.1 Eubacteriales bacterium | reverse complement strand
GTCAAACGATCTGCCGTCAGACAGATGAAGCGTGCCGTCGACGGATGCTGTGATGACCGCTTCTGTCAGCGTGCTGTCCTTCCATGAAAGATCGACGGTATAGCCGCCGCGCGCATGCAGACCGCGGACAGAACCTTCTGTCCATGTGGCAGGAAGTGCCGGAAGCAGACGGAGCATCCCCTCGTGGCTTTGCAAGAGCATTTCGCAGACACCGGCGGTATAACCGAGGTTGCCGTCGATCTGGAACGGCGGATGATTGTCAAACAGGTTGGGCAGAGTCGATTTTTCAAGAAGCAGCTGTACATTCTCGCCTGCTTTTTCTCCGTCGAGCAGTCTTGCCCAGAACGAGATGATCCATGCACGGCTCCAGCCGGTACCGCCGCCGCCGTAAGCAAGACGGGTTTCCAGCGTTTTGCGTGCCGCCGCCATGACATCGGGGTTCTTTGCGGTGATCTGCTGACCGGGATAGAGTGCAAACAGATGGGAGATATGACGGTGACCGATCTCAATTTCTTTTTTATCCGCCGACATCCATTCCATGATGCGTCCGTCCTCGGAAATGACGGTCGGGCGCAGACGGGAAATCAGCTCACGGTAGGCCGAAACATCGCGCCCGAGAATGTCGCCGGCACGGATGACATCGGAGAACAGCTCATATACGATCTGCTGGTCCATTGCCGCGTCATCGCACATACAGCCAACGGCACCGCTGGGCAGTTCGTATTCATTTTCCGGCGAAACGGATGGGGAAATGCAAAGCTTGCCGTCTGCCTCGCGGATCATTGTGTCGACAAAGAACAGCGCCGCACCTTCCATAATCGGATAATATTCTTCCAGAAATGCGCGGTCCAGCGTGAATGCATAGTGCTCCCAGATGTGAGTGGACAGCCACGCGCCGCCCATCTGCCACATGGCGGAGGCAAGATAGTTGTCCTGCGGCGCGCAGTCGCCCCACACGTCGGTATTGTGATGCGCAACCCAACCGCGCGCACCGTACATTTCCTTTGCCACATGCTGACCGTTCGGCATCATGCGCTTCAGATGGTCAAACAGAGGCTTATGCATGTCGGACAACGCCGCGACCTCGGCAGGCCAGTAGTTCATTTCCGTGTTGATATTGATTGTATAGCGGCTGCCCCACGGCGGGTTGTAGAGCTCATTCCAGATGCCCTGCAGCGTTGCCGGCAGGCTTCCAGGACGGCTGCAGGATGCAAGCAAATACCGTCCCATTGCAAACATATCGGCAGTCAGACCGGGATCAAACGCGCCTTTTTTGACAGCTTCCAGACGTTCATTGTGCGGAATATTGTCAAGGGATGAATCGTACGGCAGGTGCAGACGGCAGGCGTCCATGATCGGGCGGAAATCGGCAAGATGTTCGGACAGCAGACCGTCCCAGCCTTTGATTTCCGCACGTTCGAGCCGATCCAGCGCGGCTTCGATATAGTGATCGCCGTCACGGATGGTGGAGGACGATGCCACAAGCAGAACGGTGTTTCCGCAACCGCGGAGCATATCGCCGACCACGCGGAAATCGCCTGCAATCGCGCGCAGAATACAGCAGAAGGTCGGACCGCCGTTGCCCGTGGCAGCTTTGATCATGACGGTGCGGTCATCGATCTTTTTCTGTTCTTCGTTGTGGCTGGCGCGGCGCAGATACGCTCTCCAATCGCCGCACTCCATACGGATGGCAAGAACCCCTGCGGGATAGGAAATAAACGCCTCGCGCTTGTGCGGGATGCCGTCCAGATTGTAGGATACCGCACATACTCCGTCATCAAGATCGAGGGAACGGCGATAATCGGTAACGCCCTCCGACGGCTCATAGCAATGCATGTTGCGTTTTTCAAACCACAGTGCCTGATGCGGTGTGATGAATTTCGGATGTGCCGCTGTTTTGAATTCGAGTGTCAGCTCACAAAGCAGTTCATAATCGCGCTGACCTTCGGGAAGTGCAAGCAAACACTCCTCCGTCATTTCCTCTGCTTGGGCAATTCTGCCTTCGCGCAGGAGTGTGCGTACCTGCTTGAGAGAAGAAAGCGCTTCGGGATTGATACGGTCAAGATAGCCGCCCGACCAGACGGCATCGTCGTTTAAGGAAATACGATCCTGCAAGGTGCCGCCGAAGCACATCGCGCCCATTGTACCGTTTCCGAGCGGCAGAGCCGTATCCCATGTCGATGCGGGTTTGTTATACCATAAGGTTTGCATGGTGATTCTCCTTCTTCGTCATATTGTCTTCTCCATTATACAACAAAAATTCGGATTTGTCTACGTCCTGCGAAAAAATCCTGCAGGATTCTTCAAAAAAGTGAAAAAACCAAAAAGGAGTTTGCATAGCATCTGCGTATATTAAAAATAAAATGATTGCTGGATTGGAGATGGCTATGAGAAAACTGCATGTGGACGGCAATTTCCTGTTGGCGTTGCTGATCAATCTGGTGTTTCATTGGGAAGGATCAATTCCTGCGTGGATTTTGCTGGTTCTGCATTTTGTGATCGGACTGTCCGTAAAATGGTTCTGGATGGCTCTGGGTCTGTGGGTGCTCGGCATGATTCTGTGGATGATGCTTGTTGGGAAATTTTATGCATGGGCGGCAAAATGCGGCAATACACTCGATCCTCCAAAAAAGAATGTCAACCCGTATTCGGTCGGACAGAATGACCGATCGTTGAAAAAATAAAATCTTCTGCTGATGATGGATATCATTGGCGCAATGATTTATATATCGAAAGGAGTTTCATTATGGGACTTATTAAAGCAGCACTTGGCGCGGCAGGCGGTGTCTTTGCCGATCAATGGAAGGAATTTTTCTACTGTGACGC
This sequence comes from Eubacteriales bacterium, assembly GCA_045637265.1. Taxonomy (GTDB): domain Bacteria; phylum Bacillota; class Clostridia; order Oscillospirales; family CAG-272; genus RGIG3925. Next base: position 204 of record JAZTZC010000013.1, on the reverse strand, counting down.
ATTGGACATGGATACCTTGATGGTGAAGGGTCAGAAGAAGACCTCTTCCCGTTCCTCCAACCGTCACGGTGAGGACAACATCATCTCCAACGGTTCCGTCATCGCGGTTGCCGACGGACAGGCAATGATCATCGTCGAGCAGGGCAAGATCGTGGAATTCTGTGCAGAACCGGGTGAATTCGTGTGGGATTCCTCGACCGAACC
>JAZTZC010000012.1:0-3760 GCA_045637265.1 Eubacteriales bacterium | reverse complement strand
CCTTTGTCAGAAGTGGATTCGGAACGAGAACCGAGTACCACGTCAGATACGGCGCAAAGTCGGTGTTTGTGTAATCCTTTGCCAGCTCTGCCGTCAGCGGGATTGAGGTGTTTTCATCGCGGATGGTCTTGGTTTCGTTCGGATAAAGTACCGTCGGATGGTCATAGACGGTCATGTGGTGATTCTTTGTCAGCTCATGCGCAAGCGCAAGGTATTCTTTTACATATTCCGCGCCGGCACCGTAATAATCGTCGATGAATTCGTCAGCCAGACGGATGTATTCCTCTTTTTCCATGTAGGGATTCCACAGCAGCTTTGCAAACAGATAACCGCGCAGTTCGCAGAATTCGCCGTTGCGGGAGGTATACGCACCCTGCTCAAAGATGTATTTTGCGTTGTTTTCGGCAAACAGGCGGACATTTTTGCGCAGAACCTCGAAGTTCGGGAAGGTCAGACAATAGTGCGCAAAGTCGGTCGTATAGTCCCAGATGGACAGCACCTCGGACAGCTTTGACCACTTTTCCAGAAGTACGGGGAACGTGTCGGATTTCAAATGCGGGTCATCGATCGCGTCACATTCATTCAGTGGGTGACGGAAGCAGCCCTCGATTGTACACATCTCCACGATGACGTTCGGCGCGGGCTTGACACCAACGGGCGCCTGACGGGTGAAGCGGTAGGCAAATGTGTGAATCATGACTTCGGGGAATTCGTCGCGGATGGCGTCGGCAATGCGGTTGACAAATTCGATGTACGCACCGGCATAGGAGCCGGTCTTCTCCAGCTTTGCCTTACATTTTTCGCACATACAGCCGACACCGCGTGAGTCGGAGTCGTTCTGTGAAACGGAGATAAAGCGCGCGCCGGGATGATCGTGCAGCCACTGTCTGACGTTTTTGAGTACGGTTTCATAGACCTGCTCGTCGGACAGGCACGGCTCGACGTTGTAGTGCATGTCACCCATATCCATTTCCGCCAGATCCTTCAGCGTATGACATGCGCCGCCCGCCCAGTTGGCAGAGCCGCCCCATGCGGGATCAATCGGCTTGGACTTTCTGCCGTTTGCTTTGCGCTTGGCACAGAAGATGTCGTCCTTGTAGTCTGCCCAGAACGTATTGCGCACGGTGAAGACGGGGATTTCGCGGATGTCGGTATCACAGGGGACCGTCAGCGTATCCGTCTGCGGGATTTTTTCGTAATAGGAAGCATAGAAGCGGCATCCTGCGAATTTTTCAAGGAAATCGTATACGGCATACAGCGCACCGCGTCCCGATGCACCGAGCAGGTAGAGCTTGCCGTTCTGCACGCGGATGACAAAGCCGTCCTCACCAAGGGATGCAATGTCGGGGGTCACATCTTCTGCATCCCGTGCAATGCCGACGATGATTTCGTGCTCTGCGGCGGGAGTATCATCGGTGACGATGGGCAGAGAAACACCAGTGATTTTGGTAAGATATGCGGACAGTTCATTTGCGGCGTTGATGGTCGCCATATCTGCGGTTTGGGATATGACGATGCGGTAGGATGATGTTTTATTTTGAATCAAGGTTGTCATGGTTGATACCTCCAATTAAAGTCTTTTCAAACATGCGTGTTTTGCATCAATTTCAAAGCCGTTTTTTCTATAGAAATTTAAGGTGCTTTCTTTGTTTGAGCCTGTTTCCAAGGATATTTTATAACATCCCTTTTGTTGTGCGATTTCAGTTGCCTTTTCAAGCAGAGCGGAAGCATAACCGCGGTTTCGATATGCATAATGTGTTACTACGTTTTCGATTACTGCAAAAGGACGTACATTGTGGGTTAAGTTTTCAATGATTGCCATCTGTACAGAGGAAACAACAGTGCCGTTTTCCTCGAGAACCAACAGGTACATCTTGTCATCCTGTTCAAATCTGTCAAGCAGATGCGCCCACTTGGTCATATCCTGTTCTTCTTTGGGTGGATAATTGGTCAGATGCTCAAAATAGAGCGTTTTCAATGCTTGTGCATCAGCAGCAGCTGCTTTTCTGATAATCATGTTCTTATCCTCGTTTGTGACATGGTAAAATTGTCATCCGATCACGGTATCACGGAGAATTGTCTGCACCGGTTTCGGATGTGTGCATATACTGTAAGGAGTTTTGTGATTTGTGAGGTGTTGTATTGATGTATCGAGATCCAATCCGACGTCCGTTTCTGTCAGGTATCGGACGGCGAAAACCCGATGCCTATGCCGAGATGGTTGGCGGAACAAGCTATCCCGATATCCGCGGGTCAGTCAAGTTTTACGAAACACCGGCGGGTGTTCTTGTCATGGCAGAGGTGATGGGACTGCCTGTCTCGGATGAACGGTGTGAGATGCCGATCTTTGCGTTTCATATTCATAACGGTGACAGTTGTGAGGATCACGGCAGTGAACCGTTTCCCCTGTCCGGAACCCATTATGATCCGTGGGGCTGTCCGCATCCGTATCATGCCGGTGATCTGCCGCCGCTGTTTGGAGTGATGGGAAACGCATTTTCCGTATTTCTGACAGGGCGCTTTTCTGTCCGTGATATCCTCGGTCTGACCGTCATGATCCACGCAGGTCCCGACGATTTTCATACCCAGCCATCGGGCAATCCCGGCGCAAAGATCGCATGCGGGGTGATCCGTCCCGTCCGGCGGTGAAAACTCTGTCCTCAAAATCAGAAAGCGCAGCCGATACTGTCATGGTATCGACTGCGCCGCATAGTTTGGCTGTAATCAGATATCTTCGTTGAACGCCTTGACGCAGCGATAGGTTTCGTAGATGTCGTACTTGGAAACGACTTCGTACGGTGCGTGCATGGAGAGAACCGGGACACCGATGTCGATGGTGTCGATATTCTTCATGGAGATGAACTTTGCAACGGTCCCGCCGCCGCCTGCATCGACTCTGCCCAGCTCACCGGTCTGGAACAGGATGCCTTCACGGATGAGCAGGTTGTGGATGTAGCCGACATATTCTGCGGATGCATCGTTTGTGCCGCCCTTACCGCCGCCGCCGGTGTACTTGGTGACGACAACGCCCTTATTGATATAAGAGGAGTTGCGTGCTTCGAACTGACCGCCGAACTTGGGATCGAATGCCGCGTTGACGTCAGCGGACAGACACTTGGAGTTTGCGCGGACAACATTGATGTTTGCACCCATCGTGTTTGCAAGATCAGAGAAGACGTCGGTCATGAGGCTGCCCTGCATACCGGTCGGACCGTCGGAGCCGGTTTCTTCCTTATCTGCGAAGATCGCATACAGCGTGTGAACGGGATTTTCCGCTTCAACGGTAGCGAGCATCATCGGGTATGCGCAGACGCGGTCATCGTGACCGTATGCAGCGATGAGCGCACGGTCGAGACCGAGGTCGCGTGCCTTCATTGCGGGAACGATAGAGATTTCTGCGCTCATCAGGTCGCGTTCGGTGATGCCGTACTTTTCGTACATTGCTGCGAGGAAGTTCAGCTTATACTTCTGGTCAGCCTTGTCGTCGTCAAACGGAGATGCCGTAACCATGACGTTGAGGCTTTCGCCGTCGATGGCAGAACCCATCGGGCGGCCGTTCTGCTCGTGACCGAGGTGCGGCAGAATGTCGGTGATGTAGAAGATCGGATCGTTGTCGTCCTCACCGATGCAGATATCAACGGTCGTGCCGTCGTTCTTGCAGACAGTACCGTGAATTGCCAGCGGAATGGTGACCCACTGCCACTTCTTGATGCCGCCGTAGTAGTGTGTCTTTAAGTAGCATGCGCCGTTGTCTTCATAA
>JAZTZC010000011.1:0-4252 GCA_045637265.1 Eubacteriales bacterium | reverse complement strand
TTTGCTGATATCGTCTATTTTCAGCTGCATATTCGATCATAACTCTTGCTCTGCAAAAGTTATCTCCTTTCTTTAGACAATGATTTCTGCCAGATTCCGGCGGAACGTATCAAGACGTGCCTTCACGGAACCGTCCAACTGTTTTCCGTCGATAACAAGAACCATACCGCCGACCAGCGAAGGATCGATGTGGCAGGTCAGAATGATCTCTTTTCCGGTCATGCTGTACAGCTTATCATAAAGCGCTTCTTTTTGCTGCTCCGTCAACGGATGAGCGGTGGTACAAGTGACCTCTGCAACCGCATACACTTCTCGGTACATCTTCTGATATGCCTTGACGCAGTCATGCAGTTGGCAGAACGCATATTTTTCACAGAGAATCTTGAAAAAGTTGATGATGTTTTTCTCACACACCCCGAAGGCTTCATCGATCAGACCGAGTCTTTCATCGATCGGAACGGCGGGAGTGTCAAGCAGTTTCAGATATTCCGGCTTTGTCTGTAGGAGTGCATCTATCTGCTCAAGAGTGCAGAGGTATTCCGACGGACCGTCTTCCCCTGCTTCCTTGGCGAGCATAAACAGTGCACGCCCGTATTCCTCGGCGGCGATCATTGATCTTCTCCGAGCTGACCAATAAAGCGGTCAACGATCTCCCGGTTATCTTCCTCCGAAAGATTCTTTTCAATGACTGCGGACGCAATATCCACTGCCATCGACGAGACTTCATCCTTGATCTGGTTCAGAGCCTTCTTCTTTTCCATTTCAATCTGCTCGTCGGCACGGCGGAGGTTCTTGGAGGCAGTTTCATTCGCCTCACGGATGATGTCCTCCTCCTGCTTATGAGCACGGGCAGTCGCGGAACGGATGATTTCCTCACCCTGCGCACTTGCCTGTGCGAGTTTTTCTTCATATTCGACACGCATGGCGGCAGCGGCTTCCCGATCGGTCTGCGCTTCGTCATACATATCCTTGATTTGCTTTTGTCGCTGATCGATGATATTCTTGAGCGGCACAAATAAGATCTTTTTCAGAAAGAGAAACAGAATGATCAGGTTTCCCCATGCAAAGATCATTGTCCAGATATCAAGACCGACAAAAGATTGATATTCGGGCATAATAACTTCCGTCCTTTATTTTTGTTCGTGATAGGATAGCGAGTGTTCCGATATCAGAATACGAACAGCAGAAGAAGTGCTACGACCAGCGAGTAAATACCGGTAGATTCGGTAATTGCACAACCGAGAATCATCGTGGAACGAAGATCGCCGGATGCCTCAGGCTGACGAGCCATACCTTCCAGTGCCTTACCGACCGCATTACCTTCACCGATTGCGGGACCGATAGCACCCAGACCCATTGCAAGACCTGCACCAAGTGCACAAGCTGCCTTTACGATTGCATCTGCCATTTCCATAATATTGTTACCTCCAAAAATAATGTTTTGATTTTTGAAATCGTGTTACGATTCAGATTCAGTTTTCAAGTTCCTTGGGCGGGAAAGCGCCGCCGACGTAGACCATGGTCAGCATCGAGAAGACCAAAGCCTGTACAAATCCGGAGAACAAGTCGAAATAAATCGATAAGAACGCCGGAATACCGAGTTGGAAGATCGGGATCGTATTGATCATCTTCACGGGAATCCACTGCAGTAAGAACGAACTGAGTGCGGCAAGTGCCGAGTAGATCAGTGTCGTCAGAACCGAGCCGCCGGCAATATTGCCGAAGTGACGGAAGGACATAGAGATCGGATTTGCAAGTTCCGATACAATGTTCATCGGTGTCATAACAGCAACGGGTTCGGTAAAGCCCTTGAGCCAACCACCAAAACCGTTGTTTTTGATGCCGCCGTACCAGGTCAGCACCGTCGTTGCGAGTGCCCACGCCGCCGTTGTGCTGAGATCCGCCGTTGCGGAACGCAGGATATTCGTCATACCGAGCAGTGTACCGACAATGGAAGAAGCAAACAAAGCACCGATATACGGCGCAAAATGCAGGTTGTGCTTCCCCATCGTGCTCTCGACCATATCATAGAGCATACCGATGATTTTTTCCAGAACAATCTGTTTTTTGCTTGGTTTATCCACGGATAAATTCCGAGACAAAAACCATGCCGCCGCCATGATGACGATCATAGCAATCCAGGATGTCAGCGTTGTCTGCGTAATGGTGATACCGCCGAGAATGGGAATCGTCCATAATATGCGGGGACCGTCCATAGTATTATTCCTTACCCCCCTTCCTTAAAACTTCTGTGACCGTAATAATCGGGCGCGTCGCAAATACCGGAATGATCACTGCAATATTGTTGAAACAGTCCAGTTTGAATCCGATTGCGATCAGAATCCCGAGAACGGCAAGCCGCAGATAGTATGATATTGAAAGCGACAGTTTCTGGCGCTTTTTGTCTTCTTCATGTACCGCGCTGTTTACACTGAAACAGATCATGAGAAAATAAATCAGATTTGCCGCGGCACCAAGCAAACCGCCCCATACAACCGTAAGATCAAAACGGCCGAACAGAAAAAATACGCAAAACATCAACGCAAGCACGATGGCTTCGCCGATCAGAATTTTCAGAGTTTCTTTGAATGTAACCGTTTGAGTCAGCATTGTCACCTTATACCATTATGTTCATGACTTTTTGTCTTCATTCTGTTTGCGGATACGATACGGACTGTCACGTTCTGTCTGACTACGCCATGCGGTGATCTTCGCCGATTTTTTCAGATAAGAGATCGCCGAAGAAAACCCGATGAACAAACCGAACAGGATCAATATAGCCATCCAGCCGCGATTCCAGCCAAAATGCGTGTGCAGGTAATTACCGAGCAATCCCAGCAAAAGCGGCGGACACACGATGGACGCGATAGCACTTGAGTAAACCTGAAACAACAGCATCGCGCGGTAAAACCGAGTGGGCTCTTTCATATCAGCACGATTACAGCATCAGCGCATTGAGCGTTGATACAATTTCGTTATCGTCTGCCAGCTGCACAAGACAAGCCATGTCGTCTCCACATTCCGGCAGCGTCACACCACGTTCGTTGACCACAGCATGAAGGGGCTTTCTCTCATACAGCGGTGTGTCTGAACGCACGGCACAGTATACCGTGACAAGATCCCAGCTCATGCGGGTGTGATGCTTACCGTCAGCATACAGCGTATACGCCGCGCGGACAGGATGATCTTCGGATACCGATTCCAGAGACTGACCCGTGATGATATGATCGCCGATTTCCCACGGAGCGAAAACAACGGGAACAGGCATTTCCGACACACAAAGGCGTGCAGACGGGATATCCATCAGTACATTCCATTCGACCGCTTCCGTGCTTGTGAAATTGCCGAGCATCGTGACAAATTCAACAACATTTTCCGCAATCAGCTCACGCCCCGTCTTTTCGGAGATATCATCAGCACCGGAATTCAGCAGATTGGCAATGTTGCGCAGAGGTCCGACCGCTACGAGCGTGATATCCCGTTTTCCGCCGTTATCCGCCAGTGCGCGGCGCAGAACACGAACCGCATCGGGAAGTTCCGGCGTCGGAATCTGCATGCGCTCGACATAAGGACGGGAATATTTTGCGTAGTTCGGCTCCCACATGAATCCTTCATCCTTCAGCACGCCGACCGGAACATCGCCGAAACCGAAAAATTCAAGCTCATATTTCAAAAACCAGCCGCCCCACGGATTGCCAATACAGTACGTTGCCGCGACAATTTCCGCTTCTCCCGCTTTTACGAGATTGCAGAGGATCGCCGCCGCGCCGACATCGTCACAGTCACCGCCAAGATCGGTATCAAAAAGGATTTTTTTGATTTTACTCATAAAACATTCCTTTATATGGTACTGGAAGTACCATATTTCCCCATTTTATATTCTGTATCTATTGTACCATATTTTGTTTATATTGTCAATGAATCCCCGTTTAATTAAAAATTTAACACATCGGCAAAGAAACGGTAAAGACACGATAAAGACATACGCCCCGTGTGATCAGCACGGAGCGTATAGAAAAGTGATTACTTTAAGCGGTAGGTGACAATCTTCTTTGCGGGAACATGGACGGTAACCGTACCGTTGTCCATGGCAAGCGCTTCGCCGACACGCTCATCAAGCTCGGATGCAAGAACCGTCTTAATGGCAGGAGTAAATGTCATCGATGCAGTGCGTGCCTTGTCATCGATGTTGTAAAGACGCAGTACAAGACCCTCTCCATCTTCTGCGCGCTTCAGAGCCGCATGACGGAGC
>JAZTZC010000010.1:0-2193 GCA_045637265.1 Eubacteriales bacterium | reverse complement strand
AAAGCCGCGCGTTGCGGGAAACACCGTAAAGGACGGGGATTTTTCATTATGGAACGGACACAGACCGACAAGATTCGAGCCCGCCCGTTTCAGAGACACATAGGAAGAAATGACATCCTCAATGGGATTGCGGAATTTCAGATCTTCCAGAAAGCCTTCCGGCAATGCCATGAGATGCCTCCTTTCCTGTTTTCATAGGTTCATGAACCGACATCGGTACATTCCCCTGCCATCATTTTCGCAAGTATACATCTAAATTACGCATCCCCGCTCCAATACCCTTTTTCTTTTCCGCAATTTTCGAAAAAAATCGTCTCGCTCACCGCTGGATTGCCATCCCGCAGGAAAAGAAACGACAGCATATGCCGACTGCATGGTCAGCATATGCCGTTTTGATGCAAATTATGGCTCATTTGACAGAAAGTCAAACCGATCGCCCGTGGTTTCGATCAGAACCGTGCCGTTGGTCAGCTCCGTCAGCGCGGTACAGAAATCGTCGTATTCCGGTGCTCGGACAGCCAGACGCTGTGTCACATCCGCCGCAAAATCCACACCGTCTACCATCAGACCGACGCCCTGATAGGATGCCCTGATTTTATCATAATCGGTATAATCACAAATGATCTCACAGGTGATGAAGCGCTCGTAGGTGATGACACGTGCCGCCTCCGCCGCCAGCTTGGCAGCATGGGAATACGCACGCACAAGACCGCCCGTACCAAGCAGAATCCCGCCGAAATAACGCGTAACGACAATGCAGGCATCGGTAAAGCCTGTCTTTTTGATAATGTCAAGCACGGGCATCCCCGCCGTTCCCTGCGGTTCTCCGTCGTCGGTAAAACGCGCAATGTTGTTTTCCTTGATTTGGTAAGCATACACATTATGCTTGGCATCCGCGTGCTTTTTTCGGATTTTGGCAATGAAATCCAGCGCCTCCTGCTCGGTCTTGCACGGACAGGCATAACCGATAAACTCCGATTTCTTTTCGATAAAAGAAGCAGACGCCTCTTTTTCCAAAGTGATATACAGCTCCTCGCTTGCCATCAGTCGTCAATGTCCTCCGGCTTCTCGCAGAGATAGTCAGCAAACATGCCCTGTGCCTTCTTATCGGAGGTTGCAAGCATAAAAATGCCGTCATCGAGATATTCGCACCGCAGAACCGCGGCGTATTTATAAAGCTGGGACGACTGTGCACCCTGGGTATGATCAAAGTGATACCAAAGATCGCGCTTTCCCTCGCGGATGATCTCACCGAGCGCATCGACCAGTTTTTCAAGACCCGCACCTGTCAGCGCAGAAATCTCCACCGTATGTGCAGAATCGGCATCCGCGGGCTTGATCGCGCCCTCCGTGCGGACATCGCACTTGTTGAGCGCATACAGAATCGGTTTGTCACCGGCGCCAAGCTCTGTAATCAGCTGCTTGGTCACTGCCAGCTGTGCGTCACATTCGGGGTCGGAGAAGTCCAGCACAACGAGAATCACATCGGCGTACAGCACTTCCTCAAGGGTCGAGCGGAATGCACTGATCAGATGGTGCGGCAGGTTGCGGATAAAACCGACGGTGTCCGTCAGAAGAATCTCCGTTCCATCGGGCAGCTCAAACTTTCTTGTCGTCGGGTCAAGCGTTGCAAAGAGCTTATCTTCCGCTAAAATGCCCGCACCCGTCAGCGCATTGAGCAGTGTGGATTTTCCTGCATTGGTATATCCCGCAACAGCGACCTTCGGCAACCCCGATTTTTCGCGCTGCTTACGCTGGGTCGCACGTGCCGCTTCCAGATTGCGGATATCTTCCTCCAGTGCGGCAATACGGCGCTTGATGTGACGGCGGTCGGATTCCAGCTTCGACTCACCGGGACCGCGCGTACCGATACCGCCGCCCAGACGCGACATCTCGGTGCCGTGACCGGACAGACGCGGGATCGTATATTTGAGCTGTGCCAGTTCAACCTGCAGCTTACCCTCCGCACTCGTCGCATGGAGCGCAAAGATGTCGAGAATCAGCATAGAACGGTCAATGACACGAATCTCGCCCGCGCTGTCCAGTTCTTTTTCCAGATTCTTGATCTGTGCCGGGGTCAGATCACAGTCAAAAATGACGAGCTTGATATCACCGCCGCGGCAAAGCTCTGCAAGTTCCTCTACTTTACCTGAACCGATGCACGTACGCGTATCGGGCGTATCCTTTGCCTGT
>JAZTZC010000009.1:0-4076 GCA_045637265.1 Eubacteriales bacterium | reverse complement strand
TGATCTGCGACAATATGTCCTCCGCCGTTATGAAGCAGGGACTCGTACAGGCAATCTTTGTCGGCTGTGACCGCGTCGCGGCAAACGGCGATACCGCAAACAAAATCGGTACCTCCGTCGTCGCGTGTGTCGCCAAGCAGTACGGTGTGCCGCTGTACATCTGCGCACCGACCGCGACCATTGACATGAATTGCTCGACCGGTGCCGCGATCCCGATTGAAGAACGCAAGCCCACGGAGATCACCGAGCTGTGGTACGAAACACGTATGGCACCCGAGGGTGTTAAGGTCTACAATCCCGCGTTTGATGTCACGGATGCTTCACTGATTGCGGGTATCGTCACCGAATACGGCATCGCCTACCCGCCGTACAAGGAAGCCTTTGAGGCAATTTTCGCGCGTAAGGCAGCCGGTGAGGTCATCTGCGGGGAGGATGATCGCCAATGAAAGGCTTTCCCAAATTCAAATCCCCGCTTGTCGTCCGCCCAAAACCCAAGCAGTTTACGTATCTGCTCCTGACGCTGGTCGGCTATCTTGCCCTGCAGGGATGGCGTGTGTTCCGTGCGGTGACTTCGTTTGACTTTCTGACCGTCATCACCGCGGTTCTGCTGATACTCGTCACCGTCTGGCATGTCTGGCGTGTGCGCCGCTATGCAGAAGCAGATGTCACCGAAATGCTGCCGTCGATCATCGTGCTGGGCGGCACAATCATGCTGACGAAACTCATCGGATTTCTCTGCTCCCTATCCGCGTTTTCCGTTCCGTCGCTGTTGTATCTTCTTGTCGAGTGTGCGTTCTGGTGCGCCGTGATCGTTTGCTCCGTCCGCGCCGTCTGCGGCAGATATAAGCTGCTCGTGCCGCTGCTTCTGCTGTTTTTCGGCTTCTTCTGGGCATTTATCCGCTTTGAACTGCGTCAGCTTGACGAGATTCTGGTGATTCTCTGTCATCTGCTGTTTGTGTGGTTCCCGGTTGACGCGATTGTGTTTACATCGCTGTATGTACCGGAGGACAAATTCAATAAAATCTGACACCTCATGGCGTTGTGTTTTCACAGACACAACGCCAACGCTTTTTCACTGCGTGGATTTGCATTGCTTCACATGCTTAATAACCAAGATGATATATTACCTTTTCTATTGACATACAGCACAGAATATGGTACACTTTAGTCAAAGAAACAAATCATCCCGAAAGGAGATATCATATGATGAAATTTTATCACCGTACTCCCTTTTTCCTGATTTGCATTCTCACCACCCTACTCCTTTTCAGTGCCTGTCATGCCGCACCGCAAATCCCAGCAGATACAGAGCCCGACACAGATACAACGGTTGCCGCCGCGCAGGAATTTACCGTTGATATCGAGGAATACCGCCGCCGCGCCATGGAGCTGTGCGAAGATGATCTCGATGGACCGGGATATGTCACGTTAACCCTTGACGATAATCACCATCTGGCTGCAGTGCGGATCGAATTCCCCGCAATCTGGCAAGACGGAAAAATCCATGGTACCACAGATGTTGAGTTTTCATTTGACGGAAGAAAACCGGTTGTTTTTCCGTATGTGACGGAAACGGATGATTATGAACAGAGAAAAAATCTCGATGCCATTCGCATTCTCAAAGGCATCTACGGCGAATATATGCTGTACGAGGACGGGACACTGGAATATATCGGCGGCATCGCAACAGAGCAGCTCCACCGACACGACCGCATTGACCGCGATAAATTCGGTGTCGATATCCTGAGGGAAACCTACGGCATCGATATCACCAAGATCACAAACGCCGTTGTAACCGCAGAGTATCAAAAGTAAATACAAAGCAATCAACAGCAGCACTATTTTCCGGTGCCGCTGTTTTCTTTCTCTGAAATTATCAAACATCTGCATACATCTCCGATTTCGGGCAACACTACAACCAAACGGACAACACATCACCGTCCGCAACAATGCCCAAAAGGAGATTCCAAATATGAAACAACCGCATGCGAACCGCAGACAGCTTGTTACCGCCGGTATCTGGTCGCTGGCAGTCCTTGCTCTGCTTGCCGTCGGCACGATGACACTTTTTTCTGCTGCATCCCGCAAAACTAAAACCGAAACATCGAAAAAAGACAAGGAAACCGAGCTTGTCACGATGCTTGAAAGCGCCGATCCTGCACCCGAAACCGAAGACGCTGGCTTCTTCAAACCCGCAAATCCGCTCGACACCGAGATTGTCGGAGAAACGGAACCGCTCCCCAAAGACAAGCCGACTATGGAAGAAATCATCCCCAAAGAACAGGAAAACGATCTGCCGACCGCGGCTTTTGACAACGGCGAAAATTTCCGTGCCGTCATGCCCGTCCACGGCGAAATCGCCAAGGAATTTACCGAAGATGTCGCTGTTTACTCTCTGACCATGAATGATTACCGTGTTCACCAGGGCATTGATATTGCCGCTCCCGTCGGTACGAATGTTACCGCCTGTGCCGACGGCGTTGTCGAGCGCGTGTGGCTTGACCCGTTCTACGGTCAGTGCATCGAAATCAACCACGGAGGCAATATCAAGTCGCAGTACGCCAACCTCTCCGCCGATCTGCCGCGCGGCATGGAAGCTGGTGTAACTGTTCTTGCCGGGGACGTCATCGGCGGTGTCGGCGAGACAATGATCATTGAAATGGCAGATTCGGAGCACCTGCATTTTTCCATGACCGTTGACGGGATGTATGTCAATCCGACGGATTATATGGAATGAGAAATTAGGAATTAGAAATGATAAATGAAAGGTTCTGTACGACCGAGCTGATCGTACAGAACCTTAATTTTTTATTTCAATATTTTCGCCATGTAAAGAATCAGACCGTCGCCGTTTTCAACCATGGTATACGGATCGGCGATCTTGTTATCCGACCACACACCCGAGCCGTCGGGGATAAAACCACGTTTGACGTACAGTCTTTGCGCCGCACCGTAACCGCAATGCAGTCCGACACCGAGCGTGACAATATTCGAGGTCTCCCGAGCAAACGCTTCGCAGACATCGAGCAAAGCCGATCCGACACCGCGCCGACGATAGATTTCCAATACATTGAAATCGACAATTTCAGGATAACCACATCCTGCATACGGTCCGTGAATCGCGCCATCATAAACGCTGACATAGCCGACAGGAATATCGTCCCAGACAGCGACAAAGTTGACCGAACGTCCGATTTCGGCATGCGCAAGGCGATCTTGCAGCTTTTCGGGCGTTGCATGCCACCCCTGTGCGATTTCAGCCGCAACAATCGGCGCAATGTCCTCCTCGCGCAGTTCGCGGATCAACAAGTGCTCATTGATTCTTTGTTCCATCTTTTTCCTCCTGATAAATTGTTATTTCATCGGGGTCAACCACCCGAAACTCCACGTTCGCCGACAGATCGTCAGATGCGCAGCAGATACGGCATTTCCCGACTGTATACCAGAGAAGATTACAGCGCATCTCTCCGCTTGCAGCCGACTTTGCGCTCACATCCACAAACACCGACGAAAGTTTGCGAGAGAAGCCCTCTCCTGTCAGTTTTACAAAGGCTTCCTTTGCGCACCAGACATCAAAAAATGCACATTCGTTGTCCATAGTTTCAATATAGGATCGCTCTGTTTCCGAAAACAGCCGCCGCATCATCGCTTCTCGATTGTGAATCGGATGCACAAATTCCACATCCACACCGACCTCATCCGTATCCGATAATAATACAGCCGCGGCAAATCTTCCGTTTGCTTTGTCCACCGTATGAGACAGATTGAACCGCACGGGAATGGCAGGATCGGCAAAATGCGGTTTCCCTTCCCAGATAATCGGCGCATCGGCATATACTGCATAACCGCAATCACACAGCGCATACCGCAGCAGATGCGCGGCGGCAGCAGAGGCTATACGATCGGCATACGGACGGCGTTCGATTCGGATACGGCGGGATGCAGAAAGAGATGAAAGAAAAACAGTTTCGGAAACGCAAGACAGATTTCCGTATGTTATATACAGTTCCATTATTTGTTGATCTTATCAATCAGATCCTGACGGAACTCGGCATAAGGCATACCGAAATAATTAC
>JAZTZC010000008.1:0-3442 GCA_045637265.1 Eubacteriales bacterium | reverse complement strand
CTCTATTTAACCGTTACATCCACTTTTATCGAGCGGCGAAAAAATTCCTCTTTTCTCCGCTTTTTTTGCCATGCTCTTTTTTACCTTGAAAAATTTTTGATTTTTTTGCTTTTTCCTATTGACTTTTCTTAGCAGGTTTCTATTATTCGTGATTTGTATGACAATAGCATCATTCCATATAAGACGGGAACACACCAAACTGTTAATCTTGTGCTGGATACAATAAAAGCAGCTAAGAAAAAAGAGAAAGTCACTGCAGAGTTGCAGCTCCACAGTGACCAAGGCTTTCAATACACTTCACATGCATATTTTAAGCTAACACAAGCATACCACATTACACCGTCAATGTCAAGTAGGGGAAACCCATATGATAACGCGATGGCAGAAAATTTTTTCTCAATTCTCAAAACCGAATGTATTCATCGGGTTAAAATTAAGACATATCTTGAAGCGCGTCTTCTTATTGCTGAGTACATTCACTTTTATAATCAGGAGCGAATTCAACTAAAAACAAAACTGACTCCGCTCGAAAAACGAAGTCAGTTTGCTACTTAGAAATTTATATTACCTACCTTAGGAGGCTTTTTTGTGCTGTCCGCATAATTGGGGGCAGTTCAGTTCATTTCCTTTGTGCCGCAGGAGGCTCTTTTTGATATGCAGTTATGTCACCGCTCCTCGCGGAAATACGCCAGACCGAGATTTGCGGGCGGCTGATTTTCCTTCTTTTTGCGAAGACTGGTGATAATCAGAACGATGATCGTAATCAGATACGGGAGCATTTTGAACAGTTCCTGAGAATACCGTGTCAGACCGGGCAGATAGTAGTTCATCCAGTACAGAACACCGAACAGGTACGCACCCCAGATCGTATTGACGGGCTTCCACGTCGTGAAGATAACGAGCGCAACCGCAAGCCAGCCAAGACCTTCAATCGTACCGTCATTTGCCCATGTACCCTTGGTGTAGTCCATAACGTAGTACAGACCGCCAAGACCGACCATACCGGCACCGATACAGGTAGAGAGATACTTGTAAACCGTGACGTTGATACCGGCGGCATCGGCAGTACCCGGGTTTTCACCGACAGCACGCAGATTCAGACCGGAACGGGTACGGTTCAGGTACCACTGCAGAACAATCGCGAGAATAATCGCGGTATATGCAAGGAAGCCGTAGGAAAACAGCAGATCGCCGACCGTACCGAGGGATGCAAGTGCCGGGATATTGGTACGGAATGCAGCACTCGTTGCGGAAACAGAGATCTGACCGACACCGCCCGCCAGCTTGTTCAGCGATCCGCCGAAGAAGTTACCGATACCGGAACCGAAGATCGTCAGCGCAAGACCGGTGACGTTCTGATTGGCACGGAGGGTAATGGTCAGGAACGAGAAGATCAGACCGCCGAGTGCGGATGCTGTAAACGCACAGAGAACGGAAATGAGGATACAGACAATGGGATTGGGCACTTCCACCGCGCGCTCATAGAAGAACGCTCCGACAAGGGATGCAATGGCACCGAGGTACATGATGCCCGGAACACCGAGGTTCAGGTTGCCCGATTTTTCAGTCAGTGTTTCACCGAGCGAACCAAACATGATGACCGTACCGAAGCAGATGGCTGCCTGCAGAAGAGAAATGATCGAATCCATATCTTACTTTTCCTCCTTTGCAGTAATTTCTTTTTCGGATTTACGGAAAATGAGCTTGTAAGTGATGAAGAATTCGGAACCAAGCACGAAGAACAGAATGATACCCTTCAGAATACTGGAAACATGGTCATTGAGATTGAACTTCGACGCGATTTCCGCAGCACCCTTATCAAGGAATGCAAGCAGGAAGGAGAAGATAATCATCACAAACGGATTGAACTTGGACAGCCACGCGACAATGATGGCGGTAAAGCCTCTGCCGCCTGCTGTGGAGACGGAGATCGTATGTCCTGCACCAGCAACTGCGATAAAGCCGGACAGACCGCAGATGGAACCGGAGATGATCATCGTACGCATGATGACACGGCGGACGTTAATACCGGCATAGCGCGCAGTATTTTCCGATTCACCGACAACCTGAATTTCATAGCCCTGCTTGGAATGACGCAGATAGAAATACATGCCAACGGTGATGAGCAGAACAATGACGACGTTCCAACCGTACTGCTGACCGAACAGCGGACGAAACCAACCTGCGTTGGTACGGTCATTGATGATACCGACAGTATTGGAGCCAAACGGCTTTTCCCAGAGTGCAACAAAGTACGAGGTCAGCTGAATGGCGATGTAATTCATCATCAGCGTAAACAGCGTTTCATTGGTGCCGAATTTTGCTTTGAAGAACGCGGGAACAAAGCCCCAGAGCGCACCTGCAAGGATACTTGCGGCGAACATAACGACAAAGAGCAACGGAGTGGGCATCTTGTCGCCAAGATAAATCATACAGCCTGCCGTTGCGACGCCGCCGACAAGAATCTGACCTTCCGCACCGATATTCCAGAAACGCATCATGAATGCAGGCGCAAGACCGAGCGAGACACAGAGCAGCATCATCGCATCACGAATGGTCTGCCAGCTGCGGCGGGCAGTACCGAACGCACCGCGGAACATCGAGGTATAGACGGAAATCGGATTGAGTTTGGTCAGCGCGAAAATCAGAACCGCGCACACAACCAATGCACAGAGAAGACCGATGATGCGGATACCCCATGCTTTTTTAGCAGATACCGCATCGCGCTTGACAATGCGCACAAGCGGTTCTTTTTTATGTGTTTGAGGGAGATGAGACATAATCGTTGAAAACCTTCCTTTCGTCAATGAACCTGAGATATCAGTGTGCCTTGACCATGAGCGCACCGACCTGTTCCTTGGTAGCAGTGCGTCCGTCAACGATACCTGTGATCTTACCGCCGCAGAGAACCATGATACGGTCACACAGCTGCAGCAGAACGTCCAGGTCTTCACCGACATAGATCACGGCAACCCCGCTCTTCTTCTGCTCATTGAGCAGGTTGTAGATGGTATAGGAGGTGTTGATATCGAGTCCGCGGACAGCGTATGCCGTCATCAGTACGGTCGGTGCCGCAGCGATTTCACGTCCGACAAGCACCTTCTGAACATTACCGCCGGAAAGACGTCTGACAGGTGTATTGATACCCGGTGTGACAACCTCCAGCTCCGTCAGAATCCGCTCTGCCAGTGCCTTGGACTGCTTGCGATCAAGGAACAGCGACTTGCCGTCGGAATAGTTTTTGAGCATCATATTTTCGGTCATACCCATCGAGCCGACCAGACCCATACCGAGACGATCTTCCGGGACAAAGCTGAAGCCGATACCGGCTTTCTTGATATCCATGGGATTCATGCCCAGCAGTTCCTGACCTTCTTCAGAGTTATCGGGATAATAGAGGACAGAACTGCCTTCCTCCACCTGCTGCAGACCTGCAATGGCT
>JAZTZC010000007.1:0-3733 GCA_045637265.1 Eubacteriales bacterium | reverse complement strand
CTTTGATTATGTCATGTGGTTTTGGAACCACTCAACGATTTCGCTTCTCCCAACTCAATAAATATCTGTAATAAAGTCCGTATCGCAGCATGTGCCCCGGTAAAACCTGTCTGACAATGCGGCGCACTTCATCCATCGTCGGAAAATCGTACGAAACCTCCATATCGAGTTCCTCTGATGTTGTATTTCGCTTTACTGCAGATACGACTTGGCTCGGCACGATTCTTAAAAATTCCACAACCCAATCGAGAAAGTTCGATGGCTTCGCAAGACCAACAATGATCAGAATACCGTTCTCTGAAAGCAAGGACTTTGCTTTTTCGAGTGCTTCCACCATATTCATATGGTGGATGGACGCGACAAAAATGACAGCGTCGAAGCTTTGACCGTTCGGCTGAAAATCGTCAAAGGTTGCCAAGATAAATGCTGCATTTCTGTACATATTCTGCTCGTTCGCCCAACATACAGAACGCTCTGACGGATCAATCCCGAGAACATAGTTGTCATCGTTTCGCAAAAACAACGCAAGAGTTCCGTTACCACAGCCCACATCGAGAATCCTTTTACGGCTCCCGATTTGATTGGAAATCCATCTGTGATAGGCATAGTTATGATTCCAGGGAATCTTGCCTCCATGCTCACATTTGCACGATGTCATGGCTTTGCGGACAATATCCGTTTCTTTTTTTGACGGAAATGGTTTCATGTTTTCTTTCTTACTCCGTTACAATCTCACCCATCCAATCGAGAATTCCGCCGAACTCCACGATGTTTGTATACCCAAGCTTCACCAGCTTCTCGGATGCCTCTTTGCTGCGGCGACCGCTGCGGCAGTATACCATAATCAGCTGCTCTTTGTCAGGCAGTTCGGGAATTTCAGCCGTGCCGATGGTTTCATTTGCCACGTTGATCGCATTCGGGATATGTCCCTCGGTAAATTCGTCGGGACGGCGCACATCGAGAATGATATAGTCTGTCTCCCGCGCCATCATGGCAGCAGCTTCGTCCATGCTGATCTGGCGATAGGTGTTTGTCTGTCCGTTTTTCGTCATCATTTTTCCAATCGCATCTGCGGTATACGCGATCTGCTCCTCATTTGTAATTCCAGGCGTACCGTCACCGTCCTGCGCTCCGTACATGCCGAAATATGCGTGACAGCCGCCGTCAATCACAGATTCCACCAAATCACGCGGAAGATGGGACTTGTACGCTTCGTATTTTTCTCGGTTCATGACCGTATCCTCGCTTCCGTATACGGACAACACCGCAAGATTGGATTCAGACAAATCCGCTGTCGAGTACGCGCCGAGCAGAACAAGTCCTGCGAAATCGTCGGTATGCGACGCAGCATATGACGCCGCCATGGAGCCGCCCAGCGAGTGACCGCCTATATACCAATCTTCGATTTCGGGGTACTCCTCCCGGATACCGTCTGCGGCGTTGACATCCAACACTGCGAGATGAAACGGCATCTCCACCAGCACGCACAGAATTCCTTCCTCAGCGCACGCCTGCATCAACGGAATATACGCCGTATATTCCACCTTGCCGCCGGGATAGAAGATCAAACCCATATCGGCGTCGTCGGGCCGGAATACAACCATACCGCCCGCCTCTTCCTTCCACGTTGTCCCCTGCGGCAAAAATGCGCCGATTGCTTCATGATCCGCGCGGTAATAGTCGCCGAGATAGATGGCGCAGACGCCTGTAAGCATTGCAAGCGTCAGAACGACGGACGCTGTGATGATCACAATTTTTCGTTTGCGCTTAACGGATGAATCGTTCATTTCTTTATCCTCAATCAGTGTGTTTGTCTGTATCTCGATCATGTACCAATGCGAACCAATCCTTTGATAACGTCGCCACGGCGTACAGCCGCATATGCCTGCTGTGTCTGCGCAAAATCCCATTGATGCGTTAAAATCGCGGAAACCGGGAACCGATCCTCGCGCAGCAGCTGCATTACACCGGGTATCAGCTCGCCAAGATCGCCGGGATCAATGCGTGACGCCGTATGCTTCGGCGTCAGTGCCTCGTTGTAAACATACGGTTTGGATGCCACCGCATAAGCGCAAAGCCGACCGCCCTCCCGCAAATACGGAATTCCGTTTGCAAATGCCATAGGATTGCCCGATGCTTCCAATACTATATCCGCGCCGCCGCGTGTACCGTAATACGCCGCCGCTTCCGCAGGATCTGTGAATCCGGCATCAGCCCCCATCGTCTTTGCGGTAACAAGACGTTGTGCGCGCCTACCGAGACAGATGACCGATGCCGCGCCTGCCTGCTTTGCAAAATATACAAAGGCATAGCCGACGAACCCCGTACCAACAACGGCAACGTGCTTTCCGCGCAGATTGCCGACCTGCCGCATCGCATCGGCACATTCGGCAAGCGAGAATACCAGCGCGGCTTTTTCATACGGCAGATCTCCGTCGATGACATGATTCATCGCATACCTTCCGCGGTACTGGTTCTCCTCCGTGACCGAGCCTCCGTCCGCGAGATAGGCATCGAGATCACCCGCAACACCGTATTCGGCAAAACCACCCCATGCGGAACGGTATGTACCGTCAAATCCGCGAACAATCGCATTGGCGCAAATAACACGGTCGCCTTCTTTGAATTTCTTGACTTTTTTACCGACACGAACGACACGACCGAAGTTTTCGTGACCGAGAACGACGGGATATGCGGGAGACGCGAATCCTTCCTCGACGATCATGCGGTCCGTTGTGTTGCAGAACACACAGCCCTCATTGCGGATCAGCGCTTCATAGTCATCAAGCTCCGGAATCGGAAGTGTTATCGGCTGTAAATTGCCGCGCGATACTGCGGCGTATGCGGTCATTTCTTGTTTCAAGATGATTCCTCCATTCTACCAAGGAAGTTATCAGATGCTTTCACAAATTTATCCTTATCTCATGCAATATTTACTTTCTGCGATAAACAGGAATCCCCTTCGTCTTTACGACAAACTTACCCGATAGAACATCTTCCCCTGTAAAATAATCACACCAAGCGGCGGACCTGGGAAGATAGACCTCGCGTTCGTCACCCCTGCCGGATGCAATCGGGGCAACCAGTAAATCCTCGCAGAACATATACTCATTGTCGATATTCCATGTTTCTGCGTCATCGGTAAAGTCCATAACCAATGCACGGATCGGTGGTTTTCCTGTATCACGATAGGTATCAAACGCCGTTTTCAGCATCGGAACAAGGGTGCGGCGCAAATTCAGCAGTTCCCTGACTTCCGCCTCGCAGTCATACTGTGCCCACGGTACTTCGTCACAGTACCATGCATTGATCAGACACTGCACGCTGAATACCGTCGCCTGCAGTCTGCGAAGAAGGTCTTCTTTGTCGGTCGCATGGCGCAGCTCCGGCGTCCAGAGAATGCCCGAAAAAGAAGATTGCGCAATCCCGCGAATGAAATCCGCATGATCGTAAAGATCGCTATATAAGACAAAGGGATAGCTTGCGGCAAGCGCACCGGCATTCCGCACCTCGGAAAGTGTGGGAGTACCGTCAAGCGCTTGCAGAATCGTCTGCATATACAACGTGCCGAACAGCGCATGGTACTGTTCTCCGTCAAGTCCTGGTGGAAATTCTGCGGTCAGCGGGAAGCTCCAGCTGCCGGTGTGGTCGCCGGAATCACATTCGTCCAATTTGAATCCGTCAATACCGAGACAAACGAAATTTTTTCGCTGATAATCGGCAAAGATCTTCT
>JAZTZC010000006.1:0-2141 GCA_045637265.1 Eubacteriales bacterium | reverse complement strand
AGAGGAAGATCAGATTCGCCGCCGTGAAGCTCCTGCAATGGTCATGAAGCAGCACTGTACCGCCGATGATATCCGCATCAACGAAGCCGCACACCAGGTCTTTTACAAAAACGACCTTCTGACATTCACCGCGACGGAATACGAACTGCTCCTCTGTCTGATGAAACAGCGCGGGGTGGTGCTCTCCCGTGCACAGCTTTATGAGACTGTTTGGAAGCCCGACGGTGAGGTACAGAAAAAGGACTCCAACATCGTCGATGTCTACATCCGCTACATCCGCTCCAAGCTCGATGAGCCGTACCGCATCAAGCTGATTGAAACGGTACGCGGGGTGGGTTATACGATCCGAAAACAGTAATAAAATTCGCCGATCCTCTGTTGCACGCATTTGGCATGACAGAGGGTCGGCGATGTTTTTTGTTATATTTCAGATACAATACAAATTGATATCCCATGCGGGCACATAACGGAAACGGCGCAAATAGAGCTGATAATCTGGACACAACTCTTTTACGAGCATCGGCAGTGCGTATAGGTCTTCGGTACGGTGATAAAGCGAAACAAGCATGCGCGGCTTGTATGCGGCAATCGTTTCCGCTGTTCCGAGCAGTGCTTCCCGCTCGGCCCCTTCGACATCGTATTTGATAAAATCGACAGATGCGCCGTTCAGAACCGCATCGGGACGTTCTGCCTCGATCTGTTTTTCCTTTGCCTGCTTGACGGAGATTCCGCTCGTTCCGTTCTGTGCGATCGTCGAATTGCGGTTGCCCTCGACGCGGAAGGTCAGCGTCTCGCGCTTGTCCCATGCGGCATAGGGATACGCATGGACAGCTGCACGGGTTTCCCCTTCCGCATACAGGGACAGCTTTTTGAAATTGCGCGCATCGGGCTCCATTGCCCACACGGTTTTCAGATGCTGTGCGGCATCGAGCATGCCACGGACGGTATCCCCGTTGTAGGCACCGAGGTCAAGATAAGACCGTACCGACTCCGGCTGAACCAACGTCCGCATGACCTGTTGTTCATCCGACACAGCCGCACGGAGATAACAGAGCTTGCCCGACAGCTTATAATTGATGATATTTTCATAGACCGAACGTGATTCTTCGTCCGCAAGCATCTCATAAACCGCTTCAAAGTCTGCATTGTGCTCACAGAACCAATCATAGGTAAACAGCGTATCACCGGACACGGGAACGTCGGGTGCGACCGTTTCAAAGCGGGCGTCGATTTCGTCAAACTTTACAAGCACCTCGGGCAGGGACGACGCAAACGAGATCACGACGAGCATATCGGGATACTTTTCGCATGCCTCGGAATAAGACAGCACACGCTTGCCGTGGAAGGAATGTCCGCGCACAAATCCATCGGACGCAAAAAAATCGGCGACCTCGACACCGAGGGTCTCCATCACGGCAAGAATCTTATCGGCACCGTTGCCCATGCCGTAGAGGACGATCGGTTTTTCGGTTGTTTTCAGCGTATGCCAGACATCGGTTGTTTCAAGTATCTGCACGATTGTCACCTCATCTTGAATTACTGCTATCATTATACAGGAAAAAGAGCAAAAAGTAAAGTCCGTGCGTGAAAAATTTACACTTATGACTTGACTTTCCATCGAAAATCGGGTATCATATAAGAATATAGAACAAAAATGCAAGGAAACGGACCGTAACAGCAGATGATTGTACTTGATTTACAGAATGCAAACCGACAACTTCATACAGAAGACCTTGCCTGCGACTGTGTTTCCGCGGCACTCGGCTTCTTTGACGGTGTTCATCTCGGTCATGCGGCTTTGCTCCGCGCGGCATGTGAAGAAGCATCGGCCATCGGTGCGCTTCCCGCTGTCTGGACATTTCCCGATCCGCCGTTTCCGGGACGAGGAAAACAGCTGACAACGCTTTCGGAAAAGCTGTCACTATTTGCCGCACACGGCATCCGTTATGCGTTTCTGTACGCGTTTGACGAGGTTCGTGCATTGTCCCCGGACCAGTTTGTCGATGAGATTCTGATCGGGCAATGTCATGTACGCGCCAGTGTCTGCGGCTATAATTTCCGTTTCGGTCACGGTGCCGTCGGAACACCCGAAATCCTTGACGGACTGCTTGAAGTCGGATCGTAGCCATGTCGTTCTGTGA
>JAZTZC010000005.1:0-2292 GCA_045637265.1 Eubacteriales bacterium | reverse complement strand
ATCACCCGCTCCATACATCATCTTGTTCCTTCAGCAGACAGGATGGTATAAAAATTGCACCCTTAGCTCAGCTGGATAGAGCAACTGCCTTCTAAGCAGTAGGTCGAGAGTTCGAGTCTCCCAGGGTGCGCCATATGGTGCGTATAGCTCAGTTGGTTAGAGCGCCAGGTTGTGGCCCTGGAGGTCGTGGGTTCGAACCCCATTACTCACCCCACAGAAAACCTCGTCGTGTGACGGGGTTTTTGTTTTGCCCAAAATCAACAGACACGAAAAATGAGACTGCCGTATGTTGCGATACAGCAGTCTTTTTTATTACAGTAATCGGTACGGCTCATATTCGTCAATCGGTGCGGCGCTGTTTGTTAGAAGCGAGAGCAGGGAACGGCGGAACAACTCCGGGTGTTGTTCAAATTCGATTTCCATGTTTTCCGCTTCTTTGGCACTTTCTGTGACAACGGAAAGCGTGATCGTATCGGTACCGTTTTCGGAATAGTAGAGATGGAACAGAAATTTGCCATTCGGAAGTGCCTCGATCGAATAGCGGTAACCGGAATCGGTCTTGCGGAGGTTCAGCAGCAGAATGGCGTTTTGCAGAGCCTTGTCCATTGTTGTGTGCAGGATTTTGCCGCCGAGGCTGTGTGCCGCCTCACGACCGATATCGGTAACGGAGTAAAGTTCTTCCGAAGAAGAGGTTTCCAGGCGGATATGTCCTGTCTCCAATAGATCGGGGAATGCAACGCAGAAGTCAAACGGGCGAACAACACCGTTCTGAATGACGATATCATTGATTTCAATAAAATCGAGCGGACGACCGATTCCATCCATGAGGAACAGAATGAAAATTTTGATGTCGCTCATATCCCGCAGCGGTGCCTGCAGTGTTTCCGTCATAACCATACCTGCCTTCCGTTTGTTTGTACGATTATTATTGTAACATATCTTTTAGGAAAGTGCAAGAGTTTTTTCGGAAATTCTTCTCTACCCCTTGCATTATTCGTGAAATTCTTGTATAATGAACAAAAAGACAGAGGGAGATGAAATTATGTTGGAACACGGTGATATTTGCATTCGCTGTATCGAGGACACAGATCTTGAATTTGTGTGTTTCTGTTCCTTACCGACGGTATACGGAACGTATCAGGGATTCCGTTTTACATCACAGAACGCACTGCTCAATGCATTTCAGGAAGACGGCTTCTGGTCGGATGACGGTGGAATATTGCTGGTGGAAGATCAAGGTGAGGCTGTGGGACTTGCGCAGATTACGTTTGTCAGGGAAGGACTTGTCCGGGTCGGGCTGATTCTTCTCCCTGATAACCGCGGTGCCGGAATCGGTACTGCGGTGCTTGGTATGCTGCGGGATTATCTCTGCGAAAATTATCCCATTGCGCGCATCGAAGCCGACACGGATGTGGAAAACATTGCGGGACAGCGGATTCTTGAAAACAACGGATTTGCCTGTGAGGGTACCTTGCGTGCATACCGTTTCTACGGCGGCGCTTATCATGACAGTTATCTATACAGTTATATTACAAATTTGGGGAGATGCAGTTTATGAACCGATCAGATTATATGAGTCTGCTTGATGAGATCATGCATGAGCTGAAAGAAGAAGGCGGCACGTTTTCCGATACATTCGGCACAAAGACCGAGGAGGAGCTTGCCGAGCTGCGCTGTGTTGCCGCGATTGCCCTGATGGCGGCTGACCGTTATTATGCACGTCAGACGAGAGTGGCGTATTCCATTCGTTATGAGGAAGAAGTCCATACGCCGAAGGAGGACTGACGATGCTGAAAATCGGTTTTTGGGATGAATACCTTGACAATTGGCATGCCAACTACTACCCGGAATTTCTGCGGCAGGCAATCGCCGAATACGGCTTCGATGCTGCGGTGACCGATGCGTTTGCGTACACGGATGCACCGGGCGGTGTTACGACGGAAGACTGGTGTCGGGAACGTAATGTTCGCCGTCATACCGATCCTGCGGCGTTTCTGGACGCTGTGGACGCGATTATGGTCATTGGTGCGGATGATGCCCGTCTTCACAATAAAATCGCGATACCGCCCCTGCAGAGCGGAAAGCCTACGTTTGTTGATAAAACATTTGCTCCCGATGTGACTTCCGGTAAGCGGCTGTTTGCTGTCGCGCGGGAACACAATACGCCTATCTTTTCAACCTCCGCCCAGCGTTACTGTCCGAGTATCACCGCGTATCGGGCAGAGCATGGAAAGCCGCGATTTGTATCCACGGTGGGACCGCATTCGCTTGACAATTACGCGGTGCACCAGT
>JAZTZC010000004.1:0-2233 GCA_045637265.1 Eubacteriales bacterium | reverse complement strand
TGTGCTTCATCCCACTTCGGATACGGAATCAAGCCGAAATCGGTATTCATTTCACGCAGATCCGAAACGATATCCATGTTCAGAGCGAGGAACAGCGCACGGTCTTCGATGAACATCGTATTGGCATCCGCATCCATATTCGGTTCTGCCATAAAGCCATAGTGGTTCTTAAAGAACGCACCGACCGCTTCCAGAACCTCAACCGTCTTGTCGGTAGCAACCGTAAACTGCGGCAATCCCTTTTCATCCTTGACAACAACAGCAAGGTCGAACGCTTCCTTCATGGCATCGATACCGGTGGAGAAGTTGCTGGCCCAACCATACATATCGGTTTTATCCCAGGTAGAATCACCGTTGAGATCCTTGGAAACTTCCTTGCAAACCGCTTCCATAAAGTCATAGGTCCATCTGCCTTCATCGACAACGGTATACAAATCCTCAAGATCCTGTGCGGCTGCAACAGCCTTATTGAATGCGATACCTCTCATCATTTCCCAGAAGGTCAGTGCCAGGTCACCCGTAATCATGTAAATGCGGTCATTGATCGTAAATGCCTCGGTCATCAAGGCAGACCACCACGGCTTTTCAAGGTTGATATGGGGAATGTCATACCAGTTGATATAAATGCCCTGTGTAATCGTCGGCGTGATGTCGCACATATAGCCGCAAACTAATTCATAAGCATTGTCGCCTGCCATGACCGATGTGGAAATGGCATTGTTGAAAACACCCTCATTCCATACCGCAGAGACTGCTGTCGTTTCAAACGTCACGCCGTAGCGCTCTGAAATTTTCAAATTGCGGTTGTAAATGGCATCATTCATCGTATCGCCGTTCGCTTCTTTAACATCGAATTCGTATTCGACATTCTGACGCAGCATAAGACGGAATGCCTTACCGGAATAATCCTTTTCGGGCAGATCATCAGAAATCGCCAATCTGGGGTCAATCGGTTCCGTTTCAACAACAGCATCTCCGATACTCGAATCCGCAGTACCGTCCGCCGAGGTTCCGCTGTCTGTACCGCCGCAGGAAGCTGCAGAAACCGAAGCGGCAAGCATTGCAGCAAGCAGCAAAAGTGTGACTGATTTTTTCATGACAAGACTCCTTTTCTTTTCTATGAAAATCTATGAAAATTCCTGATAATTTATTGTATCATATTCACAAATAATTGTCAAGCTGTCTCGTGATAATTTTCCTACAAATTCACATGCATCATACAAAATTCAAGTAAGAATTGCCTACTACAGCATCCCGAAATATTCCTGCAGTCCCCGATAGATGCCGCGCGCAAACAGTGCCGGTTCTTCACTCATCAGTGCCGCCTCTGCCGGATTGGAGATAAACCCGAGTTCTATCAATGTCGCGGGCATCGCGGTATTGCGCAGGACATATAATCCCGGTCGGACAAACACACCGCGCGTCCGCAGACCCGTTTCATACCGCAGCCACTGCAGAATATCCTCCGCCAGCGGAAAGGCAGGGGAGGTACGGCTGTAGACAAAAGCTTCACTTCCGCCCGCCGACGGATTTTCCGATGCGTTCGTATGAAGACTCAAAAAGTAATCCGCACCCCACGCATTGGCATCATTGACCCGCGCAGCAAGACTCGTGGTATTGCTCGTTCCGAGAATGATGTCGGAGTTCGGGCGTGACAGCCGCGCCTCAAAGCTCGGGTCTGCACGCAAAAGATCATACAGCGCCTGCCCGACGGCATAGGAAATATCCTGCTCACGAACACCGTTTGCCTCGGCACCCGCATTGGGGTTTTCGGGATTGTGCCCCTGATCGATATAAATTTTGATTGCCATATTGAACTCCTTTTCCGATTGTAAATTCTGACCGCACTGCCATTGTATGCCACAGAGAAATTTTTGTGAAAGAAAAAACTGCAAAACGGTAGACAAAACGATAGGAAATGTGGTATAATGAAACAACCAAAATATTTTGACCAAAGGAGTTTTCATTATGGAAAGAGAACGGTTTGGTTCCCGCCTCGGATTCATTCTGATTTCCGCAGGCTGTGCCATCGGTCTTGGAAACGTCTGGCGTTTCCCCTACATCGTCGGTCAATACGGCGGTGCAGCATTCATTCTCATTTATCTTTTGTTCCTGGTCATCTTCGGTCTGCCGATCATGACGATGGAATTCACAGTCGGTCGTGCAAGCCGCAAGAGTATTGTCGCGTCGTTTGAAGCGCTCGAACCCAAGGGCACAAAGTGGCACTGGTTCA
>JAZTZC010000003.1:0-17687 GCA_045637265.1 Eubacteriales bacterium | reverse complement strand
CGGCACGGAATGACCCTGTATGATGATTCCGATGATAAATCACTTTTGCATTTGCGCGGTCAGCTGACAGCAGGGGATTATGAAATCGACGGCGGCGTTTCCTCGCAGTTTATTACGGGATTGCTGTTCGCGCTTCCGATGCTGGATGCACCGTCAAACCTGTATATCACAGGAACCATTTCATCCGCACCATATCTTGCGCTGACGTGTTCTGCATTGACAAGATTCGGCTATTCCGTATCTGCAACGGATAACGGACATACTTATGCGCTGCCCACAAAACCGTTTTGCCCGCAGAAGGCATTGTCGGTGGAAGGAGACTGGTCGGGCGCGGCGTTTCTGCTGTGTGCCGGCGCGATGACAAGGGGTGTCCGCGTTGCGGGTCTGAACCGGGATTCCGTGCAGGGAGACCGTCGGATTCTCGAGCTTCTGTCAATGGCAGGATGCGGCGTGGTGTGGAATGACGACACCGTAACGGTACTGCCGCCCATAGACGGGTTATTGCGTCCGATCACGGTGGATGCCGATGATATTCCCGATCTTGTTCCGCCGATTGCCATGCTGTGCTGTGCCGCGGTTGGCAGATCAGAGATTACCGGATGCGCTCGTTTGCGCATCAAAGAAAGTGACCGCCTTGCTGCCGTCATAGAGATGATCACAGCACTCGGCGGCAATGCAGACACAATGGAGGATACACTGATCATTGACGGAACCGGAGTCCTGTCAGGCGGCAGCTGTAACGGGGTCAATGACCACCGCATGGTTATGAGTGCGGCGCTGGCATCACTGATCAGTACCGCCGATGTCACGGTGTCCGACCGTGGCGCAATTGCTAAGTCGTATCCCCGCTTCTTTGAAGATTTTTCCGTATTCGGTGTACGGGATGCCGAAGAATTCCGATAAAACAGGAGGAGTGTTCCCATGTCAAGTATCATTGGACACCGATTGAAGGTTTCCGTTTTCGGGCAGTCGCATGCACCGGGCATCGGCTGTGTGATCGACGGTCTTCCCGCAGGGGAAGCAGTGGATTTGGATGTGCTCGGTGCGTTTCTTGCGCGCCGTGCACCGGGACGTGATTCCTTTTCCACCGCACGTCGGGAGGATGACCTCCCCGAATTTGTGTCAGGTTTGCTCGACGGCAGAACCTGTGGTGCGCCGCTGTGTGCCGTCATCCGCAATGGCGATCAACATTCGAGAGACTATTCCGAGATTGCCGACAAGCCGCGTCCGGGACATGCCGACTATACCGCACACATCAAGTACGGAGGCGCACAGGACGTCCGCGGCGGCGGCCATTTTTCAGGTCGTCTGACGGCACCGATTTGCATTGCGGGCGGGATTGCAAGACAGATTTTAGAGCGGAGAGGGATCCGTATCTGTGCGCACATATATGCGATCAACGGCATTTATGATACGTCGTTTGATCCTTGTCTGGTATCTGAAAGAGAATTTGACCAGCTGGAGAAGAAGCCCTTCTGTGTACTTGACGATGCGGCGGGTACGGCAATGCAGGAACGGATTCTTGCAGTGAAAGGACAGCAGGACTCTGTCGGCGGTATCGTCGAATGTGCGATTACGGGATTGCCCGCAGGACTGGGAGATCCGATGTTTGACGGCATGGAAAACCGCCTTGCACAGATTCTGTTCGGGATTCCAGCCGTTAAAGGTGTCGAATTCGGGGACGGATTTGCATCTGCGGCGCTTCGCGGCAGTGAAAACAATGATCCGATGAACGCGGATGCGGAGGGTAATATCCGTATGACCTCAAACCATGCCGGCGGGATTCTCGGCGGTATCACAACGGGTATGCCGCTTATCCTCCGATGTGCCATCAAGCCGACACCGTCCATCGGGCTTCCGCAGAAGACGGTATCGCTGTCGTCGGGAGACAATGCCGCTCTGACTGTTCACGGCAGACACGACCCCTGTATTGTGCCGCGTGCTGTTCCGGTCGTCATCGCGGCGGCGGCAATCGGGATTCTGGATGCGATGCTGGAAGACGGCATCGGTCTTTGACGCGAAAGGAATGGAAGATATGGACTTAAAAGCGCTTCGTGTACAGATCGATGAGATCGACCGTCAGATGGTACAACTCTTTGATCGCCGTATGCGTGTCGCGGCGGATGTTGCCGCCTATAAAAAAGAAAACGGTCTGCCCATTCTTGACGAGAGCAGAGAGCGTATCAAGCTGGATGCGGTCGCTGCTATGGCAGAGGAGGATATGGCGGCGTATACAAGAACGCTGTATGTTCATCTGATGGCGCTGTCGCGGGACTATCAGCAAAAACTGATGCAGACCGCTGCTACAGAATATCAGAAGGAAGAAAAGTCGCTTCGTATCGGTCTGATCGGCGGCAAGCTCGGACACTCCTATTCACCCGAGATTCATGCTCTGCTCGGAATGACATATCCGTATGAACTAAAGGAGGTTGCGCCCTCGGAAATCGGGGACTTTCTCAATACCAATCCCTATGACGGTTTCAATGTGACCATTCCCTATAAAAAGGACATCATTCCGTATTTGTGCGGCATGTCCGATACCGCGCGCAGACTCGGTTCGGTCAATACCGTGCTTCGCACTCCCGATGGATGGTGGGGAGACAACACC
This sequence comes from Eubacteriales bacterium, assembly GCA_045637265.1. Lineage (GTDB taxonomy): Bacteria > Bacillota > Clostridia > Oscillospirales > CAG-272 > RGIG3925. Next base: position 15,079 of record JAZTZC010000003.1, on the reverse strand, counting down.
GATTATGACGGCTTTTCTTATATGGTGCGCCGCTCAGGATACGATGTTCGAGGAAAAAAAGCGGTTGTGATCGGTTCGGGCGGTGTAGCGCCGACGGTCTGTGCCGTGCTCGAAGACCTCGGTGCCGCATCGGTTACCGTTCTTTCTCACAGAGAAAATACGCCCCAAATGCGCGCTCTGCACAAAGATGCGGAAATCGTTGTCAATACCTCTCCTGTCGGCATGTATCCCAAAAACGGAGAATCGCCCATTCCCGCCGATGCATTTCCTGCGATGGAATGTGCGCTGGATCTGATTTACAATCCCTTTGAAACGGTATTTCTTGCCAATGCAAGAGAACGCGGATGTGTCACGGAATCAGGAATCTCGATGCTGGTTGCACAGGCAAAGCGCGGTGCGGAGTTGTTCACAGGACACCCGCTTGAAGATGCGCTCTGCGACAGTGTCACCGCACAGATGATTCGGTCGCGCCGTAATCTGATTCTGATCGGCATGCCGGGATGCGGAAAATCGACGGTCGGTAAACGAGCTGCCGAGCGGCTCGGTCGCGAATTTGTCGATCTTGATGAAATGATCGTCAAAAAAGCAGGAAAACCGATTCCTGCGATTTTTGCCGAGGACGGTGAGGATGCGTTCCGTGCAATGGAGCATGAGGTCATTTGTGAGATATGCAAACGCTCTTCCCTTGTGATTGCCACAGGAGGCGGATGTGTGACGCGTTCTGAAAATTACCGTCCGATGGCGCAGAACGGGCTGCTTCTCTGGTTGAAGCGTGATATTGCCGCATTGCCGACAAACGGACGTCCGCTGTCGCAGGCGCAGACTCCCGCGGCAATCTACGAGATACGCCGTCCGATGTATGAAGCCTTTTCCGATGCGGTTGTGGAAAACAGGGGCAGCGTAAACGATACTGTGGAAGCAGTATGGGCAGCCTTTTTCGGTATTTCTGACCGTGTGCGTACATAAAAATGATCGCCTGTTCTTCGCATCAAAACGAGGAACAGGCGATGTTTTGTTTTCAGCCGATGAAGATCAGGGGAATCATCATCGGATACGGCAGGGTCGGTGATGTAATCTCTGCGTAGGCACGCATGACAACATCGACATTGTCGCCGACGGTAACGGTAAATTCCATTTCCGCAGATCCGTATATTCCATGAACGTATTGCGGATACGGAAGTGAGACGGTTCTGGCATATCTGTCGACGCTCCATCCGTCCGGCAGCAGCAGGCGAATCTGCAATTTTCTCGATTCATAGAGTTCCGGGTTACAGAGGAAGGTCAGCGTCACACGGCGGGTATCTCCTGTTCCCACGCGCGGTGTATCGTCATACGCAACACGAACGGTCAGCGGTCGGTAAACCGTGACATCATAAGAATACGGAGGACGTGCGAGAATATCGGCTGAGGTCAGTCGGTTCCAATATGCGACCTCGTTTGCAGGATAGTCGGTCGCTGCATCCGTAAAGGCAAAGGAAACGCGATTTGCACGGAACACAGAGGGAACAAGCGCGAAAACACGGTCGGTCAGCACAGAGCACGTTTTCGGAATGCGGTGGGAGTACATGCCGCTGATGGAAACCGTTACGATGCGGTCGCCGACATGTGCCTTCAGTTCATCGGGAATTGCGGCAGTACCGCCGATGATGCCCAGCGTTGCACCGACGGTTGCGCCGGTACAGTCGGTATCGTCTCCGCAGTTGATCGCATACAGCAGCGATTTCAGAAAATCACCCTCGCCGTAAAGAAGACCGATGACCACAAATCCAAGATTAGCGGGTGCATGGAACCATCCGAGGTCGGCATTGAGCGCAAGCACCTTTTCCTGTGTCTCACGGTAGTCAAGATTGCGGTCATAACAGTCTATGACCAGCTTTACTGTCTGCGCGGTCATAGAATCCTCTGGGATTTTGGACAGTGCCGCATCGATCAGAGTACGGATGTTGCTTTCGATATAGGCAAGGCTCTGCATGCATGCCGTGAAAATTTCAGCGCAAACGCCCTCACTGACACCGTGGTCGACCATCGCGTCCATTGCCGCATATTTCACAGCGACATCCGGAACACCGGGGGCAAGGGATGCCCAGATTTCACTGCGGATCCAGGCGCCGTTGGAGGTCTTCCATTTTTCGTTGTCGACCTCCCCGCTCATCGGCGGAAGCAGACCGAGACGCAGATTGGTCTTGCAGATGCCGTATTCATTCCAGTGCGGCGGAATCCAGTCAAGCCAATACTCGGAGAGGACATTGGCATTGAACCGATCTGCGCCGACATCCTCCATTGCACACAGCCAGACCAGCTGTAAGTCAAGATCATCATTGGGCATCGGTTCTCCGCCAGGAGTAGCAAAGCCTTTGATATCCAAAAACTGCCGTGTTCCTTCGTAGGGAGCGCCCATGGTACCGCCGATGTTTTTGCCGAGCCAGCAGGCGTGAAGCTTGTCAAGATATTCGTGTTTGTTCAGTTGAAGCATAGGATTGACTCCTGTCTGTGACCGTTATGTTATGATTGAAGCATCCGATCGATCTGTTCTTCAAACCATACCGTCGGATTTTGGCGAATGACATAGGAATGAGAGCCCCTCGGATCGGGTGTAAAGTGATTTTCTCCTGTTTCTGCATCGACTGCGGCAGAACCCGATACAACGGAATAGCCGGCAGAAGCGAAATCGTTCACCGATGCCAGATGCACCAGAAGCGGATCCCATGCACAGCGTCCTGATGATGATCCGTGTGTATCAAAGGCGATGCGGATAAGATCGTCGGGGTTCTGCGGAGGATGCGCAAAGACATCCTCGCCGATCTCATATCCGAGAAAATACATCGGTGTGGGACAGTTGGCAAGAACGAATGCGGCAGCAATCCTTGCACGGCTGTTGCGGCAGAAATTGTTTTCCCGACCGAAGCCGTTGTTTTTCCAGTTGCCGCCCATGCACCATACACAGCGTACCTTCTTCTGTACCAATGCGATACCGTCAAGCGGTGAAATATCATCTGCATCCGATGCAAGCAAAGATGCAAGAACCTGTAAATATCCGATTTCCAGCAGCTCTACGGAATGGTCGGGAGCCGATGCCAGAAGACGGCGGTATAACGCAGTACCGTTTTCAAGATCGTCATTGCGGATGTCGAGTGTTCTGCCCGCATGAGCGACGGGATACTGATAGGGCGGACGACCGCCGAAATCATCGGCTTCCGTGTCAATCCCAACAGGAATGTCGCCAAAGCCCTCTGCGTTGAGAACGGCGGTTACCGATGCTGCGGCATAGGGTGCAGCACCGTTGAGCACAACACCCAAAAACTGCCAGACATCGGATTTTGCATAACGGCAGACCATGCGGAGTGCCGCGGTATCGTCACAGTCGGTCCACCAATCGGTGCCTAAAATGATATGTCGTTTCTGATTCATATCTGTCATTCTTCTGCAAAATAAAGATCAATGATTTTCTGGAAGTGCTTTTCGGTAGCCTTTTCCTGTTTTTCTGCCGAGGAGATCAGCGTGCGCTGTCCCTTGACGAGCAATTCACCGAACAGATCGACATATTCTGCTCTCTTGAATGTGCGTCCGAAGTCAATCTCCATGCCCTGCATCAGAATATCGAACATTTGAGAAGATTCCTCGTCGCGCAGAACTTTGTCTTCAAAGACGGTTTCATAGATCGCAGGGTATACAAGGCGATAACTTTCGATGGCAAGTGCTTCTGTAATCAGACCGGTCTTTTCAGCATCGGAAAGCACCAAGGGAATACCGAGCAGACCCGTGCCGCCTGTGATCGTCGTAATGTAGTGTTCCTGGGCGGTATCTGCCTTGGGGAACGGAAGAAGTCCGAAGTCGGATTCCATATCACGGAAGAACTGATAAGAGTCTGTCAGAAAGCCGGAATAGAAAAGTCCCTTGTCGGCAGCAAACATCCGCGCAAGATCGTTTTCCAGCGCATAGTCGGTAATCATGTATACAGCATCGGTTTCGACAAGATCTGCGATGCGGTCAAACAGGGACTGGTTGCGGTCGGAAGCCATAGTAAGAGAGAAGGTACCGTCATTTGCAATATCCAGTGCCTTGACATCCATTGCCACACCCATTGCCACACCGACGGTGCCGTGTGAGCCGAGCAGACCGAAGAGGTCTTCGCTGTCATAGACGCCGTCACCGTTGACATCGGACGAAACGGTCTTGACGGTTTGAGCAAAGACATCAAAGGTCCATGTGTTGTCAAGAACGTGTTCATAAAGTCCGGAGATATCATACTGTGCCGCAAGTGCTTTGTTGTAGTACAGACAGTGGGAAAGCATAACGCCTGTGCACGGAATGTAGTTCATCTGCAGATAACAGCGACCGTTAACGGTCAGAGAATTTGTCGCAAGCTGATTCCACCAAGGGGATGTGATATCGATGTGCGGAATGTCATAATAGTTGGACAGCAGAGATTTTTGCACCATGGATACCATGGAATTGATATGGGACCATACAAGATCATAGGTACAGTCTCCAGCAAGCTGAGACGTTTCCAAAGCAGCGACGGATTTGTCGGTTGCATAGGTTTCGCAGGTAATGTCAATGTTGTACTGTTCCTCCACAATGGCACAGCGCTTGAAAACCGTGTCGTTGATAAGATCGCCGTTCTCGCTGTCGGTTGTGAATTCATAGGAGGGCAGGTCGCCGAGCTTTGCGTATTCGCGTCCCATAATATGATATGCTGCGCCGCCGAAATCGGCTTCGGGCAGGACATCACGGGAATATGTGGCGGTGTCGGCGGTTTCTGTTTCCACATCTGCGGTTCCGGTCGTGACAGGTGCGGTATCAAGGGTGTTATCGGAGGTGTCAGAGCAGCCTGTAAGAGACGCGGTCAGAAGTGCAGTGAGGACCAGAATGAGAGATAATGAATGTTTCATGGAAATCTCCTTCGGTTCTTGTTTAATTTCTGATCGTGTTTGCGCTTATGCCTTCAGCAGTACCGCTTCACCTGCACCGAGTTCAACCGTGATGACACAGTCATCGATCGGAATGAATCTGTCGTCGGAGAGAACGGACAGCGGCTTGTCTGTGTGGATGGTAAAGGTATTGTCCTTGATGAAGTCGCGGTTGACCAGATACATCGAGCCGTCTTCAAAGAAGCCGATGACACCGCCCTCACCGTCGATGGCTGTGATCGGACCGTAGGATTCAAATTTCTTCGCACCGGGTTCGGGCGTGCCGATGTGGAAGACCTCCTCGGACTTGGTATTGAACAGACGGCGTCCTGCGGGTGCGATATCGGCGTTGATTTCCTTGACATCGTACCAGTGCTGCATCTTGTTGCCTTCGGTGTCGCACATCGCGTTGGTCCACTGCCAGTGATCGTCGTGAGAGGGTTCCCAATAGGTAAAGTACGAAATGCGCTTCATACCGTAGGCAAGACACATATTGACTTCCCAATAAAGCTCGCCGATGGTCAGATTGCGGTACGGACCGTGTTCGGTCAGAAGGACGATCAGCATCTGGTCGATGTCATACTTGAGCGCGACAGAACGGAAATCTTCAATGTTTTCAAAGAAGCCGCCGCGGTTTTCGGTTGTTTCTGCGGACAGACGGATCAGACGCTCGCGCTCGTCGACATCAAGATCGAGAATTTCGTTGCGGTTCTGACGGCCGAGGAAGTGATAGTGGTCATAGGAGAGCAGATGCGGGCGGACAATGTTGACGAACGCTTCCAGATGGGAAACATAGTCGGGATTGCCGAGCTGCTCGGGAGACGCGTAGTTGGGGAACAGGTTGATGACCGTTTCCTTATCGGGAGAATAACGGCGGAAGGCATTGACGATCGCACCGAGAACGGGGAACTTTGCGGCGTTCGGCTCATCGACGATATCCCAGCCGATGATGTTGTCAAATTCTGCGTAATCGGCGACAACTTCCTTTGCCATGGCATCCGCGCCTGCGATATCATCCGCACCGTAGATGCGATGAATACGCGGGTCGGAAACGATCGCGCGCAGACCGAAACGGCGGAGAATCGGAAGTGCCTGCTTGTTGGTTTGTGTGCCGTAGTGAAGCGGCATCAGCGTCATACCCGATGCGGCGATTTCGGCAATGACATCCTCCTGAACAACATAATTTGCAAACGGACCGTGGAAATAAGTGATGTCAAACTGTTTCATGATAACCCTCCAAAATGGAATTTATTTGTTGCGTTCATTATATCACGCAGGCGGAGGAATTGCAAGTGCTGTTCACGGATTTGCAAAAAAATTTCATCAAATTCCGTTATGCTCTTGACAAAAGCCATGTTTGCGGGTACAATGAAGGAAATAGAATGACAATAATCGGAGGTTTGACCCATGGATGATTATATGCCTGCGATCGTTTTGATCGGCATCGGCGGATACGGTACTTTGTATGTCGATGAAATTCTGCGTGATACAGACAACAGGCTTTGTGCGCTGGTCGGTGTTGTTGATCCTGCGGCAAAGGCAAGTCCGCGCTATGAAATCCTGACAGAACGCGGAATTCCGATCTACGAAACGCCCGAGGCCTTCTTTGAAGAACATACCGCTGATATCTGCTGTATCGCCGCACCGATTCAGTTTCACACACCTTATACCTTGCTTGCGCTCAAATACGGTTGTCATGTTGTCTGCGAAAAGCCGCTGTCGGGCGATTTCCGCGACGGATATCTGCTTGATGCGATTGCGGACAGAGAGTATAAGTTTGTCATTTCCGGCTATCAGTGGTCGCACAGCGCGGCGATGCTTGCGCTGAAACGCGATATTTTGGACGGCAGGTTCGGGAAACCGAAGCATTTGAAGACACGGGTGCTGTGGCCGCGGGCGCAGAGTTATTTCCGTCGCGGCTCGGGATGGGCAGGAAAACGGTATGCCGCTGACGGGACACCGATTTTTGACAGCGTTGCCAACAATGCGGCGGCGCATTATCTGCACAACATGCTGTTTGTGCTTGGTGAGCGCATCGACCGTGCGGCAATGCCTGTATCGGTGGATGCCGAGCTTCTGCGCGTCAATCCCATTGAAAACTTCGATTCCTGTGTTCTGCGCATGAAGCTGGTGGGCGGCGCGGATGCGCTGTTCATTGCCACCCATTCGACGCGCGAAAACATCAATCCTGTGTTTACCTACGAGTTTGAACACGGTACGGTGACGTATGCGCAGGAAGAAAAAACCGGCATCATTGCGGTCTTTGATGACGGCACGACGAAGAACTACGGTGACCCGTTTGCCGATCAGATGAACAAGGTGCGGTATGCCATCCGTGCCGCCGATCAGGATGTTTATGACCGTGAGCTTCCGTGTACCGCGATGACCGCTGTTCCGCATGCACGCACGATCGCCGCCATTGCCAATGTCCCGATCGTCGATGTTCCCGAATCCATGACGGAAACGGTCATGATGGGTGCCGACAAAAACGACCCTCTGCGCGTGGTTGTCGGCTTAAAGGACGCGCTTTGTGCCTGTTACGAGCGGGGCTGTATGCTGTCAGAGCTGGATGATGATGACAGCGCGGCTCTGCGGGACATTCTTGCTCCCGCCAAAGACCTGCCGATGCCTGCGGGCGATATTGATGAGGATGCGTACCATGCATTTTACGCGGATCGACCGATGCTCGATGCCGACCGTTTGTATCAGGCAAAGCTTGCACAGTTGACAGGCAAACCCACAAAGAAGCGCGGCAGCAGAAAAAAGAAGACAACGGAATAAAGCATGACAAACAGCACCGAAGTCCACGGTATTGGCGGATTCGGTGCTGTTTTGTTTATGGGTTTTCAAAAAACAGAGTGTCGGGCAGATACGTCAGATGCCATGTCTTTTCAGTGACATTGATCAGATTGAGCAGATAACCGTCATTATATCGGAACGCGTCTTCGATGCGGTAGTCATACAGACCGAACTGTGCAAGATGGACGGATTTTCCGGCACTGTCATTCAGCCGCAGAACGCAGAAGATTGTATCGTTGCAGTAGGTCAGAATTTCGTTTGCTGAGCCGTTTTCGTTTGGGATACGGTAGGTATTATAATGTATAGTATAACCGTGGTTGTATAAATAATGAAAATCGACCAGTCGATATTCACCGATGGGTGGAATGATGCTTCTCGGCAGGTCGGTATACCTTGCTGTCGTGTCTGTCAAACGGGAAGTGATGGTTACTGTACCGTCATCAGCGGTTTCCCAGAGATATGCGCCCTCAAAATTCGCTGTATCATACGTGTCAGGATGATATTCTGTTGTCTGCCATACATCGCCATCCCACTGACAGAATACCCGCAGAATCGCGTCGGAATAGGTTTCTGTCCATATTGCAGGCAGAAGTACGGCGGTATCATTGTCGTACCAATATGCCTCCTCGGTTGTTGATGACATGACAGTCACTTTTTCCATGCTGTAATCGTACAGCGGCATCATACGTTCATCTGTGCGGTCGTAGATGTACCACGTTGCAGCGTACTTCCCGAATTCATCTGATCTGCGATAAATCAGACGTGTACCGTCGGGCGAAAAACAAACGGGATCATAAAGCAGAATTCCGCTCCCATATTCCACTTGTGCTTCGGCGTTGATGTTATAGCGTTCAGCCGTCGGGATATCGCCGTCAATCGTTGACCATTGTTCTGTCACGAGGTCATAAATCAGTGTATCTGCAACACGGTTGTAACGCAGTCGGCAGAAAAGATGTGTCTCATCGGCGTATAGAACCGACAAGGAATCTCCATACGAAACACAGTGACTTTCCATTGTGATCCCGCCCCATGTGTCGTGTCCGCCGAGCAGATACCCATTGCTGTCAGTCTGATATTCCGTGGTCAGCGTATCGGTACCGATTGTTAGTATCAGTGTGTGACTTTGAGGGGTGATTTCCCGCATAAGCAAGTCTGATTCTGTGTCGGGGACATAATAACCCCACACACCTTCATCGTTTGCCGGTGGCTGCGGATATTCGAGATCATCGTTATAAAACCGTACTGCATTGATGTCCGTAATACCCCAACAGCGGAACACCGTATGACCTGTGTCTGTCAGCGCTTGATGGACAGGATAGGATTCGATATAGCCGTTAATGACAGTAGGAACAAACGGCGTGGGGATTTCCTCGTCTTCCTCTTCCTCGACAATATAGCCGCAGGAGAGGGTGAGGAGTACGGCGGCGGTCAGGAATACGGATGATATCAAATGTCTGATTTTCATGATCGTAAATACTCCAGATAGGCATACGGCAGATAATAAATATAACAATCTCTCTCTGCCTGTGTTTCGAGATTCAAAAGGATTCCGTCGGGCGCGAGGAACATATCTGTGATGCGGATGGAATCATCATATGTCAGCGCAACATCTGTGACCGTATCAGTTTGTTCTGTCGTCAGATCAAGAAATGTAAATTGTCCATCGTAATGGTGAAGAACTGCGAAATCGGGATGGACACGGAAGTTGCTGTTCCGCCAGTACAGAATATGAAGTGGATAACTGCTGTTTAAGAATGTATTCAATGTATCGGATACCGGCTGACCGGTTTCTGCATTGCGATAATTTCGAGTGTCATTTGCAAATTCGGCAACATAGAGATCAGCACCGATGTTCACGAGGTGATTCTGCCATATATGATCTGTTACGATGTTACTGGTCCATGAGCCATTTTGATATCGAATGAGATAACAGGGTTCATATGGCACAGTTTGTCCCTTTGTCTTTGGAATGATATATAACGTATCGTTGTCAAGCCATCCGTAGCTTTCCTCATGATATGAAATGATGGAACCCTCCCAGCTTTCATTGCAGACAAGCGTTGAGGTGCCTGTTTTAAGGTCATAAACAAAGTAAGTACCGCCTGTATTCTTCGGGTCGTTGTTGTCGGAAACACAGTAAAGGAATCGGTCATTGTTCGGAGAGACAACTTTGAACTGTGCCTGCAAAAGAATGGCATAGCCGTCTGTACCGTTGTGGACATTGGTTTTCTGCAATGCATCATACCGCTGAGTGGTCGGTTCGGCACGTTCGCGCAGGGAAGCCCAGGTCTGTGTCACAGTATCATAAATGACAATATCCTCAACAGAATTGGTAATCAGCGAACAGTAGATATACCGTGCGTCTGTTAAGAAGACAGAAAGAGCACCTGGGGATTGATTTGGATTTTCGTACCAAACCGTATTGATGCTTCCCATCAAATGTGTTTCAGGTATTTCGCTGCCTTGTGTAGTACTGCTCGGTCGAACTGTATAATGCTTATTCCCGATTTGGTACGTGGAATAACTTGCTGTCAGCGTTTCCTCGCCAAGGATCAGGGATACCGTATGCTCTGTTGTTTCCAGCGGTTTCATCGGAACATCGGAATCAGGAGAAAAGGTGTACCAACCCTTGACAAGACTGTTGTATTCCTCACTTTGTAAGAGAATATTGGGCGAATACGGTGTACCCGTAATTCCGGTACAGTAAAAATATGAACTTGTGCCGATTGCTCTGTACATCATCGGACGCTGGATCACTCCTGCAAACAAGATCGGCGCGGGAATATGCGGCGGCAGATTGTCAATGTCAAGAACAGGCTCTTTGGGCGGGGCTTCCGTATCGACAGGAGCTTCTGTTTCCGTCTCGGGTGCCGCTGTTGTTTCGGGAATCGGTGCTTCGGTGATCGGTTCTGTTTCCTCGGCGATGGTGACAGATTCGGTGACAACGGGCGTGATTGCTTCCGTGTCGGTGATGCGTTCGGTTACGGAAGCGGTATCGGTTTCGCCCTGATTGGTTTCGGGTTCGTGACAGGACAGCATTGTCAGCAGGACTACAGCAGTCACGATGGCGGATAAAAGGCGTGTTTTCATGTCGGTGTCCTCCTGTTGTGGTTTTTATCCGTACACAATATATAGATGTTCAAAATCCGATTTTGTTCCCTGTATTTTGAAATTTTTTCAATATTTTTGCAAATCTTCCGTTTTGGAGTATCATATCATATTTGCAGGTTAAATTCAAGCACAAATTATGAACATGGCAGACCCTCCTCTGAAAAAATCCGCACGGTTTTTGAGAAAAAACGAAAAGACCCTTTACAAGCGAGCAGTTTTCGGGTATAATGATAGTATATCAAAAAGAGAGGATTTCACGATATGAATTACATTCCTTATGTTAATATCCGTATGGGAACGGCGTCTGTCAACCGCTTCTCCCATGGTAACACACTTCCTTATACCCAGCTTCCGTGGGCGATGGCAGGCTTTATGCCTCAGACCAACGGTCATGCGGGCGGCTGGTTCTTCCATGCTGACGACCGCTGTGTCGAGGGTATCCGTCTGACGCATCAGCCCAGCCCCTGGATCAACGACTACGGCACGTTCTTAATGACCCCCGAAGCAGGTTCCCGTGTCTACGAACGCTTTGACGGCGGTTGGTCCGGCTACCGTCCTGAGGAAACCACGTTCCGTCCCGATCTTCTGAAGGTTCGCTTCCTGCGCCAGAGATGTGATTTCTCCCTCGTTCCGACCGAGCGCGGCGGTATCTTCAAGCTGCATTTTGATATGCTGAAAAACATCGGTCTGACGTTCCATCCGCTGAAGGGCAATAACGGCTGGAGATACGATGCGCAGACCAATACGCTGTACGGATGGACAGACGGTCACTCCCAGGACAAGCCTGTCAACTTCAAGATGTATATCGTCGTCAAGTTCAACGAGGGTGACGTCAATGCCGATGCATTCTCCGTTTTCAATGTTGAAAATCTCGGTCAGGGCTGTCATGTCATGTTCAACAATGCCGACATTACGGCAAAGGTTGCCATTTCTTATCTTTCCGAGGAACAGGCACTTTATAACCTCAACGAAGACATGGGCGACAAGTGCTTCTGCACGCTGCAAAAAGAAGCAGAAGACAAGTGGGAAGAAATTCTGCATCGCATTGAAATCGACGCGGTCGATGAAGATCAGCTGACCACGTTCTATTCCTGCCTGTACAGAACCGTTCTGTTCCCGCACAAGGCGTATGAGCATGATATGGAAACAGGCGAAAATGTCCACTATTCCACCTTTACCGGCAAGAAGACACCCGGTGTCCGTTATACCGACAACGGCTTCTGGGATACCTACCGCACCGTTTATCCGCTGTATGCACTGATTGCGCGCGACGAATATGCCGAAATTCTCGACGGCTTTGTCGCAGACTACCGTGACGGCGGATGGCTGCCGAGATGGCCTTCTCTCGGTGAGGTCGGATGCATGCCGTCCACGCTGATCGACGCGGTCATCGCAGATGCGGCAGTCAAGGGCATCGGTACCAAGGCACTCTGGACGGAAGCGCTCGAGGGTATGCTCCATCATGCCAACCACAACGGTCCCGAGAACCGCTACGGCAGAAACGGCGCTGAAAAGTATGTCAAGCTCGGTTATATGCCGCGTGACCAGTACCACGAATCGGTCAACCTGACGCTCGATGCTGCCTACGGTGACTGGTGTATCGCGCGTGTTGCCGAAGTCCTCGGCTACGATGCGGACTTCATTGCAAACTATGACCGCCGTGCAAAGAACTACGAAAAGCTCTTTGACCGCGAAACCGGCTTTATGCGCGGCAAGGACGAGGCAGGCACGATGAAGGACAACTTCGATCCGCTTTGCTGGGGTGGTGAATATACTGAGGGTTGTGCATGGCAGTCTACCTTTGCGGTTCCCCATGACGTCATGGGTCTGGCTGAACTGTTCGGCGGTCGTGAAGCGATGATTGCAAAGCTCGATGAGCTGTTTGCAACGAAGCCCGAATATATCGTTGACGGTTATGGATATGAAATCCACGAGATGACGGAGCTTGCCGCAATCGACTTCGGTCAGTGCGCTATCTCCAATCAGCCGTCGTTCCACTTCCCCTTCCTGTTCTCCCTGCTCGGCGAAGAAGAAAAGGCAAGCAAATGGGTCAAGGAACTGACGACCGTCTTCCACGCAACACCCACCGGCTATCCGGGTGATGAAGACAACGGTACGACCTCTGCATGGTATATCTTTGCGGTTCTCGGCATTTATCCCGTCTGTCCCGGTATGCCCGGCACGGCAGGTTACGCAAAGACCGATATGCTGGTCAAGGGTGCGAAGATTCTCGGCCGTGAATGGGATCATAATCATATTGAAAACTATATTTGATTGATATGATGAAAATCGCAAAAATCAGTTTTATCGGTTTATATATCCTTGCAATTCTCTGGAATCTGCTCTGTCTGATCGGTCCGATTCCGGTGGGAAAATGGGCATTTTCCTGCACCTTGGTCGTGATTTCCAATTTGGTGGTTCTGTTTCTGCAATGGCGGACAAGGAAAACACCGACAGACTCCGCAGATAAACCCGAGAAAAAGCAATCGGAGAAGACGGTTTCCGTATTGGTTGTGATTCTCTGTGTTGTATGGTTTATCACATCCCTTGCATGTATCGTGTATCCGCTGTAATTGCGGGATTTCATAATCAGAATAAGAAAATCCTCCCTGTGACGAAACATCATAGGGAGGATTTGTCTTTATCCTGCGGTGTAGGCGAGTTGTTTATTTCAAAATTGCCATTACATTTCTGTATTTCTCATAATAAAATGCTTTGCTGTCCGGCGATAACTTCCGATAACTCCGCTCCAGTTTTCCTCGAACAAAGTCAATTCCCTCGGAAATGTTCATTTCCCGTTCCACATACGCGAGATACAGCAGACTTGGTACACTGTCAAAGTGAGATATGGCATCGGCATCCGCTATACATAATTCTTCCACACTGACCTTTGCCCCCGGAACGCTTCCGCGGTGATTGCGGATACAGTTCTGAATCAATGGGATTTTTTGCGTATCATATTGCATTTGGGTAAGCAGAGAATAAGCAATTTCTGCACCATGGATGTGATGTTCTTCGTATAAGCTGTAATCGGTGACAGATGCAATATCGTGCAGCCATGCGGCAATCATGACGGTTTCTTTATCAGCATGAAATTTTTCGGCAAGCAGTTCCGCGTTTTTTACCACAGCTTCAATATGGTAATAACATCCGATACCGAACTTATTTGATGGCAGGATACAACGGTTATACACTTCTGTCTGTAATACCTGATATATTTTCTGATAAGTGTGGTTTTCCATATTTTCACCTGAAATGACAGGAATTGGATGCATCGCTGCACCCAATTCCATAGTCAATATTATCTTTCGATCAGAATAGTCTTGATCTCAAACGGACGGAACTGCAGGAATACTGCACCGTCAACAATCTTGAGTTCTTCCTTCTTCTCTTCGAGCATATTCGTGACAAAGACGCGCTTTGCGTCGTAGACGTTCAGCGTGCAGTTGACAGCGGAGCGTTCTGCTTCGTAGAGACGCAGGACATATGCATTTTCAATATCTTCTGCGTTCTTGACTGCTTCACAGATGACGCTCGGTGCTGTGACATCGAACAGCTTCGGTGCACCCAGAACACCGTCAACGATGATCGGCTTGCGGTTGAGCATGTAGGACGGCTTGACAACGGTATCCGCGTCAAATGCGCCAACGTGCGGCAGCAGCGAATAGGTCAGCGTGTGGACACCGAAGTCGGTGACAAAGTCGGGACGGCATCCGCCGCGGTGGAGGGTCAGGCGAAGGTCGCTGCCATCCATGGAAATACCGTACTTGCAGTCGTTGAGAACGGCAACACCGTAACGGGTTTCGGAAATGTCTGTCCACTTGTGGTTGCAGACCTCGAACTTTGCAGCTTCCAGAGAGTTGTTCTTCGTGGTTGCGCGATCAACGTGACCGAACTGGATTTCGTTCTTTGCAAAGCCGGAACGGATGTTGACATCAAAGCCTGCCTTCATCAGAGAATGGCGATCCTTCCAGTCAAGCTTCATTTCGTAGTCGATGCGTGCGTTGTCTGCATAGAAGACAGTATCAACGACAGCAGAGGATTTTCTTCCGAAGCTGTAGGTGGAACGGATACGGTATTCCACAGCACCGTCGGAGATGACCTCGCGGGACTGCAGGGTCGTGACGGGCTTGAGCTTGAGGAAAATGTCATCCTCAACTTCCCAGTTGTCGTATGCCGTCGGCATATCTTCACCAAACCACAGGGTTCCGAGCGGCGCACCCTTGACATTGAAGTCGGAGGCCAAGCGGTCTTAGGAA
>JAZTZC010000002.1:0-3635 GCA_045637265.1 Eubacteriales bacterium | reverse complement strand
GCGGCAAAGACCAAAGCAGAAAAGCTTGCGCACGATGCGAGGATCAAAAGTACGGCGGCAGGAGAGCAGATGGGCAGAGTCACAGAAAAGGAAGCATCTCTGCGTGCTCAGCTGAGAACCTTTGCAGAACTGTCTGACAGTATAACAGAGCCTTTGTCACGTGCATGGGTGGAACATGATCTGACAGAAGCGGTTCAGATGAGAAAAACAGCGGCGACGCAAGCACTTCAGAGCACCGAGCATGCCTATGCCGCGGCGGTAAAGGCATATCGAGGCAAACAGGCACTTGAGGAATCTCTTCCGCTGCTCGAGCAGAAAGCAAAGACCACAGCGGAGCAATACACCCTCGCATGCACCGAAGTCGTATCCCATGCGGCACAAATGGAAGAGCTCGACGGACAGATTGCATCTCTTTCGGGAACGCTTCCGTATCCCGATGCGCATACGGCATCTGCATCACTTGAAAATCTGCGATTCCAACGCGGCAATGTTAAGGATATTCTGCACCGACAGCAAGAGCAGCTGTCCGAGGCGGAACGCAAATGGACGGCGGCAGAAGCCGAGGTACGCGGGCTGACGGAACAGTTATCCGGGGCAGAGGAGTTGGACGCGGGTCTTTTGCGCGGCTGCTGTGACGCACTGCTTGCCGAGCGGGCAGGGCTCAATGACCGACGGGATCGACTGCAGAACCGACGGGAGCGCATCTGCGGTGCCTATACTGCGATGTGTGAACTGACGGATAGGCTGGCGGAGCTTGATGAACAGTACATCATGGTCAGACAGCTGTCCGATACGGCTAACGGCAATCTGCGCGGAAAAGAGCGGATTATGCTCGAAACGTATATCCAGATGTCGTATTTTGATCGGATTCTGCTACGAGCCAATCGCAGATTCCTTGTCATGAGCGGCGGTCAGTACGAACTGCAGCGCGCGGAATCCGCGGAAAGCAACCGTACCCAGAGCGGTCTTGATCTGCAGGTCATCGACCATTACAACGGTTCTGTGCGCAATGTCAGGACACTTTCGGGCGGTGAATCGTTCCTTGCATCGCTGTCACTGGCGCTTGGTCTGTCCGATGAAATCCAGTCGGCGGCAGGCGGCATACGGCTGGAATCCATGTTCATCGACGAAGGATTCGGAACGCTGGACGAGGGAGCATTGGAACAGGCACTGAATGTCCTGTCAGGTCTTTCGCTTGGGGACTGCTCGGTCGGTATCATTTCACACGTCGGGGCGCTGAAATCCCGCATTGAGCGGAAGCTGATCGTGAAGAAAACACCTGCGGGCAGTACGGTTTCGCTGGAGATGTAAAGGGTTGATTATTTTGCACCGCGCACAGCTTCTGTCAGAAATTCCGCGGCGAAGTGAATCCCATCGACAAATGCATTCTGTTCCGTGCGTGCATGATACTCGTTTTGCAGGTCGTTGTATGTATGGAACAGCTTGCGCTGATTGTCGTTTAATTCCGCAAGCAATTGGTCGAGGGTATCGGCGATCTTTTCGACCATGATGATCTTATCAGGATCGGTTTCCAGTGATTGATCGGACAGATGAAAATCCCAGAGTTTTTCGAGTAGTGTGTGCATGGTAATCTCCCTGTTTCTCACATATTCCGCAAATTGCGGTCATTATCATTATTATAGCACATATTTGCAAAAAAACAGAAATATTCACCTCAACAGGTGATTTATGCGAGAGATTTTGGATACGGATTCATGAAGTTCGGTTTCCTTCATGGATTCAGCATCATTTCATGATGCGAATCCGATTGCCATGGCTGCCTCATTTGCAAACAAAAACCCCGTGTAACTGTCACAACAACGGCAGTACACGGGGAATCTTTATGTTGCACAAGTGATATGCTGACTTCGTCAGCGTGATATTTTCCCTTTGGGAAAGTGATATTTTTCCTGTCGGAAACGTGGTATTGCGAAGCGTTGCTTCGCAGCTTTTTTACTGCTTGGGAAGCTCGCCCTTATGCTTGGAGGGAACAACACCTCTTGCGGAGGTACGACCCTCGGGGATGATATCGCCTGCCTTGGTGAGCGCGATCTTTGCCAGCAGCGGACCGACCAGTTCCAGAATCATGACAGAGAACAGGACGATATTGCGGATCAGAACGCCGTCTGCGCCGAGGGGTGCAACCTGCAGGGACATACCGAGCGCGACACCTGCCTGCGGGAGCAGGGTGATACCGAGGTACTTGCAGACACTCGGCGGGCAGTTTGTCCACTTTGCGCTGAGATAAGCGCCGCCCATCTTACCGACTGCACGGAATGCAAGGAAGAGAATACCGATCAGAACGATACCGATATCAGCGAAGATGCTGAGGTCAAGCTCTGCGCCCGACAGCATGAAGAAGATGACGAACAGCGGGGTGGTCCAGCCGTCGACACGTTCCATCAGTTCTTCAGAGTAATCACAGATGTTACAGAAGATGGTGCCGAGCATCATGCAGACGAGCAGAGAGGAGAAGCCGATGTGAACGGGACCGATCTCAAACTTGAGCATGGAGAGGGCAACGGTCAGCATGACCAACGCGATGGACATCGACAGACGCTTGGAGCGGGAATGGAAGAACTGTTCCGCCCAGTTCATGATGAAGCCCATGGCAGCACCGAGTGCGAGGGAAACAACGATTTCGATGAGGGGATTGACGATGATAGAGACGATGTCAAGTGCACCGTTCTGAATGGCGCGTGCGATACCGAAGGAGACCGCGAACAGGATCAGACCGACGGCGTCGTCAAGTGCAACGATCGGGAGCAGAAGATCAGTCAGCTCGCCCTTTGCCTTATACTGACGGACGACCATCAGCGTTGCTGCGGGAGCCGTTGCGGATGCGATGGCACCGAGGGTGATCGCTGCCGGAAGACCGATCTTGTCGGGCATGATGAAGTGAAGCGCGATCAGAGCAGCGTCAACGACGAGCGTTGCGGCAACTGCCTGGAAAATACCGATGACGGTTGCCTGACGACCTGTCTTTTTCAGCTGGGACAGGCGGAATTCGTTACCGATGGAGAAGGCGATAAAGCCGAGGGCGACATCGGAGATGATGGTGAGGTTCTTGATGGACTCCTCGCTGATGAAACCGAGACCTTCGACACCGATCATGCCGAGGCAGAACGGACCGACGAGGATACCTGCAACGAGGTATGCCGTAACAGCGGGAAGCTGAACCAGCTTCGCAAGACGGGAGAGCATCAGCGCCGCGATCATACCGATGGAAATGGACAAAAGGATTGTCATGACAGAACACTTTCTTTCATTGATGTAGGGATTTGTGCTGTGAAAAAGCACCGTTCCAAAGCACAAATCAGATATATCATATCACAAACCGACAAAAAATGCAATGGATAAAATGTACAAAGAAAACAGGCCGCGGTGTCGGCTGGTTGAACCGATTTTGCGACCTGTTCACATGAACTGGATACGTTATGAATTGAGTTTGAAAAAACCGCCTGAAATCAAGGAATTTTTTTGCCGCACGAATTGCAGTAGACGAAATCCTGCGCAAGCTCTGCGCCGCAGTACGGGCAGAATTTGCTTTTTTTACTGTTTCTTTGCTTTTGTGTATCGGTATCGGCAGAATGATTTGCACCGAAGCGCTCATTGAGCGGGTCGATTTCCTCACC
>JAZTZC010000001.1:0-5643 GCA_045637265.1 Eubacteriales bacterium | reverse complement strand
ATATCGGCGGTGAGGATTACGGCCGCAATCTGTGGCGTAAGTTCTATTTTGCACACATTCTCCCGCGCGAAAACGGACAGGCAATTCCGCCAAAGCTCTGTCTGCACGTTTGGAATGTCGGCGGTCCCGAGTTTACGGGTGCCACGGAAGAACAGCAGCTTGGCGGTCTTCAGACCTACATCGACCGCGGCATGAAGCCCGATATCTGGTGGTTTGACGCAGGCTGGTATCCGTGCAACTTCGATTGGCCGCATACCGGAACATGGCGCCATGATCCCGAGCGTTTCCCGAGAGGGCTTACACCGCTTGGGCAGGCATGTGATGACAACGGCGTTCAGCTGCTTCTGTGGTTTGAGCCGGAGCGTGTCCGTGAGGGCACCGAGCTTTGGTGTGAGCACCCCGAATGGCTTCTCAAAAACGAATCGAATCAGGCATTGCTCAACCTCGGCGATACGGCTTGCTGTGATTGGCTGATCTCTCACGTCAACGGACTGATCAAGGAATACCACATCCATCTCTACCGTCAGGACTTCAACTTCAATCCCGCGCCGTACTGGGAACTGCATGAAACAGAAGACCGTATCGGGGCACTGGAAAACCTGCATGTTCAGGGATATCTGCGGTACTGGGATGCACTGATCGATGCCAACCCCGGTCTGTGGATCGACTCCTGCGCTTCGGGCGGCAGACGCAATGACCTTGACACCATGCGCCGTGCCGTACCGCTGCACTACACCGATGTCGGCTACGGCAACCATCCGATCAAGCAGAAGCAGCACCGTCTGATGTTTGAATGGATTCCCTATTTCCGTGCGCACAACATGAGCTGGGATAACGACGAAGGTCTCTATGTGAACGGAGGCAAGCCTGTTGACAGATTCGCATTCCATTGCGCACTCGCACCCGCACTTACCAACATGACAACCTTTGACGCGCCCGACAGCGAATATGAAACTGCCGCTGTCATGCTGCCAATCTGGCGTCGTGCCGCAGAAATTGAGCTTCGCGCCGATTATTATCCGCTGACGGAATGTAACGCCTCGCCCGAGGACTGGTACGCGATGCAGTTTGACGATCCCGATGCGGGTGATGGCTTCATTCAGCTGATCCGCAACACCCGCGCGGAGGACGATACGTTTGAATTGCACATGGTTGTGCATGATCCCGAAGCACTCTATTTCTTTGAAAACATGGAAACCGGCGATATGATGCAGCTGACAGGTGAGCAGCTGATGGCGGGTATTCCGCTCTCCCTGGAAAAGCGCGAAGGTGTTGTCTGGTTCTATCATATTGTAACATTCTAAATCATAAATTCAGCACTGCAGCCGTAGGTATATCCTCACGGTGCAGTGCTGTTGCATTATTTGTTATCGGAGTTGGAATCCTTGAAAATATCGTGATCGATCTGTTCTTCCACGGATTTTTGTGATAGAGGGATATGCCGTTGTCCTGCTGACGGCATCGCTGCATTGACACACCGAAATATTTTTTGAACAGCCGCTGTGCATAACGAATATCATTCATTCCCACATCAGCGCATATCTCGGGAAAGCTGCGTGTATCACCTCGGATGATCTGCTCTCGGATACGCTGCACGCGGATTAAATTCAAATATTCGATTGCAGTATGTCCCGTTCCCTGCTTGAAAAGCGTACAAAGATATCCAGTGGAAATGCCAAGTTGTTTTGCAACATCGGACAATGTCAGATGCTTTTTGTAATTGGTGCAAATGTACTGTTTAGCTTTGCGTACATAGAGATGTGCGCTGCTCATTGCCGACGGCATATCGATCTGCAGCTGCGAACGGATTTGCATACGGAACATACCATCCATGATCCCGAAAATCTCATACCATACCGACATCAGCTGATATTCATGCGATATTCCGCCTGCTGCGAAATGATTGATCGCTTCACGGAACAGCGCCGCCAGCATCTGAAAATCGCCTTCTTCCGCATTAAGTACACGCGGAAGAAAAATGGCATCCGAAACCGATTCCATTCGTGCGTAAATTTCCTCTGCATCGTCTGTTTCCATGACATCAAAGGATAGGGTATCAATCTCAGTCCCAATGGAATGAATGGTTGTATATCCAAAATCTCCGCCCGGAAGAATTATATCATATCGCGCATCCGGTGTCAGAAGAAACAGCGAATGCGGTGAGACATCAACTACCGTCTTGTTATCAAGAACCGTCGGCATTGTCCCGGTAAAGTATCCTATCTCCAGAATATTGCTTCGACGGTCAATGATATTATGCCGCGGCGTATCGGAGCATACCGTCGTCGCACACGCAAATCGCACCTTCGGTTTGCTTTCATGCCGTAAAATATAAACTGTCACTTTCATTCCTCCTGCAAAGCTTCATTCGTTATGTTATATCATACAGGATTCATCGACAGAATGCAAGACTTATTTCCTCTTTTTTGAATTTTTTCTGAAAGATTTTACCGCACACATGAATTTAGACCATAGCTAAATCAATAAACTTATGGTATAATGATAAAAAAAGATTGGCAAAGGAGAATCTCACCATGAAACATACCAAACAACTAACGGCACTGCTGCTGTCCACCCTGATCCTTGCCTCCTGTGCATCCTCCGGCACCGAAGACACGATTGGCACAACGCCGGATACTGCTGCCGCTACCGAGGCTGTCACCGAGCCCACAGACATGCTTGAAGCACGAAAGCAAATTTCTGACGACCTGCCCGAAAAGGACTTTGGCGGAGCGGATTTCCCCATCGTTACCTATGATTATACACGTACCGATTACATTGCGGAACAGGAAACGGGTGCTCTCATCAATGATGCGATATTCCGCCGCAACAGCCGCGTTGCAGAACGGTTTAATGTCAATCTGATTCTCGAAGACGGCGGCGATCTGGGCATTATAACACCTATGATCCAGAATGCCGTACAAGCAGGTGACGATACATATCAGCTAATTTCCCTACATATGATCAATTCGGCCAAGCTCGCCATGCAGAACTATTTCCTTGATTGGTATACCGTGGATCATGTCAATCTTGAGAAACCCTGGTGGAACCAGCTTTGCTCGGAAACCTTGTCCATCGACAACAAAATTTTCACGATGGCAGGCAGCATTTCCCCGAGCTTTATGACACACACCTACTGCGTTTACTTAAACAAACGACTTGGTAATGACATTGATCTGACCGCGACCATTTATGATACCGTACTTGACGGTAAATGGACAATCGACTATTATACCTCCCTCGTCAAAGACAGCTGGGTAGACCTCAACGGCAACAGCACGCAGGACGACCAGGATCAGTACGGTCTTGCCGCACAGGTAACCTCCTATGCAACACCGTTCATCTATTCCTTCGGAGAAACAACCGTATCCCGTGATGCGGACGGTATGCCGGTTCTGTCCATCAATGAAGAAAAAGCAGCTGATATGGTCAATAAAGTTTATTCTCTGATTTATGAATCCAACGGTACGATCACAACCGACGGATGGTCACTTCATCAGGATGTATTCACAGCAGGACGCGCGCTGTTCATGAACGGTGTATTCTTACATGCCATTGAACGCTTCAACAACATGGAAGATGACTATGCAATCCTGCCGTACCCGAAATGGGATGAAGCACAGACTGACTATCTGACGATGTCCGACGGCGCAAGTCCGCTGGTTTCCATTCCGACCACCTGTGCCGACATCGAACGTGCCGGTATCGTCATCGAAGCACTTGCTGCTGAATCCTACAAGTCGGTCATTCCTGCAATTTACGATACTGCGCTGAAGGTGCGCGGTGTCCGTGACGAAACCTCTATGCAGATCATCGATATCATTGAACGCGGTAATGTCATCGACTTCGGATATGTCTTCGGCAATAACAACATGATGGGCTTCTATATGAGCATTCTTATGGGAACAAAGAAGAATAATTTCGCATCTTACTATGAAAAACAAAAGAAGAGTTGGGAAAAGCATTTGACCACCATTATCGATTCCTATCTTGAATCAGCAAACTAAACTGACATAACAACCGCAGAACGGAGCAGTTCCATTCTGCGGTTTCGTCGTTTTGACCCTGTCAGACTGATTTTCTTTTGTTATCTATTGACATTTTTCACAAAATATGTTATGATAGTTACAATAAAAAATATGGTGAATTTTTTCGCGAATAAAGGAGAATTATCATGAAAATGCGCACAATGACCTTATCTTTGCTCCTCGCATCCTTGCTCCTTGCCTCCTGCTCATCCGCCGCAGGAACCTCTGAACAAACCGCAGATCCGACCGCATCCGATCCAGCAGAATCCGTCACCGAATCCCGCTGGAAGGACGCCATTCCCGAGGGAACCGACCTTGGCGGCGAGACCATTACCATTCACACACGCGGTGATGACGGCTCCATGCTGGAGGTTTACACCGCCGAAGAAAACGGTGATGTCCTCAACGACGCCATTTATCAGCGCAACCGCGATCTGGAAGAACGACTGAACTTCAAATGGGAAATGTATGAAGGTTCTGGCTGGATAAATTACGGACAGGAAGTCAACACCATCCGCGCCTCGATTGCAGCAGGAGACAACGCATGGCAGATCATCTCCGGCTGGGGTACCAATATCACACCTCTGGCACTTGAAAACTGTTTTTATGACTTGTCCGGCATGCCGCATATTGATACGACTGCTCCCTGGTGGAATCAGGCAGCAGTCAAAGGACTGACACTTGGCGGCGGTATGTACTTTCTGACCGGCGACGTTTCCGTTCTGTCGACACTCGGCGGTGCTTATGTTTTATTCATAAACGACACCCTCTGCACATCCAACAATATTGAAAATGTTCCCGCACTCGTCCGCGACGGCAAGTGGACCTTGGACAAGCTGACAGAAATCGCCAAGCAGATCTGCGTTGATCTTGACGGTTCCGGTAAAATGGATGATAAGGATCTGTACGGTCTTGTACTGGACGTTTACAACTCCTCCGACTCCTTCTACACCAGCGCCGATATCCATCAGATCACCGTTACCGACGGTCTTCCTGCCTACACACCCGATCAGGATCGTCTTGTATCACTGATGCGTTATCTGGAAGCATTCTACAACAACGGTGTCACCGTCGGTACCTATTCTACCTCGAATGTTTCTCTGCAATACGAAATGTTCCTGAATTCTCAGGCGCTGATGATCGTGCGTGAACTTGACTCTGCCCGCGTGGAATTCCGTGAGATGACGGACGATTACACGATTGCTCCCTTGCCGAAGCTCGATGAAGTGCAGGATTCTTATTACTCGGCAGCATACAACGGTGCTTCTCTGTGGGGCATTCCCGCCGATAACCCCGATACAGACAGCGCTCTGATCGTCATGGAAGCAATGGCTGCGGAATCCTACAATGCCGTCACGCCGACCTATTTCTCGACCTGTCTGCAGGAAAAGTACGCGCGCAACGAGGAAACGCTGGAAATGCTCAACATCATCCGCGATTCCCTTTATCTTGACACAGAGTATCTGTACAACCACTCCCTCGGTCAGACCTGCTACATGGTACGAAACATGGTATCCTCCAAGAAATTCGATGTTGCATCGTATATGGCAAAGCAGGAAAAGACCATTTTGTCCACCATTGAAAAAACCATCGAAGCGAGGGAAGCAAATAATCA